>DASTRO010000313.1:0-19461 GCA_035761165.1 Gemmatimonadaceae bacterium | reverse complement strand
CTCCCGGACTTTGACTACAGCGCCCGTCCGACGGAGCGCTTCGAGGTGCCGATCGGCGAGCGCATCGCCGAGATCCGCAAGCGCAAGGCGGAGGAGCGGGCGCGGGCGAAGGAGAAGGCGGAGCGCAAGGCGCAGCGTGAGGCCGAGGAGGCGGCGCGCCGTCAGGCCAAGGAGGAGGAGCGCCAGCGCCGGCAGGCGGCGGGTGGTGGGCCGCGCGGCGACGGTCAGGGACGCGGCACGGGACCGGGACGGGGACCGCGGCGTGGTGCCCCGGTGGGTCGCCCGGCGGCCGGTGGTCCAGGTCGCGGCGGCACGGGCGACGGTGCCGGCAACACCGGCACCCCCGGCACCCCCGGCAGCGTTGCCGGGGGTGCGGGTGGACGGCGCCGCCGCGGGCGGGGACGGGGTGGACGGCCGGCCGGCGGCCAGGGAGGTCGCCGTCCGGGCGACAACCCGTACAGCGACTGACCGAACGCGGAGGCCGGCGCCGCACGACCCGTCGCCATGCACCGGCTGACCCGGCTCGCGCGTCCGGCGGCCGTCCCGCTCGTCGCGGTCGCGGGCATCCTGCTCCTGCTCGCCGCGCTGCTGGTGGCCGGCGGGCACGACCCGGCGGTGGCGCTGCGCGCCCTCTGGCGCGGCGCCTTCGGCTCGGCCGACGCACTCCTCTCGGCCACCCTGGTCCGCGCCACCCCGCTCATCCTGGCCGGCCTCTCGGTGGCGCTGGCCTTCCGCGCCGGCCTGCTGAACATCGGCGCCGAGGGGCAGCTGCTGGCCGGCGCCGGGGCGGCGGCGGCCGTCGGCATCCTCTTCGGCGCGGCGCTGGGCCCGGCAGCCGTGCTCGTCGTGCTGGCGGCCGGCGCACTGGCCGGGGCGGCGTGGGCGGGGATCGCCGCCGCGCTCCGGCTGCGTGGCGTGCCGGAGGTGATCAGCACGCTGATGCTCAACTTCGTCGCGCTCTACGGCGTGGGCTACCTGGTGCGCGGCCCGCTGCAGGAGCCGTCGCACGTCTATCCGCAGTCGCTGCCGCTGCCCGAGTCGGCACGCCTGCCGGTGCTGCTGCCACACACGCGGCTGCACGCCGGGATCGTGGTGGCGCTGGCGGCCGCGGCGGTGCTCTGGTACGCGCTGCAGCACACGGCGGCGGGCTTCCGCGTGCGGGCCAGCGGGGCGAACCCGGACGCGGCGCGCAGCGCCGGCGGGATCGCGGTGGCGCGGACGACGGCCGGCGCCTTCCTGGCGAGCGGGGTGCTGGCGGGGCTGGCCGGGGCGAGCGAGGTGCAGGGCGTCACCTACGCGCTGTACGAGAACCTCTCGCCGGGCTACGGCTACACGGCGATCGCGGTGGCGCTGCTGGCCGGGCTGGACCCGCGGCTGGTGGTGCCGAGCGGGATCCTCTTCGGCGCGCTGGAGGCGGGCGCCGGGGCGATGCAGCGTGACGCCGGCGTGCCGGCGGCGGTGGTGACGGTGGTGGAGGCGGCGGTGATCCTGGCGGTGCTGGCGGTGACGCGCGTGCGGCGAGCGGAGCGCTGACCGTGGCCTCGCCCCTCACCCTCTTCCTCGAGGCCACCGTCCGCACGGCGACGCCGCTGGCGCTCGCCGCGCTCGGCGAGACGGTGACCGAGCGCGCCGGCGTGATCAACATCGGGCTCGAGGGCTCCATCATCGCCGGGGCGCTGGCGGCGCTCGTCGCCGGGGCCGCGGGGCCCACGGCGGGCTTCGCCGCGGCCGCGGCGGCGGGGGTCGCCGTCGCCGCCGTGCTCGTCCTCTTCTCCGTGCTCCTCCGCGCCGACCAGATCATCACCGGCACGGCGATCACCCTGGGCGCGCTGGGGCTCACCGGGGCGCTCTACCAGGCGCTCTACGGTGCGGGGGGCGTGGCGCTGACGACGCCGACCATCGCCCCGCTGCGCATCCCCCTCCTCGCCGACCTCCCCGTGGTCGGGCCGGCCTTCTTCGCGCAGCCGGCGAGCACCTACGCCGTGTACCTGCTGGCGCCGCTGCTCTGGTGGTGGCTCTACCGCACGCCGGGCGGGCTGGCGCTGCGGGCCGTGGGGGAGAGCCCGGCGGCCGCCGCCGCGGCCGGCGTGCATCCGCGCCGCTACCAGGCCGCGGCGACGCTGGTCGGCGGCGCGCTGGGGGGCGTGGCCGGCGCCACGCTCGTCCTGGCGCAGGTCGGCACCTTCGCCGAGGGGATGTCGGCCGGCCGCGGCTTCATCGCCATCGCCGTCGTCGTCCTCGGCCGCTGGCATCCGGTGGGCGCGGCGGTGGCGGCGCTCCTCTTCGGCGCGGCCAGCGCGCTGCAGTTCCTCTTCCAGGCGATGGGCTGGGCGGTACCTTACCAGCTCTTTCTCGCCCTCCCCTACGTGCTCACCCTGCTCCTGCTCGCCACCGCCGCCGGCCGCGGCGCCGCCCCGGCCGCGCTCGGGCGGGTGGACGTCGCCGGCCCGGGCGGCGCCCGCTGATGGCGTCGCTGCGCCTGCGCACCGAGCCCACGGTGCACCAGGTGGAGGTCATCCTGGCCTGCGTGGAGCGGGAGCTCGCGCAGTGCGGCGCCCGCGTGCACCGCGGCACGCACGACGAGCTGCGCTTCCGCATGCCGCCCCCCTGGCGTGCCTCGGGCGCCGCGCTGCTGCGCCTGGTGAGCGCGGGCGAGGTGCGCGTCAGCGCCGGCTGGGGCGAGCCGCGACGGCTGCGCTACTGGCTGCGCTTCCCCCTCCTCTACACGCTCGGCGCGCTGGTGACGGCGGCGATGGTCGGCGCCGGCTGGTACGGAGGACAGCGGCTGCGCCTGCTGGCGATGGTGCTGGTGCTGTGGGCGGGCGTGCTACTGCTGCGCGTCGTCGCGGCACGTGCGGTGCGGCGGCTGCTCGCCCGGTGCGCGCGGGAGATCGTGGAGGCGGGAGCGGTCAGAGACGAGCGATGAGCGACGAGCGATGAGCGCTCAGGGGCGGCGGGCGTACGGATCGCGGCGCGGGGCCCCCCCCCGACGACCAGGATAGCCCCGAAGCCTCGCGCGTCCGCCATCGAATCTCCGCCGCCACACGCCTTCCGCTGCACGCCCCCAGACGCCAGACGCCAGACGCGCTCCCCACCCTACCTTTCCCCCATGGCGCAGCGCGTGAACGACGTCGTGCCGGCGGCACCGGGGGTGAACGCGCCCGATCCGGCCACCGTCCATCTCGCCCGCGGCGGCGCGATCGTGCTCTTCGACGGCGTCTGCAACCTCTGCGACGCGTCGGTGCGCTTCGTCATCGACCGCGACCCGCGCGGGCACTTCGCCTTCGCCCCGCTGCAGAGCCCCGAGGCGGCGCGCCTGCTCGCCAACCACGGACATACCGGTGCGGAGCTGAGCAGCGTGCTCCTCGTCGACGGTGGACGCGTGTACCAGCGCTCGACCGCGGCGCTCCGCATCGCGCAGCGCCTGCGCGGTGCCTGGCCCCTCCTGACCGCCTTCCTCCTCGTGCCGCGCCCCGTCCGCGACGCCGTCTACGACTGGATCGCGCGCCACCGCTACCGCTGGTTCGGCCGGCGCGAGGCGTGCCGGGTCCCGACGCCAGAGCTGCGCTCCCGCTTCCTGGCCTGACGACGAGCGACGAGCCTCCGGCCACGCGCGCCGACGCCGCCGCTTCCGCCGCTTCCCCCGTGCGCCCGGCGCGGCCGGCGCGGCCGGTGCGGCCGGTGCGGCCGGTGCGGCCGGTGCGCCCGGTGCGCCCGGTGCGGCCGGTGCGCCCCACGCGCCAGTACGACGGGCGAAGCGCCGCCGGCCAGTAGCGGCGCAGGCTCTCGACGAAGACGACGTACAGCACGATCGTCTGGAAGAAGCCGATCCCCATCGTCACGTAGACGGTGCTGTGGAAGACGATCCCCACCAGCACGTAGAACCACGCGGTGCGCGGGACGAGGACCGCCAGCACGAAGGTCGACTCGAAGAGTACGGTGAGGACGGACGGGACGACGTGCGCCCACGGCGGCAGCGACGCCAGCGCCACGGCCACCTCGCGCCCCGGCGGCATCGCCCGGGCGAGGTAGTGGTACGTCATCGTGTAGCCGTTGAACCACTGGGGCCCGCCCAACAGCAGCTTGGAGCCGGCGGCCGAGAGATAGGTGACGGCGATGACCCACTGCAGCAGCCGCAGCGGCCAGCGCGCGAACACGCTCGTGTCGGGCGGCGGCGCATGGCCGGCGCGGCGCCGGCGCACGGCATCGAGCGACCAGACGGCAGCGCACGGCGACAGCGCGAGCACGCCGAGCGCGATGAGCATCAGCGCCTCGGCGTGGTGGTAGTCGCCGAACGAGTACCAGTGCGCCACGAGCAGCGTGTTGGCGGCCGCGGCGCACAGCATCGCCACGCGCGCGTACAGCCCCACCGTGGCCAGGATCCCCGCCACGACCGCCACCGCGAACGTCGCCAGCAGGAACGTCGCGTCGGGCCGCACCGTACCCCACGCACCCCACGGGAGGAGGAGCAGCTTCAGCACCGGCAGGGGCTGGTACGACGCCGCGGTGAGCGAGGTGCGTGCGACCTGCTCCGAGAGCGGCCGCAGGGTGCCGCCGGGCACGATGATGAAGAGGAGCGTCTGGCTGCCGAACGCCACGATGCGCACGAGCGCCAGGTCGCGCAGCGACGCCGGCGCGAACCAGTAGCGATCCCAGGCGGCGGCGAGTCTACCGGGAAGTCGACGCACGACGGCGTCCCTGACGCGGGAGGGTGGCCCGGGCGGTGGCGGGATCGTCCACCGGCCATTCGACCAGCAGCGTCCGGCGCGGGTGGCGCAGCGCGTCGCGGTCGACGCCGGCGCGGCTCGTCGGCACCGTGCGGAGCAGGACCTGCAGGACGCAGGGCGGCGGCGTGAGGCGGGCCCGCGCCAGCGCCGCCAGGCGGGCGCGGTGTGCCCGCGCGGCGGGTCGGTCCCCGACGGCGGCGCCGAGCCCGATCAGGTAGTCGGTGTCGCTGATGCCCAGTGCGACGCGGCTCACCGGCCACGAGCGCGGCCGTGCGTCGCACGTCCGCCCCCACAGCTCCCGTACCCGGTACGTCTCCCCGGGCGGACGCGACCGGGAGTACATCGGGTAGGTGAGGAACGGATAGAAGCCCGGCCCGCTCGGCCGCAGGACCGCGTACGCCTGCACGCCCAGGCAGCCGATGATGACCGCGGAGGCGAGCGCCTTCCAGACCACGATCGGCACGCGCGAGGAGGGCGTGCCACCGGCCGGAAGCGGCGTCATGTGCGTCCTGGGAGCGCGGGTCGCCGTCGACGAGCTGCTGGTCGCGAGCTGCGGGGGCGTGGACGCTACGTGCCGCGCCCCACCGTCGCAAGCTCGTCCGTCACCCGCCCCGGGCTAACACCCCGAGTACGCGCTGCTCCAGCGCAGCCGCCAGCGCGCCGGCCCCACGCGCTCGACGAGCGAGTACACCATGCCGCCGTCGCCGTAGTCGCGTCCCACGACCAGCGTCGGCCGCCCGGCATCGCCGAGTCGCACCGCGGCCAGCACCTCACTCATCTCCAGCGTCTCTTCCGGCCCCGTGGTGCGCTCGTGGTACGCCGTCGTCCACGGCGCGTCCGGCCGCCCCGCCGGCCGCTCGGCGACGAGCAGCGTGTGCTCCATCTGCTGCGACGCCTCCTGGTTGACGCGGCGTACGACGTCGGCCACCAGCACCTGCACGCTGTCCAGCGCGAAGCGCCGCATGTCGCGCACGACGAAGGGGAGACCGCGGAATGGGGACGCCGCGTCCTGCGGCAGCGCCGACGAGAGCCGCGCGACGTCGGCGGCGAGATGCGCCGAATCGGGGCCGGCCAGCTCGACGGTCGAGTCGAGCGGCAGCGCGCGGGCGTGGCCGGCGAGGAAGGCCACCTTCCACGGGCTGAGCGGCTCCTCGGCCGGGACGACGCGCGCCCGCGGCCAGCCGATGCAGCCGTCGGCCCCCGTCCCGCTGCCGCCGCCCGGGCCCGACACCGCCGGCTCGGCCAGCGTGGCGCGGCCCACCAGTCCACCGGGGGCGAACAGCTCCACCGTGTCGCCGGCCAGCGGTGCGGTGGCGAAGGAGGTGGTGGCGGTGAGCGTGCTGTCGGTGTATTGCGGAAAGACGAGCTGTGCGCGCAGCGCCGAGCCTGCAGCGACGACGAGCGCCGGCCCGGCCTCGGCGAGTCGCCAGCCGTGCGTCGACACCGGCGCGGGCGCAGCGGGCGCGCTCCCGTCTACTGCCGGGCTCCCCTCGCCGGCGGTATCGTTAGCGGCCGCCTGGCGCGGGCGGCGGTCGCAGCCCACGAGCACGGCGAGGGAACCTGCCACGACGAGCGCGGCCGTCACCACGGCGCGCGGAGCGGGAAGACGACGGATGAGCGACATCGGCGACAATCTGTCGGCCGCCGAGCCGACGCGTCAACGCACGCGGCAGACGGCGAACGCGGCCAACGCGGCGAACGCGGCGCCCCCGCCGCCCGGGGGGGCGCGCGGCGGGCTGCTGGCGCGTCTCGGCCTCGACCGCCCCGAGCTGCGCGCCTGGGCGATGTACGACTGGGCGATCTCGGGGATGCAGGCCGTGATCCTCGCCTCCGTCTTCCAGATCTACTTCGCCAGCGTCGCCGCGCACGGCCTGCCGGGGAGCCGCGCGACGCAGGCGTGGAGCACGATCAACACGGTGGGCGCGGTGCTCGTCGCCGTGCTCGCGCCGATCCTCGGCGCGCTGGCCGACTACGCGGCGGCGAAGAAGAAGCTGACGGCCGTCTGCATGCTCGTCGGCGTCCTCGGCACGGCGGGGATGTGGTTCATCCAGCAGGGGGACCTCGCGCTGGCGATGGTGCTCTTCCTCCTCTCGCTCGTCGGCTCCACGGCCAGCCTGACGTTCTACGAGTCGCTGCTGCCGCACATCGCGCGCGAGGAGGAGATCGACCGCGTCTCCACGGGTGGCTACGCGCTGGGCTACCTGGGCGGCGGGCTGCTGCTGGCGCTCAACCTGGCGTGGATCCAGAAGCCGGAGTGGTTCGGCCTGCCGTCCGGGCCCAACCTGACGCCGGCGCAGGCGACGCTGCCGGCGCGGCTGTCGTTCGTGTCGGTGGCGGTCTGGTGGCTGGTGTTCTCGATCCCGCTCTTCCGCAAGGTGCGCGAGCCGGCGCGGCGGCTGGAGGCGGACGAGACGACGGGGGCGAGCGCGGTGCGCGTCGCCCTCACGCGCCTCGGCGAGACGGTGCGCTCGCTGCGCGGCTTCAAGCACGCCTTCCTGATGCTGCTCGCCTTCATGATCTACAACGACGGCATCCAGACGATCATCAAGACGGCGGCGGCCTACGGCACGGAGCTCGGCATCCCGCAGGGCGCGCTCATCGGCTCCATCCTGCTCGTGCAGTTCGTGGGTGTCCCGTTCGCCTTCCTCTTCGGCATGCTGGCGGGACGGATCGGCGCGAAGCGGTCGATCTTCCTCGGGCTCGTGGTCTACACGCTGATCAGCATCGTCGGCTTCTTCATGCGCACGGCGACGCACTTCCTGCTGCTGGCGCTGCTCGTGGGGATGGTGCAGGGGGGGACGCAGGCGCTGAGCCGGTCGCTCTTCGCGAGCATGGTGCCGCCGCACAAGAGCGGCGAGTTCTTCGGCTTCTACAGCGTCTTCGAGAAGTTCGCCAACATCTTCGGCCCGCTCGTCTTCAGCCTGACGATCGCCGGCACGGGCTCGAGCCGCTACGCGATCCTGAGCGTGATCGCCTTCTTCGCCATCGGCGCGGTGCTGCTGGCGAAGGTGGACGTGGCCGAGGGGCAGCGCGTGGCCCGACTGGCGGAGGCGGGGACGCACGGCGCCCCGGCGGCCGGCGCCGCGTCGGGCTGACGGCGCGGCGCGATGCTGTACGTCGTCTTCCGCGGCCTGGCGCGCGTCGCGCTGCGCTGGTTCTATCGCGACGTGACGGTGGTGGGCGGCGATCGCATTCCGCGTGACGCGCCGCTGCTGATCGCGGTGAACCACCCGAACGCGCTGGTGGACGCGCTGGTGGCGGTGAGCGTGGTGCCGCGCCGCGTGATGCTGACGGCCAAGGCGACGCTGTGGGAGCACCCGCTGCTCGCGCTGCTGCTGCCGCGGGTGGGGATCGTGCCGCTGCGGCGGGCGCAGGATGAGCGGCGGAGGGAGCAGGGACCGGGAACCAGGGGCCAGGGGGGCGGGAGCCCGGGGAGGGAGGCGGGGGGTGGGAATGATGCGGCGCGCGAGGCGACGGTGGTGCCGGAGCGCGAGGCGGGGGCGATCGTGCGGTCGGGGGGGGCCCCCCGGCCGGTCGGCTCCGCGCTGCCGCCGATCGCACCGAGCGGCGATGGGACGATGACGCCGGCGGAGCCGGGGTCGACGAACGTGAGCCCGGGGGGGGCCCCCGAGCCCGCGCGCAATGCCGCGTCGTTCGTCGCCCTGCTGGACGCCCTCGCCGGCGGCGGCGCGGTGCTCATCTTCCCCGAAGGGCGCAGCCACAGCGAGCCGCAGCTCGCGCCGCTCCGCACCGGCCTGGCCCGCATCGCCCTCCAGGCGCGCGACGAGCGCGGCGTGCACGACCTGCAGGTCGTGCCGGTCGGCCTCGTCTTCGAGCGCAAGTGGCAGCCGCGCAGCCGCGTGCTCGTGCAGGTGGGCGAGCCGCTCCTCCTCGACGGCTGGGTGCCCCCGACCGGCGCTCGACCGGTGGAGGCGCTGACGGCCGAGGTGGACGCGCGGCTCCGCGCCGTGACGCTCAACTTCGAGACGGCCAAGGAGGAGGCGCAGACGCTCGCCGTCTCCCGCGCCCTGGCTGCGGCCTTCGAGGGGGACCGCCCACTCGGGCAGGCGGAGACGCCGCTCACGGCCGCCGTCGCCGTGGCGCACCGGGTGGAGGCGGCCCGCGAGCGGCTCGCCGCCGGGGGCACGCTGCCGCCGCGGGCGGCGCACTTCCTCGAGCGCGTGGCCGCACTCCGCCAGCTCGCGGCGCGCTACGGCGTGCTGCTCGAGGACGCCGAGATCGCCACCGGCTTCCTGCCGGGCGCCCGCTTCACCCTCCGCGAGGGGCTGCTCGCCCTCGTCGCGCTCCCGATCGCGCTCTGGGGCGCGGTGAACCACTTCCTCCCACTGCGCCTCGCCTGGACGCTCGGCCGCCGCTCCAGCCGCAACCCGGACGACCCGGCGATGCGCACGATCGTCGCCGGCGTCGCGCTCACACTGCTCGCCTATCTGCTGCAGGGCGCCGTCGTCTGGTGGCTGGCGGGCCCGTGGTGGGCGCTGCTCTACCTGGCGACGCTGCCGCCGGCGGGCGTCGTCCGGCTGCGCGTCCAGGACCGCCTCCGCCGCGCGGCCCGCCGCGCGCACGCCTACCGGCTCTTCCGCCGCCAACCGACGCTGCGCCAGCGCTTCGCCGACGAGCTGGCGTGGGTGCGGCGCGAGGCGGTCGAGATCGAACGGGACTGAGTCGCGGAGCGGCACGGGGCGACGGAACGGCGGCCGCGGATCGATCGTGGCGCCGGTCAGGGGGCGGGGCGCCCGGGCGGAGCTCGAACTGCTGGGGGAAGCGGATGCTGCGGAACCCGCCCGATCCTTCGGATCGTTCCCCGTGGCGTCCACGGGTCCGTGCGCCGGGGCCGGGGCTGAAGGGGGGTGGGCTCCGGATCCGCTCACCCCTCCTCGCGCCCGGGCCGACGACCAGGGCTCACGCGGAGCCGCGGAGAGCGCGGAGGCGCGGGGGACGCGAAGGCGTGGGGAACGCGAAGGCGTGGGGAACGCGACGGCGTGGTTTCCCTCAGCGTCCACTCGCGTGTTCTTCCATCCTGTCGATCCTGGTCATCCTGTCGTCGTGCGGTTCAGGGCACCGCCGCTCGCTGCGCTCGCGCGGACAGGATGACCAGGATGAACAGGATGGACGCGATTGGCTGTGGGGGAAACGCGGGGCCGGCTGTGTCTCGCGGAGACGGCGCCTGGCCTGGCGCGAGGCGGCGTGGGATGGGTAGCACCCGACCCCCAAGCAGTTCCGCTCCTGGCGCGCGGAGCCGTGGAAGGGAGCGGCGCGATCCGACGCATCCGGAGCCTCCATCGCATCCGCTCTCCTCATGAGCGTTGATGCCCGCCCACGGCAAACGGAGCCCCGGCGTACCACGGAGCCGAGCCGCGGCCGCTTCCGCGTGATCCGCGGCGCCGTTCCCCAGTCCGCCGCCCCGGCCCCTCACCGCGGCAGGTACGGCCCGACGAGATCCCAGTGCCAGGCGTCGACGCGCACGCCCGTGCGCGGGTCCTTGAGCGGCTTGTACTGCAGCCGCTCGGCCGGCAGCCCGACGTGGCGGCCGTAGGCCAGCAGCCGCTCCCGATCCACCGAGACCAGGTGCGCCATCGGCGTGCCGAACCAGACGTGGCGGTGCAGCCAGAGGCCGCCGTCCATCGCGTGGATCATCCCGTCGCGGCGGCGCGCGAACTCGCGCCAGCGCACGTACGCGGCGAGGTCGGCGGGTGGACCGCCGCCTAGCGACACGCGATCTCGCCCTCCGTCGTCGCCGGCTCGGGCGGTGTCGCCCGCCCCACGAAGAGGGCGCAGTGGTGCAGCCGGGCGCCAGGGTGCGCGATCGTCGCCGCCCAGCCGGCGGCGCTCGCCTCGGTGATGGCCACCACCGCGCCACGCGCCGGCGCGAAGTCGAGCATCGCCACGTCGGCGGTGTACGCGTCGTGCTCCTGCACGTACAGCTCCTCGGCCACCCGCATCTCGCGCAGGTTCGCCAGCAGCGCGGCGTCGTACGCGCGGCCGCGCGTGTCGCGCACGCGGAGCATCGCCATCATCGCCAGCAGCCCGATCACGACCATGACGACGAGCAGCTCGACGAAGGTGAAGCCGGCGCGGCGGCGCGGCGGGCGGGGGCGAGGGCGGGGCGCGCGCATCTCAGTCCAGCTTCGTCTCCAGCCAGTTGTCCCCCAGCCCCACGTCCACCACCAGCGGCACCGAGAGCTCGGCCGCGTGCTCCATCTCGTCCACGACGAGCGCGCGCACCGCCTCCACCTCCTGCGGCGGCAGCTCGAACACCAGTTCGTCGTGCACCTGCAGGATCATCCGCGCCTGCAGCCGCTCCTCGGCCAGCCGGCGCGCGATGCGGATCATGGCGATCTTGATGAGGTCCGCGGCCGAGCCCTGGATCGGCGCGTTCTGCGCCACCCGCTCGCCGAAGGCGCGCACGTTGAAGTTGCGGTCGCGCAGCTCCGGCACGTAGCGCCGCCGGCCGAAGATCGTCTCGGCGTAGCCCAGCTCGCGCGCCGACTCCACCCGTGAATCGAGATACTCCTTCACTCCGGCAAAGCGCTCGAAGTACGTCTCGATGAAGGCGCGCGCCTCGGCGTTGCCGATCTTGAGCTGGCGCGAGAGGGCATGCGCCCCCTGTCCATAGATCGTGGCGAAGTTGATCGTCTTCGCGCGCGCGCGCATCTCGGTGGTCACCTGCTCCACCGGCACGCCGAAGATCACCGACGCCGTCTGCCGATGGATGTCGCCGCCGGCGTTGAACGCGGTGACGAAGGCGGGGTCGTGCGAGAGGTGGGCCAGCAGGCGGAGCTCGATCTGCGAGTAGTCGGCGGCGAGGAGGCGCCAGCCCTTTCGCGGCACGAAGCCACGGCGGATGTCGCGCCCCAGCTCGCGCCGGATCGGGATGTTCTGGAGGTTGGGATCACTGGACGACAGACGCCCCGTGCTGGCAACCGTCTGGTTGAAGGAGGTGTGGATCCGCCCGGTGTGCGGGTTGACCAGCGCCGGCAGCGCGTCCAGGTAGGTGCCCTCGAGCTTGAACAGCTCCCGGTACTCCATGAGCAGCGCCGGGATCTCGTAGCCCTCGTCGGCCAGCTCCTGCAGCACGCTGGCGTCGGTGGACGGACCGGTGGCCGTGCGCTTGCGCACCGGCATCCCCAGCTTGTCGAAGAGGATCGTGCGCAGCTGCGGGTTGGAGTTGATGTTGAACTCCTCGCCGGCGGCCGCGTAGATCTCCCGCTCCACCCGCTCGCGCTCGGCCTGGAAGCGCGCCTTGAGGGAGCGGAACCAGGCGACGTCGATCGACACGCCGGTCCACTCCATGTCGGCCAGCACCGGCACGAGCGGCATCTCGATGTCGCGGAAGAGCGCCATCGTCTCCTGCTCGCCGAGCTGCGGCTCGAACAGCTCGCGCAGGCGGAGCGTCATGTCGGCGTCCTCGGCCGCGTAGGCGCAGGCCGCCTGGATCGGCACCTGGTCGAAGGTGAGCGCCGACTTCCCCTTGCCGCACAGCTCCTCGTAGCTCGTCATCTTGTGCTGCAGGAACTCGAGGGCGAGCAGGTCGAGCCCGTGCGAGCGGCGACCGGGGTCGAGCACGTAGCTGGCGAGCATCGTGTCGAAGTCCAGCCCGCGCAGCTCCAGCCCCGCGCGGCGGAAGACGAGCAGGTCGAACTTGGCGTTCTGCATCGTCTTCTTCACCGCCGGATCGGCCAGCAGCTCGCGCAGCGGCGCCATCTCGGGCGCGTGCACGGACGGCAGGTTGCGCACCGGCCAGCGCCGCTCGGCGAGCAGGCCGGCGGCGATGCTGGAGCCGGGCGGCGGCAACGCGGGTCCATTGCCGTTCTTCGCACGCGCGGCCGAGGCCTTGGCGCCCTTCTTCGCCCGCTTGCGGGCGGCGCCGGCGGGGGTCGGCTCGGCGTCGGCATCGCTTTCCGCGGCGGCATCTTCTGGCCTGGCATCGCCCGGCTCGGCGTCGCCATCGGCCGCATCGCGCGGGGGGCCCCCCCCAACTGCAACACTACCGTCGCCGCCACCCTCCGCCGTCATCATCTCATCGCCGGCCCCATCCTTCGCGCCCGCCGCCCCCTCGTCGCTCGTCGCGCGTCGCTCGTCGCTCGCCGTTCCGCTCGTCGCTCGACGCTCGACGCTCGCCGCCTCTCCCGCCTCCCCCTCCCGCTTCGCCGCCGCCCCCAGCTCCAGATGCCCCTGCAGCGCCTCGTGCTCGCGGTGCGCCAGCGGTAGGTAGTACGACTCCCCCGGCGCCAGCGCGATCGAGATGCCGACCAGCGTCGAGCGCAGCGGGTCCACCTTCGACGGGCTGTCGGCGTCGATCACCACCTCCGTGTCCACCGCGACGTGGCGCGCCTTGCGCGCCCGCGCCACCAGCCGCTGCAGCGCCTGCACCGTGTCCACCGTCTTGTACTCGGCCGCCGCCAGCGCGGCGCTCGCCGCCTCCGCCGCCGCCGCCGTCTCGCCGCCCTCGGCCTGCGCCGCCGCGTCGCGCGCCATCGTGTGGAACTCGAGCTCCACGTACAGGTCGCGCAGCCGCGCCCAATCGGGCTCGCTGACGCGCAGCCGCTCGAGGTCGAGCGTCACCGGCAGGTCGTCGTGGATCGTCACCAGCTGCTTCGACAGGCGCGCCAGGTCGCCGTGCTCGAGCAGCGCCTCACGCGGCCGCTTCTGCTTGATCTCCGCCGCGTGCGCGAGGATCTCCTCCAGCGAGCCGTACTCGCTCACCAGCGCGCACGCCGTCTTCTCGCCGATCCCCTTCACGCCGGGCACGTTGTCCGAGGTGTCGCCGACCAGCGCCAGGTAGTCCGTGACGTGCTCCGGCGGCACGCCCAGCCGCTCGCTGGCGTTCTCCATGCCGACCCACTGCTCCTCGACGCTCGCCGGGCCGCCGCGCCCCGGGTTGAGGAGCCGGACGTTCGGCCGCACGAGCTGCTGGAAGTCCTTGTCGCCGGAGACGACGACGACCTCGACCCCCGCCTCCACCCCCTGCCGCGCCAGCGTGCCGATGACGTCGTCCGCCTCGTAGCCGGGGCAGGCGAGGACGGGGATGTCGTAGGCGGCGAGCAGCTCGCTGATGCGCTCCATGCCGCGATCGAAGTCCGACTGCAGCTCCTCGGTGAGCTTCTCGCGCGTCGCCTTGTAGTCGGGATACGTCTCGTGGCGGAAGCTGAGCCCCGAGTCGTGCACCCAGCCGAGATAGTCGGGCTGGTGCTTGGCGAGGAGGCGCTGGAGGAAGTTGGCGATCCCCCACACCGCGCTCGTGTTCTCCCCGCGGCTGGTCGTCAGCGGGCGCGAGATGAGGGCGAAGAACGCGCGGTAGATGAGCGCGTAGCCGTCGACGAGGAAGAGGCGGGGCATGGAACGGCGAGCGAGGAGCGATGAGCGACGAGCGACGAGCGGAACGACACGCGTCGGGTGGCCTGAAAGATCGCCCTTCGTCCCGAGCTCTACCAGCGCCGCACGCCGTTCCGCTGATCGCTCATCGCCGACCGCTGATCGCTGCCGTAAAACGCCACCGCCCGCCGCGGCGAGCCGGGCGGGCGGTGCGAGACGACAGCGGATGGCGCGAGTGGAAGCTCAGACGCGCTGCACGTTGGCAGCGTGAAGGCCCTTGTCGCCGGTGCGGATCTCGAACTCCACGACCTGCCCCTCGGCGAGCGTCTTGAAGCCGTCCATCGTGATCGCGGAGAAATGGACGAACACGTCCTCGCCGCCTTCCTGCTCAATGAAGCCGTACCCCTTGGCGTCATTGAACCACTTGACCTTCCCTCTGGCCATACCGCCTGCCTCCTACGAGGTAATCCGTGCCTGCACTGCACGTCGTGCGACGGGTGCTGGACAAACCCACCTGGTTTGCGCGCCCTAATTACTGCCAGCGCGCCGCTTTGTCAAGACGGACGGAGGGCGTAAAGCGTTATGGGGAGGCGGGTAGGGGCGCGAGTCGTGACATTCTGTCTCACCCATCAACGCAGCGGGGACAGGGAGACCGACCAGCACCCGTCGCGGACGACGGCCCGGCCGTCTCCGTATCCCGCGTGCGAGGAGAGTCGCAGATCACGGCCAGAAGAGCTCGACGACGGTGGTGAACGCGGCGTCCGGGATCGGGAACGGCTGGTTACCGGTCGTGATGCGCACCGGCTCACTCGTCGTCGGGCAAACATCGGCCAGCTGCAGCACGACGACGCGCCCCATCCCGGACGCGGACCACGCGCCGACCACGACGAGCGCTCCGATCGGGCGGAGGCCGGGCTCTCGTCCGATGTCGGGGCCCTACATGGTGTGACGACCCGGGGAGCCGCGTCTCACGCCGTCGCCAGCCACGCGCCCATCGCCGTCACGGTGAGCGCCACCGCGGCGGCCACGCGCACGTTGTCGTCCAGCGGTCGGCCGGGCCATTCCGCGACGGCCGCGGCGAGGCCGGCCGCGATGCTCACCGCCGGCCCGAGCCGCGCGACGAAGGCGGCGCCGAGTGCCGTCGCGACGCAGCAGGCGAGACTCCCCTCGAGCGACTTGCCGTGCGCGCCGAGGCGCCACCGGCCCACCGAGCGCCCGACGATCGCCGCCGCGGCGTCGCCGACGGCCACCGCCCACGTGGCGGCGATCGCCGCCGGGCGCGGCGCGAGCCAGACGACGAGCACGTAGGCGACGAGCATCCACGTCGCGCCCGCCCACCGCTCGTGCTCGTGCGCGCGCAGCAGCGGGCTGGTGGCGCGGTGGAAGGCCCGTCGCACCAGCTCGTGCCGGCGGCGCGCCAGCTCCACGAGCACCGCGACGAGCAGCAGCACGACGAGCGCGGCCAGCAGCGTGCGGCGCGGCACGCCCGCCGCGTAGCCCAGCGGCACGACGGCCGAGGCGAGGTGCAGCGCCTTGCGCGCCAGCTCGTGCCTAACGGAGAGAGGGCCAGGGACACAGGGACCGGGAACCAGCGGGGACCCCGCATGGCGTCCCGAGGTCGTGCCTGGCCCCTGGTCGTCCCCGGTCCCTGGTCCCTCCTCCGTCACGGCAGCCGGCGCAGCGCGCTGTAGAACTGCCCCTCGGCCTGTGGCGTCAGCTCCCACCGGTCGAAGCCGGTGCGGTCGCGGAACTCGAGCTGGAGGCTGCGCTCGCGATACATCCAGATCTGGAAGCGGTTGCGCTGGCCGACGCTGCCCGGTGCGGACTCGTAGATCTGGTCCGGGTCGCCGAACGCGGCGTAGACCATCCCGCGGTCGCTCAGCCACCCCGGCCCGGCCTCCTCGCGGTAGCGCTGGTTGGCCACCTGGATGCGCGTGAAGTACTGCTGCAGCGCCTGGTTGCCCGGCTCGTCGGGGTCCGGGTCGGTGGCGGCGAGGAACTCGCGCCAGACGCGCGGGCGGTCGGCCACGGCCGCCTCGCGCAGCGTGTCCAGCCGTGCCGGCGCGGTGAAGAAGCGCAGGTAGCTCAGCATGTCCTCGAACGTCGCCGCCGGCAGGTCGTCGCCGAAGCTGACGAAGAGCGGGGCGCGCGTCGTGTCGCCGACGCCCGGCCGCCACACGGCCACGGTGGAGGCGCCGATGCCGAGGTAGGCCACCGGGACCTGGAGCACGCCGCTGGCCAGCCGTCCGCCGTCGCGGGCCTGCAGGGTGAGCGTGTCGCGCCAGAGCACCGCGCCGCCATCGCCGCGCGCCGCGGCCACGACAGGGGTCGCGCCGTCGCCGTAGGCCTCGAGGTAGAGCGGCATGACCGAGTCGCGCCCGAACGTCACCGTCGCCCGCGGGGTGACGAGGACGCGCGGCACGTCGGCCAGCGTGGTGCGCACCACGGCCTCGTAGTAG
Organism: Gemmatimonadaceae bacterium; assembly: GCA_035761165.1. Classification (GTDB taxonomy): domain Bacteria; phylum Gemmatimonadota; class Gemmatimonadetes; order Gemmatimonadales; family Gemmatimonadaceae; genus CALCHX01. The sequence continues at coordinate 2,942 of DASTRO010000313.1, read as the reverse complement.
GGGATCGGCGTGGCCAGCGTCCCGGTCGCCAGGCGCGGCACGGTGAGCGTGGTGGTGTCGTCCACCGCCCGATCGCTGCCGCCGTCGCGCAGGTGCAGCACGAGCCGGTAGCTGCCCGGCGCGAGGCGCATGACCTGCTGGAAGAGCACGCTCTCGTCGGTGCGCGTCGTCTCGCGGAAGCTCGGCACGCGCACGCTCTCCTGCGCCGTGTGGTGCGCCACCGGGGGCGCGGTGGTGGTCGTCTCGCCGGCACGCCGCACCGCGATGTCCACGGCGTAGGTGGCGCGGTAGTCCTCGCCCGTGTGGCTGAAGCTGAGCGCGCGGTTGGGGAGCGCGAGCGTGAGGATGGCGAAGGTGGTGTCCACCGACGGGCCGGCCATGTACGACACGCGGCCGGTGACGGGGAAGGGCCCGCCATGGGCGATCAGCCCCATCCGTCGGTAGAGCTGGATCGGGTCGGGCGGGGCCGGCGCGTTGCGGTCGGCCGAGGGACGGGGCGGCGAGCCCGGCGCCTCGCCGCGGCGACCACCGCCGCAGGCGATCGGCATCGCCAGGAGCAGCAGGGCGGCGGGACGGAGCAGGGAGGACGGGAGAGGCGGCATGGGGGCAATCGGGAGACGAGACGGATGGCGCGACTCGCACCACCCTACATCCCGGCCCATCTGCTTGCCAGCCCTCCAGGGCCAGGTTAGGTTCGCCGCGTGTCCGCGCATGCTCTCGCCATCGGCTCCTCCCTGGCCGGCTACACGCTCCGCGAGCAGATCGGTGAGGGCGGCACCTCGGTCGTCTACCGGGCCGAGCATCCGGACCACGGGCAGGTCGCGCTCAAGATCCTGAAGGAGAAGCTGCGGCAGGATCGCACCGCCGTCGCCCGCTTCCTCCGCGAGGCCGAGCTGGGCGAGCGCGTGAAGCACCCCAACGTGGTGCGCACCATCGAGCTCGGCGAGGCGCCCGGCGGCGTCCGCTACCTGGCCACCGAGTGGGTGAACGGCGAGCTGCTCGAGCGCTACATGCGCCGCCACGCGCCGCTGCCCCGCGAGGACGTCGCCCACATCGTGACGCAGATCGCCGACGCGGTGCATGCCGTGCACGAGGCCGGGATCGTGCACCGCGACCTGAAGCCGGACAACCTCATGTACGATCCGGCGACGGGGCAGGTGAAGCTGCTCGACTTCGGCATCGCCGCGGCCACCGACACCACCCCGGACGAGCGGCTCACGCGGGCCGGCTTCTTCGTCGGCACGCTGATGTACGTGGCCCCCGAGGCGCTCTCCGGCGAGCTCGTCACCGAGGCGGCCGACCAGTACAGCCTGGCGACGATCGCCTACTTCCTGCTCACCGGCTGCCTCCCCTACGCCGCCAAGTCGCCGCGCGAGATGTTCACGCAGCTCCTCTCGCTGCCGCCGACGCCGCTGAACCGCGCCAAGCCGGGCGTGCAGTACGCCCCGAGCATCGAGCAGGTGGTGATGCGCGCCCTGGCCAAGAGCCCGGCCGAGCGCTACGCCGACGTCGAGACCTTCGCCCGCGAGCTGGCCCACGCGCTGACGCACGAGAACGGCGAAGAGGGGGAGAGCGGCGGGCTGTTCGCGAAGGTGCGGAAGCTGTTCAGAAGCTGAGCGATCAGCGCTGAGCGCTCAGCGATCAGCGGAACGGCCTCGGCCTGGCCCGTACTGGCTGGTCAGAGGCCGTTTCGCTGAGCGCTCATCGCTGAGCGCTGATCGCTGAGCGTTGATCGCTGTCGTCGACCGGCAGCCACACCGTGAACGTGCTCCCGCGCCCCGGGTCGCTGTCCACGCGCAGGTCGCCCCCGAGCAGCCGGGCGAGGCGGCGGGAGATGGGGAGGCCGAGGCCGGTGCCGCGGTGATCGGAGTCGGCGCGCGCGCCGGCGTTCACCTGCTCGAACTCGTCGAAGATCCGCTCGTGGTCGTCGGGCGCGATGCCGATCCCGGTGTCGGTCACCTGCAGCATCACCCACGTCCCCTCCGGCCGCGGCGCCCCGGCGCCCGGGCCGGTGAGCGCGCCGGTCACCACCCGCGTGCGCACCGTGATGCTCCCCGCGGCGGTGAACTTCACGGCGTTGCCCAGCAGGTTGACGAGGATCTGGCGCAGGTGCGCCGGATCGGTGCGCACGCGTGGCACCTGCGGCCCCAGCGCCAGCGAGAAGCTCAGCCCCCGCTCGGCCAGCAGCGGCTCCATCTCCGTGGCCGTGTCCAGCACCACCTGCCGCAGGTCCACCAGCTCGCGGTGCACCTCCAGCCGGCCGGCCGCCATCCGCGCCAGGTCGAGCACCTGGTCCACCAGCCCGCGCAGGTGCGACGCCGAGGCCTCGATGCGCTGCACCGGCCCCGCCTGGCGCGGCGTGAGCTCGCCGTAGACGCCGTCGCGCAGCAGCTCGGTGAAGCCGACGATGGCGTTCAGCGGCGTGCGCAGCTCGTGCGAGACGTTGGCCAGGAACTCGCTCTTCGCCTTGTTGGCGCGCAGCAGCTCCTGTGAGAGGTGCTCCAGCTCGCGCGAGCGGTCGGCGATGCGCCGCGTCTGCCGGCGCTCGTGCCACGCCCCGACGACGAGCGCCGCCAGCGCGGCCAGCGCCACTCCCCACAGCTGCACGCGCACGCGCGAGAGCTTCACGTGGTAGACGCCGAGGTACCACGTCTCGCCGTTCGGCAGCAGCACCGGCTGCATGAGGCGCGGTGGCGACGCCGGCGGCTCGAAGCCCGGCTCGCGCAGCACGAGGATGGTGTCGCCGCCGCGTCGCGCCGTGGTCAGCACGATCCCCTGCTGGCTGGGGATCGGCCGCCGCTGCCGGATCTGGTCGCGCAGCGTCGTCAGGTCCACCGTGCCGCCGACGAAGCCGCGCAGCGCGCCGTCCACCACGACGGGCTCCAGGAACACCATCCCTTCCTCGCCGTTCAGCAACGTCAACCGCCGGCTCACCGCGGTGC
>DASTRO010000312.1:0-4547 GCA_035761165.1 Gemmatimonadaceae bacterium | reverse complement strand
CAGGCCAAGGTGGACCCCTACCTCCGGCCCCTGTACGACGCGCTGGAGGACATGATGCCGCCGGAGCGCGTGCAGCGCGCGCTGGAGACGCGCACCATCGAGATCGCGCCGCTCGCCTACATGCGCGGCCGCACGCTGGCCGACGCCTTCGTCATCCTCGACGAGGCGCAGAACGCGACGAGCGCGCAGATGAAGATGTTCCTCACGCGCCTCGGGGTGAACTCCAAGGTCGTCATCACCGGCGACAAGACGCAGATCGACCTGCCGAAGCGCGAGGAGTCGGGGCTGATGCAGATCGAGCGCATCCTCCACGGCATCGAGGGGATCGCCTTCCACTACCTGGCCGACGCGGACGTCGTGCGGCACCGGCTCGTGCGGGACATCATCCGCGCGTATGCCGAGGACGCGGGGGACTGAGGGCCGCGTGGGCGCTCGATTGTCGCGATTGTGGGAGGCGCGGCCGGCGGTGCTGCGCGGGCGCGTGGGGTTCCACGCCGCCCGGGTGGCCGTCGGGCTGGCGCTGGCGGGGATCACCTACCTCCTGTTCCCGGCCGCGCCGGCGGTGGACTTCCCGGTGCTCGAGGTCGGGGCCGTGGCGCCGACCAACGTCATCGCGCCGTTCGAGTACCGCGTGCCGAAGAGCGAGACCGAGCTGGCCCGCGAGCGCGACGACGCCGCCCGGTCGGTAGTGCCGATCTTCGAGTACGTGCCGGCGGCCGCCGACAGCGCCCGCCGCGCTCTCGCGGCGCTCATGCAGGCCGCCGGCCGGGCCGCGGAGCGGGCGGGGCAGGGGAGCGACGCGGACCGCGCCGCCGCCGTGCAGGCCGCGCTGCAACCCCTTGGCCTGCCGCTCACCGCCGAGGAAGCGGCCTACCTCGCCCAACCGGCGCGTCGCCAGGGTGTGCAGGAGGCGCTCGCCAGCGTCGTCAATCGATGGCTCGTGCAGGGCGTCGCCCCGCCCGGGGCGCTGGACAGCGTGCGCGGCAACCTCCTCCTCCGTCGCGACGGTGAGGAGCGCACGATCACGGCCGACAGCGTGCTCACCTTCCCGGCGCTCCTGACGCGCGCCCGGCTGGTGCACCCCGACCCCGCCTCGGCCGTCGCCGACGGCGTCTACCTCAAGCTGCTCGGGCGCATCTTCCACCCGACGGTCCGCTACGATCGCGTCGGCACCGACCGCGTGCGCGCCCAGCTGCGGCAGGCCATCTCCCCGGACAAGTACACGGTTCGCCAGGGTGAGAAGATCGTCGGGGCGCACGAGGTGGTGGGGCGCGAGGACTACGAGAAGATGCGCGCCCTGCGCGACCAGCTGCAGCTCGCGCCGAGTGGGGGCGCGGCCATCGGCCGCATCGCCGGGGCGGTCCTCCTCAACCTGCTCATCGTCTCCATCCTCGGCCTGATGCTGCTGCTCTTCAGGCCGACGCTCTACGCGTCCATCCGCGTCGTGCTGGTCATCGCCGCCGCCGTCGTGCTGGTCCTCGGCTCGGCGGCGCTGATCGCCCACCAGTCGCCGGAAGGCATCCTCGTCGAGTTGATCCCGGTGGCCTTCGCGGCCGTCCTCTTCAGCGTCCTCTTCGACTCGCGCTTCAGCCTCATCGCCGCGATGGTGCTCGCGCTGCTCATCGCCGCGCAGGCCATCTTCCGCGGCACCAGCGCTCTCTACTTCACCACCCTGGGCGGCGTGGCGGCGGCCTTCAGCACGCGCGTCATCCGCCGCCGGAACCAGACCTACTTCTCCGTCGTCACCATCGCCGCCGCGTACGTCCTGACCTCGGTGGCGGTGGGCTTCACGCTGGACCGCGAGCCGCTGGCGATCCTCTGGAGCGCGGCGTGGGGGGTGCTGAACGCCATCGTCTCGGTCTCGCTGGCGATGATCCTCCTGCCGCCGGCCGAGGAGCTCACCGGGATCGACACCTACCTCAAGCTCCTCGAGTGGAGTGACCTCAACCGGCCGCTGATGCAGCGGCTCAGCCTCGAGGCGCCGGGGACCTACGCGCACACGATCGCCATGGCCAACCTGGTGGAGGCGGCGGCCAACGCGATCGGCGCCAACGGGCTGCTGGCGCGCGTCGGCACCTACTACCACGACATCGGCAAGCTGAAGAAGCCGCAGTACTTCGTGGAGAACCAGCCGAAGGGGCGGAACCCACACGACAAGCTCAAGCCCACGCAGAGCGCCGCCATCATCCGGCACCACATCCGCGACGGACTGGAGCTGGCCGACGAGTACAAGCTGCCGCGGGCCGTGCGCGCCTTCATCACCGAGCATCACGGCCTCGGCCAGATCACGTACTTCCTGGAGAAGGCGCGCGAGCGCGACGGCAGCGTCCAGAACCCGGCCGAGTTCACCTACCCCGGCCCCATCCCGCAGAGCGCCGAGACGGCGATCTGCATGCTCGCCGACGGCGTCGAGGCGTCGATGCGGGTGCTCAGCGACCCCACGCCGGAGAAGATCCGCGAGCTCGTGGACCACATCGTCCGCCAGCGCATCGAGCAGGGACAGCTGCGCGATGCGCCGCTCACGCTGCGCCAGCTGGAGATCATCAAGCGCGAGTTCACGCGCGTGCTCTCGGGCATGTACCACGCGCGCATCGACTACCCGGCGGCGAGCGGCGGCGTGACCTCGGAGTTCGCCTCGGTATGAGCCGCGCACGCGCGGGTCCGAGCCTCGCCGTGGACGTGACGACCGAGGGCGTCCGCATCCCGCTCGCCCGTGCCCGCGTCGCCGAGCTGGTGCGCGGCGTGCTCCGCGCCGAGCGGGTGCGCGACGCGCTGGTCTCGGTCACCTTTCTCGACGATCGGGCCATGGCCCGCCTCAACCGCGAGCACCTGGGCCACCGCGGCACCACCGACGTGATCTCGTTCGGTCTCGCGCCGGCGCCGGGTGGTCCGGTGGTGGGTGACGTCTACATCGCGCCGGCGGTCGTGCGCGCCAACGCGCGTGCTCACGGCGCGGGCGTGCGCGAGGAGCTGGCACGCGTCGTCATCCACGGCACGCTGCACGTGCTCGGGCACGACCACCCCACCGATGCCGGCCGCACCACCTCGCCGATGTGGCGTCGGCAGGAGCAGCTCCTCCGCCGGCTGACCGGAGCCGGCCGGGCGTGAGCGCGGGCGCCGTGCTCGCGGCCGTCGTGGCCGCGGGCGTCGCCGCCGCCGCGGCGGCGGCCGACGGAGCGCTCCGGGCGGGCGAGCGGGCGCTCGCGCGCGCCGCGATCCCCACGGCCGCCGTGCCCGGCTCCGCCCGCCCGGTGCCGGTGCCGGACCTCCTCCCGCAGGCCGAGGCGGCCGAGCGGCGACGCCGCGCGCTCTCGTTCGTGCGGCTGCTCGGGCACCTGTGCGTCGGCTTCGCGCTCGGGCTGCTGCTCCGCGCCCGCGGCGCCACGCTCGCGGCCACCGCCGCGGCGGTGCTCCTCGGCTTCGTCGTCGTGCTCGTCGCCGAGACGGCGGCCCGCACGTGGGGCGACGGCCGCGGCACGCCGCTGTTGCGCGTCCTCTCGCCGGTGCTCCGCCCGCTCGAGCTGCTGCTCGCGCCCGTCACCGCGCTCGCCCTGTCGCTCGACCGGCGCCTGATCGCCACGCTCCCCTCGCCCCGCGCCGAGGATCTGGAGCGCGAGACGGCGGCCGCGCAATTCCGGCAGGTCGTCGCCGCCGAGGCCGACGTGACGCGCGACGAGGCGGCGCTGCTGCAGGGCGTCTTCTCGCTCGCCGACACCGAGGTGCACGAGATCATGGTGCCGCGCGTGGAGATCGTCGGCATCGAGCGCGACACGCCCTGGAGCGAGGTGGTGGACCGCGTCCGCAGCGCCGAGCACTCGCGCTTCCCGGTGTACGAGGAGTCGATCGACGAGATCGTCGGCGTGCTCCACGCCAAGGACCTGCTCCCGGCCATCCTCGCCGAGGAGGAGCCGGCGGCCGGCTGGCGCAGCGTCCTGCGGCCGGGGAACTTCATCCCGCGCACCAAGCGGATCGCCGACCAGCTCCGCGACTTCCGCCTGTCGCAGTCGCACATCGCCTTCGTCGTCGACGAGTTCGGCGGCACGGCGGGCCTGGTGACGATCGAGGACGTGCTGGAGGAGATCGTCGGCGAGATTCGCGACGAGTACGACGAGGAGGAGCCGGAGATCGTCGTCGAGGAGGGGCGGCGCTTCTGGGTGGCCGGGCGCGTGACGCTCGAGGAGCTGAGCGAGCGGCTGGACACCGATCTGGAGCGCGAGGGGATCACGACCGTCGGCGGGCTGGTTTATGACGAGCTCGGGCGGGTGCCGAGGCCGGGCGAGAGCTTCACCCTCCCCGGCTTCCGGGTGGTCGTCGAGCGCGTCGTGCGGCGCAAGGTGCAGCGCGTCTACTTCGAGCGGTTGCCCGAAGCGGCGGAGCCGGCGGGGGAGGAGGAGTGAGGCTCGTGCTCATCCTCCTGCTGGCGGTGGTCGTCGTGGCGTGGGTCACGGCGGCGGCCGCCGCCGTGCGCTCGGTGAGCCGCATCTGGCTGCGGCACTGGGCGGAGCAGGGCGGCCGCGGCCGGGAAGCGGTGGAGCTGTACCTGGAGC
>DASTRO010000311.1:0-16298 GCA_035761165.1 Gemmatimonadaceae bacterium | reverse complement strand
CCCCCTCGAAGGGCGGGCGCCCGGTGAGCAGCTCGAAGAGGATGCAGCCCAGGCTGTACAGGTCGCTGCGCCCGTCGAGCGCGTCACCGCGGATCTGCTCGGGGCTCATGTAGGCCGGCGTGCCGATGCGGTAGCCGGTCCTCGTCACCTGCTGGGTGACACCCTCCATCGCCTTGGCGATGCCGAAGTCCACCACCTTCACCATCTCGCGCCCGTCGCGCCCGACGGCGAGCATGATGTTGTCGGGCTTGAGGTCGCGGTGCACGATGCCCAACGCGTGCGCGGCGGCGAGCGCCTCGGCCACCTGCCGCGCGATCGTGGCGACGCGTGCCGGCTCCAGCGGCCCCTCGCGAGCCAGCGTGGACGAGAGGGGCTCGCCGTCCACGTACTCCATCACGAGGTAGGTGAGGCCGTCGCTCGTCGCGCCGAAGTCGAAGACGGTGGCGACGTTCGGATGGGCGATCTCGCTGGCGTTCTTGGCCTCGCGGCGGAAGCGCGCGGCGGCCTCGGCGTCGTCGGTGAGCGCCTGGCGCATCAGCTTCACCGCGCAGCGGCGCCCGAGCTGGACGTGCTCGGCCAGGTAGACCTGCCCCATGCCCCCCTCGCCGAGCTTGGCGAGCACGTGGAAGCGGTCGGCGATGATCTGCCCGATGAGGCTCGTCGTGGCCGCGATGGGGCGCAGGGCGGCGCCGTCCGTCGGGCAGAACATGACGTCCACCGGGTAGGTGGCGCCGCACTGTGGGCACACCTTGGCGGGCGGCCCGCCGGCATTCGTCGCGCCGCCGAGGGTGCCACCCGGCGTCGGTGCCCCGTCCGACCTCTCCTCGCCGGGAGCCTGTCCCTGGAAGAGCCAGGTGACGCCCACCCGGCCGGTGGCGCTGACTGGCGGGCCGCCCACCCCGCCGGCCCCGCCGACCCCGGGCAGCGCGCTGGGGCCGCTCTGCACCGATGGGAGCAGGGGTACGGCGACGAGGGAGTACGACTGCGTCCCGCCGGGACGGCCGCCGCCCTCGCGCAGCAGCCGGAGCGCCGTCAGCTGCCCACTGGGCAGCTCGCGAGCGAAGTAGACCGGCCCGCCGCCGCCCGCGCGGCAGATGTCGCCCAGCACCTCGTAGCGACCCGCCGTGGAGCCGCGCACCGCCTCCAGCAGCTCGGCGCGGGTGGTGCCCGGCGTGGTGCCGTCGATGACCACCGGCTCCTCGCTGCCGCAGACGGCGCAGCGCCGCCCCCAGCCGGGGATCGGCACCTGACAGACGCGGCAGGCGTCGCGCGGGCTGGGCACCGCATCGTCCAGCTCGCGGTGCTCGGTCAGCGCGTAGTTCGCCACGCCGCCGGCCGCCACATCGGGCACGAGCTGGAGCGCCACCAGCTCCTCCGTCTCGCGCCGACGCGCCAGGTAGGCGACGACGTTCGACGGCGAGCGGCCGATCTCGCCGAGGATCTCGTGCGTGTCGGCGGTCGCATCGCGCAGGGCGGAGGCGAGCGGATCGGTGGCGGGGGGTGCGGCGGCGGGGCCGCCGGCGGTGGGAGGTTGGTTGGTCATCCCGCGGGAAGGCTACGGCGATTGCCGGGCGCCCTGGAGGATCCAGGCGTAGAGGGTACTCAGGTCGGTGCCTGCCAGGGTGGGGCCGGGATGCGGTTCCATGCGGCTCATCTTGAGGAAGATGCAGCTGCGGGCCGGATCGCCCGGCTCGACGCGGTCCAGGCCGTCGCAGAAGCTGGACGGAACGCCGCCCGCGGGCCCGACGAGCGTGTTCCACGAGGTGGTGGCGTCGGTGAAGTCCGGGATCCTCGTGGACGCACCGCTGTGACAGCCGGCGCAGCGCCGGGCGTCGAATATCGGCTGCACGTCGCCGGCCAGCGTCGCCGTGCGCGTGAACAGCGTGACGGCCACCGTTCGGGATGACAGCTCGGGGGCGGTGATGGTCACGGTCGCGCCGTACACGCCGGGGGCGAGACCGTCCGCCGTCGCGGCGAGGGTGAGGGTGGCGGGGGCGGTGGTGCCGTCCAGCGTCGCGGTGAGCCACCCCGCCGCCGCCCCGTCGTAGGTGACGTCGCCGACGGCGAGCCCCTCGAGCGGGCGATCGCCGCCGTTGGCGACGGTGATGGCGGCGGACGCGGGCAGGACGGCACCACCGACCAGGGCGAAGGTCGCGACATCGGCCCCCAGCTCGATCGCCGCCGGCCGGACGACGTCGATCGTCGTGCTCGCGCTCTCGTCGCCGGAGACGGCGAGGATCACCGTGCTACCGGTGTCGACGGCGACGACGCGACCGAAGTCGACGGTGGCCACGGTGATGTCGCTGGAGCTCCAGGCCACCGGACCGGTGGCGCCCGCCACGCTGAACTGCACGGTGTCACCCACGGTCATGTCGGTGACGACGGGGACGAGCTCGAGCGCCGGCGCCAGCGTCTCGTCCGTGTGCGAGTCGCACTGCACGAGCGGGAGCGCGAGGCCGACGGCGGCGAGGGGGCGCAGGACGCGGGACCGCCAGGGCGCGAACCGATGCTGGTGGGGAGGCCGACGCGAGCGATCGTGTGGTTCGGGGGGGGCCCCCCGCGCACCGGAGCGCGCGTCGCTCGCCCGCTTCCTCACGGCCGCCCCCCCGGCTTCCACTCCGGCTTCGGCCCGTCGGTGAGCAGGCGCACCGCCCGCACCGCGGCCTGGATGACGCGGGTCATGTGCGGGAAGTCGACGCGCTCCACCTCGTCGTCCACCGTGTGGTAGTCCGCGTGCAGGTTGAACGTCGAGAGCGTGTGCGCAGGGATGCCGGCCCTGGCGAAGGCGATGTTGTCGCTGCGCTCGAAGAAGCGCTGGTCGGGACGCGGGTCGGCGACGATCGGCACGCCGGCGGCGGCGAGCGCGTCGCCCATCGTGGAGCGCTCGTAGCCGGTGAGCCACGCCTTCCCCGCCCCGCCGGCCAGCGAGTCCGGGCGGCCGATCATCTCGATCTCCAGGTTGGCCACCATCGCGTCCAGCGGGTAGGCCGGGTGCTCGATGTACCAGCGGGTGCCGAGCAGCCCCACCTCCTCGCCGGTCGTCGCCGCGAAGACGACGGTACGCTTCGGCGGCGGGCCGGCCATCAGCGCACGCGCGATCTCGATCACTGCCACCACGCCCGAGGCATCGTCGTCGGCGCCGTTGAAGATGGAGTCGCCGTTCACCGCGCGGCCGGCGTCCATGCCGAGATGGTCGTAGTGCGCGTCCACCAGCACCACCTGGTCGCGCAGCGTGGGATCGCTGCCGGGAATGACCCCCAGCACGTTGGCGCCGAGGCGGCGGTCGGGACCCGGCACGCTGTCCCACGCCGTCCAGGAGGGGAGGAGGACGAGGCCCGGCCGCCCCCGGCGGCCGGTGCCCATGGCCAGCGGGACGCGCTGCAGGTAGCCCCCGCTGTCGCCGGCCGGCTGCAGGCCGATGCGCCGGAACTCCTCGGCGATCAGGCGCGCCGCCTTCTCGCTCCCCGGCGTGGCGGTGCGCCGCCCCTGGAGCGAGTCGTCGGCCAGCGCGCCGAGCAGGCGGCGCACGTCGGTCTCGCGCACGACGGTCGTGTCGCTCCCGCCGGCCGGGCCCGGTGGCACGGCGGCCGGCGAGGGCGCGGGGCGCGCCGGCATCTCGGCCACGAAGGCCAGCCAGTCACCGTCGGGGCTCACGGCGAGCCGCGTGACGCGCCCGCCGACGCCGAGGTCGGCCACCTCGCGCCACGGATCGTCGCCGCCGGCGGCGTGCTGGAACAGCTTGCCGTCGCGCGCCATGACGAGCAGCGACGCGTTCACCCAGGCGAAGTCCTCGCTCCCCTCCAGCGGCTGCACGACGCGGTGCACCGCCTGGGTGGCCGGGTCGACCGAGTCGATGACGCGCGGCGCGGCCGCGGCGTGCAGGAAGCTCACGTGGCTGGTGCCCGGCACGCGGTGCAGCGACCGGCCGATGCCGGTCATCACCGTGTCGGTCTTGGTGGCGTCGAAGCGGGCCACCTGCAGCGTGTTGGGCGCGCCGTCGGCGCCGAGCACGAAGAGGGCGATCGTGCGCGCGTCGGCCCAGGCGTAGTAGCCCACCGGCTGCACGCCGGGGAGCAGGAGGAAGGGCTCGCCGCGACCGGAGAGCGGGAAGCGCCAGAGCCGCTGCGTGGAGTCCGCCTCCACACGCACCACGCTCACGTAGCGCCCGTCCGGCGTGACGACCGGGGAGTACTCGCTCTCCGGCGTGTTCGTCACCTGCGTCGTGCGCCGCGTCGCCAGGTCGTAGCGGAAGATGTCCGTCTGCGCGCCCCGCTGCGACGTGTAGAGGATGGCCGTGCCGTCGCGCGTGAACGCGGGCTGGTTGTCGTAGCCCGGGCGGTTGGTGACGTCGACCGGCGTGCCCACCTGCAGCACGCCGCCGGAGAGGGTGAGCGGCGCGAGGTAGATCTCGGTATCGGGCGCCTGCGCCGCCGCGGCGCGCGTGCCGGCGGCGACGAGGGCGAGCGCCGCCGCGCGGCGGAGGGAGCGGGGGGAGGGCATGCCCCGAATGTCGGGCGCGGACGGAGCGGCGGCAAGACGGATGGGTGCGAGGCACCAAGCACCAGGCACCAGGCACTGGGCACCGGGCACCAGGCGCGGCTGCCGGCTGGCGCGGCGGCACCGCGCCATGGCATCATGCGCGGACCATGCGCCGCTCCATCCTGCTCGTCATCGGCTCCGTGATGGTCACCCTCGGGGCCTTCATCGCCCTGCGGCCGCTCTGGGCGGGGCCGGCGCCGCTCACCAGCTCGCGCTGGCTGGACGTCGCCTTCGCGGCGTTCTTCCTGATCCGCGGCGTGATGACGCTGCGCACCGCGCTGCGGACGCCGCGCACCGCCAGCGCTCCGCCGCCCGGTGGCGACGCGCGCTGAGCGGCGCGGCGGCCGCGACGCGTCAGCTGTGACCGAGCTCCTCCGCCTCGCCGTCGGCCTGCCGGTCGGCCGGGGTGGAGCCGCTGCGCGGCGCCCCTTCGGGGGTGAGGCCGAGCTGATGGGCGCGCTCCTCCGTCTCGCCGGGCTGCACGCGCGGCGCGCTGGTGAGCGGCTCGCTGGCCGGGGTGTCGCCCGCCAGCTGCTGCGTGTCGCTGGGGCGGCGCCCCTGCCGGTCCGATTCGGTGCGGTCGTCGCGCGGCATGGAGTCTCCTCGGGGTGTGGGGATGCGGCGACGGGCGCACGCCCTGTGCCGCGTCCGCCGGCCCGCCCACCGCGGAGCCGCTGACGCGTGCCCCCGCGCCGCCCGTCCCGGGACGTGCCGCCGCCACGCGGCACCGGCGTCAGCCTGCCGCGCGCCCTCTCCAAGCTCGGCCTCTGCTCGCGCACGCAGGGGGAGCGGCTGGTGCGCGAGGGGCGGGTGCGCGTGGACGGCCGCGTCGTGCGCGACCCCACGGCGCGCGTGGACCTGGCCCGAGCGCGGCTGGCCGTGGACGACGCGCCGGTGGCGGCCGAGCGCAAGGTGTACCTGATGCTCAACAAGCCGCGCGGCCTCGTGACGACGCGCCACGACCCGCAGGGGCGCCCCACCGTCTACGCGTGCCTCGACGACCCGACGCTCCCCTTCGTGTCGCCGGTGGGGCGGCTGGACCGGGCGAGCGAGGGGCTGCTCCTGGTCACCAACGACACGCGCTGGGCGCAGCGCCTGCTCGACCCCGCGTCGCACGTGGACAAGCGCTATCACGTGCAGATCGACCGCCTGCCGGACGACGCGTTCCTGGCGCGGCTGCACGAGGGGGTGATGGAGGGGGGCGAGCGCCTGGCGGTGAAGGCGGCGCGCGTGCTGCGCACGGGGACGCGCGCGGCGTGGCTGGAGATCGTCCTCGACGAGGGGCGCAACCGGCACATCCGCCGCCTCCTCGGCGCGCTGGGCGTGGAGGTGCGACGGCTGGTGCGCGTGGCCGTGGGCCCGGTGGTGTTAGGCGACCTCCCGAAGGGCGCGGTGCGCGCGCTGACGCCGGCCGAGCGGGCGGCGCTGGAGCGGGCGACGCGAGGGTGACAGCGGCCCCGTCCCGCCCCATACTACCGTCTGTCCCCGGCGGACGCCCCGCGCCGCCGGTCCCGCCCCGCAGCCGCAGGAGCCGCCATGTCTCTCCGCACCCGCTGGTCCGCCGTCGGCCTCGCCGCCGCCCTGCTCGCCGCGCCGGTGCCGGTGGTCGCCCAGGCCATCGCCCCCGCGTCGGCCGCCACGCCCGCCACCCGGCGCGCCGCGTTCACCTTCGCGCAGGTCCGGAGCTACCCCTTCCCCAACGAGCTCACCGCGGCCGCCGGCGCGCCGCGCATCGCCTGGGCCTTCAACGAGCAGGGGCGGCGCAACGTGTGGGTGGCCGAGGGGCCGGACTGGCGCGCCCGCCAGCTCACGCGCTACACGGCCGACGACGGCCAGGAGATCACCAGCCTCGCCGTCTCGCGCGACGGGCGCTGGGTGGTCTACGTGCGCGGCGGCGAGCACGGCGGCAACTGGGAGGACACGCGCCCGGTGAACGCCATGGCCAGCCCCACCATGCCGACGATGGCCATCTGGAGCGTCCCCTTCGGCGGCGGCGAGCCGAAGCTGCTGGCCGAGGGAGGGGACGCGCCGGTGCTCTCGCCCAAGGGGGACGTGGTGGCGTTCGAGCGCGGCGGCCAGATCTGGACGGTGCCGGTGGACGGCTCCGCCGAGGCGAAGCGGCTGCTGCAGGAGAACGGCCGCAACGGCGACGTGCAGTGGGCGCCCGACGGCTCGCGCCTCGCGTTCGTCTCCAGCCGCGGCGACCACGCCTTCATCGGCATCTACACCAACGACAGCACGCCCATCCGCTGGATCGCGCCCTCCACCTCGCGCGACGCCTCGCCGCGCTGGTCGCCGGACGGCACGCGACTGGCCTTCGTGCGCCGCCCCGGCTCCGGCGGCGCGCCGGACTCCATCCTGGTGCAGCGCCACAACCCGTGGGCGGTGTGGACGGCCGACGCGCGCACGGGCGAGGCGCGCGCGCTGTGGACCGCGCCCACCACGCTGCGCGGCTCGGCCCCCACCACGCAGGGCGGCACCAACCTGCACTGGGCGGCCGGCGACCGCGTCGTCTTCCTGTCGACGCAGGACGGCTGGCCGCACCTGTACTCCATCCCCGCCGCCGGCGGCGAGGCGCTGCTGCTCACGCCCGGCGACTACATGCTCGAGTACATCACGCTGAGCCCGGACGGCCGCTTCCTGGTGGCCGCGGCCAACACCGGCCCGCGCGAGGACGACATCGACCGGCGCCACGTGCTGCGCGTGCCGGTGGACCGCGCCGCGCCGGAGGTGCTGACGCCGGGCACGGGGCTGGAGTGGACGCCGGTGGTGGCCGGCGACGGCACCATCGCCTACCTGAGCGCCACCGCGCAGCGCCCGCCGCTGCCGGCCGTGATGGCGGCCGGCGGCGAGCCGAAGCTGCTGGCCGAGGAGCGCATCCCGGCCGACTTCCCCACCGCGCAGCTGGTGACGCCGCGCCAGGTGGTGTTCGAGGCGCCGGACGGCGTGCGCGTGCACGCGCAGCTCTTCGAGAAGGCGGGCGGCGCGGCGCGCAAGCCGGCCATCATCTTCGTGCACGGCGGCCCGCCGCGGCAGATGCTGCTCGGCTGGCACTACAGCGACTACTACGCCAACACCTACGCCAACAACCAGTACCTGGCCGCCAAGGGCTACCTGGTGCTGTCGGTCAACTACCGCCTCGGGATCGGCTACGGCGACGACTTCCACCGGCCGCCCAACGCCGGCGCGCGCGGCGCGGCGGAGTACCAGGACGTGAAGGCGGCGGCCGAGTGGCTGGCGCGCCAGCCCAACGTGGACCCCGAGCGCATCGGCATCTGGGGCGGCTCGTACGGTGGCTTCCTGACGGCGATGGCGCTGGCGCACGACTCCGACCTCTTCGCCGCCGGCGTGGACCTGCACGGCGTGCACGACTGGACCACGGAGCGCGCGCGCGGGCTGATGGAGCGCGACCGCTACGAGCAGGCGCCGGACATGGAGCGCGCGCTGGAGGTGGCCTGGCAGTCGTCGCCGGTGTCGGCGATGGCGACGTGGCGCTCGCCGGTGCTGCTCATCCACGGCGACGACGACCGCAACGTGCGCTTCTCGCAGACGGTGGACCTGGTGCAGCGGCTGCGGGAGCGGGGGATCCCGTACGAGGAGCTGGTGATCCCGGACGACACGCACCACTGGATGCTCCACCGCAGCGCGCTCCTCGCCGGCGAGGCGACGGCGGACTTCTTCGACCGGACGATCGGCGCCGCGGGCGGCACGCCGGCGTCGCGGCGTCGTTAGGCCGCGGCACGCGAGCCGAACGGCCGCCGCGGCTCGCGCGGATCGCTCCGTTGTACGCTGGGGCTCCGGTGCGCCTCAGCGGGCATCTACGCTCATGAGGAGAACGGATGCTTCGGAGGAGCCGGATACGGCGGATCGCTCCGCTACACTCCACGCCTCCGCTCGCCAGGACCTGAGCGGAGGGGTGGGTGCCGAGGAGCCCCCCCCATTCAGTTCCCGGCCCTGGTGTGAGGAGTCGTGGATGCGCGAGGAGCGATCCGACGCCTCCGGCTCCTCCGTCGTATCCGCTCCCCCCATGAGCGTACCCGCCAGTCCTGCCACGCGGCGCCCGGACGGACAGCGGGACCGCTCCGCGTGATCCGCGGCGGCCGTTCGGCTCGCGCTCAGAGCACGGTGGCGTCGATCGCCATCACCGGCTCGGCGCCGGCGGCGATCGTGGCCTGGAGGGCACGCGTCTGCGGCAGGAGCTTGGCGGCGTAGAAGCGCGCCGTCTGCAGCTTGGCCTCCAGGAAGGCGCGGTCGCCGTCGCCGGCGGCGAGCTTCGCTTCCGCCGCCTGCACCATGCGCAGCCACATCCAGCCGGTGGCGACGAGGCCGAAGAGGCGCAGGTAGTCCACCGCCGCGGCGCCGAGCTCGTCGGGGTTCCGGCGGGCGCGCTCCATGACGCCGAGCGTCGTCTCCTGCAGCGCCTGCATGGCTTTCGCGAGCGCGCCGGCCAGCTCGCGCCCCGCGCCGCCGGCGCCGCCGGTGTCGCCGTCACCGCCCAGGGCGCGCTCGACGTCGGCCCGCACGAGCGCGGCGAAGCGCTGCACCAGGCGGCCGTCGCCCTCGGGCACCTTGCGACCGATGAGGTCCATCGCCTGCACGCCGTTGGTGCCCTCGTAGATCTGCGCGATGCGCGCGTCGCGCACGAACTGCTCGACGCCGAACTCGCGGATGTAGCCGTGGCCGCCGTAGCACTGCAGCGCGAGGTTCGTGACCTCGAAGCCGACGTCGGTGAGGAAGGCCTTCACCACCGGCGTCATGAGCGCCACGAGATCGGCCGCCACCTCGCGTTCGGCCGGATCGGGGTGGTGGTGCTCGACGTCGAGCTCGAGCGCCGTCCAGTAGGCGAGGGCACGCATCCCCTCCACGTACGCCTTCATGGTGAGGAGCATGCGGCGCACGTCGGGGTGGACGACGATCGGGTCGGCTTCGAGCTCGGGGGCCGCGGGCCCGGTGAGGGCGCGCCCCTGCAGCCGCTCCCGCGCGTACGCCGCCGCGTTCTGCCGGCTCACCTCGGCCAGCCCGAGCCCCTGCATGCCGACGCCGAGGCGGGCGCCGTTCATCATCGTGAACATGGCGCGCAGCCCCTTGTTGGGCTCCCCCACCAGCCAGCCGGTGGCGCCGTCGAAGTTGAGGACACAGGTGGCGTTCCCCTTGATCCCCATCTTGTGCTCGATGGAACCGACGGTGACGCCGTTGCGCGTGCCGGGGCGGCCGTCCTCGGTGGGGCGGAACTTGGGGACGAGGAAGAGGCTGATGCCGCGCGTCCCCGCCGGCGCGTCGGGAAGTCGGGCGAGGACGAGGTGGACGATGTTCTCCGTGAGGTCGTGGTCGCCGGCGGAGATGAAGATCTTCGTGCCGCTCACCAGGTAGGCGCCGTCGCCGGCGGGCACGGCCTTCGTGCGGATGATGCCGAGGTCGGTGCCGGCCTGCGGCTCGGTGAGGCACATCGTGCCGGACCATGACCCGTCCAGCAGCTTGGGCAGGTAGAGGCGCTTCAGCTCGTCGTCGGCCCAGCGTTCGAGCAGGGTGATGGCGCCGTGCGCGAGCTCGGGATACATGCTGAAGGAGAGGTTGGCCGAGCAGAGCATCTCGTCGAAGACGTAGCGCACGACGTGCGGCATCCCCTGCCCGCCGTACTCAGGGTCGCCGGTCATGGCCGTCCAGCCGCCCTCCCGGAAGGCGTCGTAGGCCGCCCTGAAGCCGGTGGGCGTGGTGACGACGCCGTGCTCGAAGCGGCACCCCTCCTGGTCGCCGACGGCGTTGAGTGGCGCGAGCACCTCCTCGCACAGTCGCGCGCCCTCCTCGAGGACGGCGAGCACGACGTCGGGCGTGGCGTCGGCGAAGCCGGGGAGCGCCGCGAGCTGGCCGACGTCGAGGACGTCCTGCAGGAGGAAGCGGATGTCGTCGAGCGGGGCGCGATAGGTGGGCATGGGCGTCGTCTCGCGTGTTGGACGCTGGGATCGGCGGCGCGCGGCGCGCCGGTCGGCACGTTGACAGAATGTGAGGCGATCCTCAGGTTGTCAACGCGACGTCCCGCCCCGTCATGCCCCCTTCCACCCGCCGCGTCCCCCGCCAGCGCCGCTCCCGCGAGCGCCTCGCCCGCATCACCCGCGCGGCGGGCGAGCTGTGCGCGGAGCTCGGCGCGAACGCGGTGACGATGGAGGCGATCGCGGCGCGGGCCGGCACGTCGATCGGCTCGCTCTACCAGTTCGTGCCGAACCGCGACGCGCTGCTGCACGCGGTGGCCGACGCCTACGTCGCCGACCTCATGGTGCTACTGGAGGCGCGCGACGAGCCGGCCGTCGCCCGGCTGCCGCTGCCGGCGCTGGTGGACGCGGTGCTGGAGCCGTTCGAGCGCTTCCACCGCACGCACCCGGGCTACTTCGCCATCCTCTTCGCGCCGCAGGGCTCCGACGCGCTGGGCGCGCTGCGCGGTCGGCTACGCGCGCAGCTGCTGGCGCGCGTCGAAGCGCTCTTCCGCACCCGCGCGCCCCAGCTCGGCCCCGCCAAGCGGCGCCGACTGGCGATGACGGCGGTGGAGTGTGGGCGCGCGCTGCTGCAGTACGTCGAGCAGAGCGCCCCGGCGGGCGAGCGCCGCGCGCTGCGCGCCGAGCTGCGGGCGATGCTGGTGGCGTATCTGGAGCCGTGGCTGGGGGATTAGGGAACAGGAAGCAGGAAGCAGGAAGCAGGAAGCAGGAAGCAGGGAGCAGGGAGCGGGAAGCGCCGCATGGCGTCCCGTGGCCGCTCCTGGTCCCTGGTCCCTGGTCCCTTCCCCCGGCACGCTCGTCGCATGGCACGTCCCACACCCCTGCCACCCGGTTCGCGATCATGCCCGAGCGTCTCCTGCATTTCGACCACGACGGCCACCACTTCGAGGCCAGCGAGCGCACGACGCGTGGCGCCGGCGAGCCACTGCTGCACTGGGACGTGCGCATGGACGGCCGGCCGGTGCTCGAGTTCCACGGTCAGTTCCCCTACCGCGACGAGGACGTGCGCAAGCGCGTGCTCGAGTGGTACGGGATCCAGAAGCCCGTCCGCTGACGCCGCGGCCGGGCGTGGCGCCGCGTCAGGCGGCGAGGCGGCGGACGTACTGCACGACGAGGCAGAGCGCGCCGACGGGCAGCAGGAGGTGGAAGAGCCCGTCGTGGAACCCGAGCGCGAGGAACCCGATGAGCCACGCGGCGATGAGCAGGATGCCGAGCAGGCCGAGGAGTCCGAAGCGGTGCCAGAGCATGCGCCCTCCATGGGTGACGGGCGGCGCGGGATCGCGTCCCCTGAATGCAGGGTGGGCTCGCAGCACTTGCGAGACAAGCTGAGCGGTAGCGCGGCGCCCGGCGCGCTCCGTGCGAGTGGGCGGCCGGCGGCGTAGAATCGTGACCACCGGCGTGGCTCCGCTCCGCCCTCGCCGGCGCCCATCCCGCACCCGACGCCGCTCATGTTCCTGACCCTGCTCGCCGTCACCTTCCTCGTCGCGCTCGCCGTCTCGTTCGTCGTCGCGCGCATCTTCGACGCCTCGGTGCGACGCATCCTCCGGCGGCTGGTGAGCGACGAGCTGAGCGACGCCTGGCATCGCTACATCATCTTCGCGCTCTACGTCGTCGGCGTCTCGCGCGGCGTGCGGCTGTACGCGCTGGAGCAGTACGTGCTCCCGCGGCCCGACAACCAGCCGCCCTTCCTGCTGACGCCCGAGCGGTGGACGCTGGAGGTCTACCGCACGGTGATCGAGACGCTGCAGGGCGTCGCCTGGATGCTCCTCGTCTTCTTCCTGGTCGCGCTGGTGGCCTTCGTCATCGTGCGCGCCGTGGAGCTCTACGCGCACCGCCGCGACGCCGCACGTGATCGCGCCTGACGCGCTCCGTGCGCCCCGTGCGCCCGATGCCCCGCGCGCGGTGACCGCGCCCGCCGGATGACCGCTCCCACGGCGAGCGGGCGCCGGGCGCGATGGGACGCGGTGGTCGTCGGCGCGGGGCCGAACGGGCTCGCCGCGGCCATCGCGCTGGCGCGCCGCGGCCGGTCGGTGCTGGTGCGCGAGGCCGCACCCGCCATCGGCGGCGGCGCGCGCTCGGCCGCGCTGACGCTGCCCGGCTTCGTGCACGACGTCTGCTCGGCGGTGCATCCGCTGGGCATCGGCTCGCCGTTCTTCGAACGGCTGCCGCTCGCCGACCACGGGCTGCGCTGGGCGGAGCCGCCGGTGCAGCTGGCGCACCCGCTGCCCGACGGGCCGGCGGCGGAGCTCCACCGCTCGGTCCCGGCGACGGCGGCGACGCTCGGCCCGGACGGCGAGCGCTACGCGGCGATCGTCGCACCGTTCGCCGAGCGGTGGCGCGAGCTGGCCCCGGAGCTGCTGGGGCCGATGGTGCACCTGCCCCGCCATCCGCTGCTGTTAGGCACGTTCGGGCTGCTGGCGCTGCGCTCGGCGGCCGGCCTGCTGGAGGCGCGCTTCGCCGGCGACGCGGCGCGGGCGATGCTGGCCGGGATCGCCGCCCACGGCACGATCCCGCTGACGTCGGCCGCGTCGCTGTCGTTCGGGCTGGTGCTGGTGCTGGCCGGCCACGCCGCCGGCTGGCCGCTGGTGGAGGGTGGGACGCAGCGACTGACGGATGCGCTCGCGGCCTACCTGCGCACGCTCGGCGGCGAGATCGAGGTCGGCGCGCCGGTGCGCACGCTGGGCGAGCTGCCGCCCGCGTCGCTCGTCTTCCTGGACGTCACCCCACGCCAGCTGCTCGCCCTCGCCGGCGACCGGCTGCCGGCGCGCTACCGCCGGCGCCTCGCCGGCTTCCGCTACGGGCCGGGCGTGTTCAAGGTGGACTGGGCGCTCTCGGCCCCGGTGCCGTGGCGCGATCCGGCGTGCGCGCGCGCCGGCACGGTGCACCTCGGCGGCACGCTGGCCGAGATGGTGGCGGCCGAGGCGGCGGTGTGGCGCGGCGAGCATCCGGAGCGCCCGTTCGTGCTGCTCGCGCAGCCCACCGTGGCGGACCCGTCGCGCGCACCGGCCGGCCACCACGTGCTGTGGGGCTACTGTCACGTGCCGAACGGCTCGACGGTGGACATGACGGCGCGCATCGAGCGGCGGATCGAGGAGTTCGCGCCGGGCTTCCAGGACGTGGTGCTGGCACGCCACTCGATGGCGCCGGCGGCGCTGGAGGCGTACAACGCCAACTACGTGGGCGGCGACATCGCCGGTGGCGCGAACCTGCTGCGCCAGCTGGTCTTTCGTCCACTGCCGGGGCTCTCGCCGTACGCGACACCGCTCGACGGGGTATATCTCTGCTCGTCGTCGACGCCGCCCGGGGGCGGGGTACACGGAATGTGTGGATGGCACGCCGTGCGGGCGGCGCTGGGGGAGGAGCGATGAATGGGGTTCGGGGCGCGACGAGAGTGGCGCGGTGGCGGGAAAGGGCAGGCGCGACGAGCGGGGCGTCTGGCGTATAGCGTCTGGCGTCTTGCATATAGGGGCGTGGACGGGAAGCGTGGAGCGGCGAAGGGATCGCGGGGGCGCGACGGCGCCCGGCGCGTGGGGCCCCCCCCCCCGACTGCCACGATGACGTCCGCCGCCCCCGCGACCACCACCAGAATCCCGCCGCCACACGCTTCTCGCTGCACGCCCCCAGACGCCCGACGCCCGCCCGGCGCCGCTGAGGGACCGGCCCACGGTACGCGGAGCCCGGCCCTGCACCGGAAGTCCGCTCGCCGCTGCGCTCCCCACTCCGCGCGCCGCTCCACTGGTTCGACTCCTGCGGCACGGCCTCCATATGGACGATCGGCCCGACGAATCGCAGACGGACGACCCCAGCGCCGTGCTCCACGGTCGCTGGCGGCTGCTCCGCGCGCACCCGTCGCTCGACTTCGCGCCCGAGGCGGGCATGGACTTCCGTGCCCACGGCGAGCTGATCTACTCCTTCGCCGTCGGGGAGCGGCGCTACGAGATCGCCCTGCTCTACCGGGTGAGCGGCGACGTGCTGCGCACCGACAACCCGGCGGCGCCGCACGCCACGGCGGTGCGCTTCCGCATCGGCGCCGGCGACGTGCTGGTCCTGGACTTCGCCGGCGCCGAAGCCTGCTTCCTCCGCGACGAGGCCGGCGGCGGCTGGAGCGGCCGCGAGTGAGCGCGTCCGGGCGCTAGATCGTCCGCTCGCTGCTCATCCGGCCGATGGACGTGCTCGCGGCCAGCATGATCAGGCCGAGCACCAGGTGGACGACGCGCGCCGTCACCCACCCGCCGCCGCCGAGGAGCGTGATGGCCAGCGAGATCAGGCCGGCCACGGCGAGCAGGCCGCGGCCGAGGCCCCGACGGCGCTGGGCCACGAAGACGGCGACGATCGCCAGCACGCCGGCGACGAGGTAGGCGCCCCAGAGGGAGCTGATCGGCGCGTCGTAGGCGTTGTCGAAGGTGATCGGCGCCCCCCAGATGGCGCTCCCCAGGGCGGCCACGCCAGCGAGGATCGCGGCGACGTCGGCCAACTCGAAGCGTCGATCGGTCGCGGTCGGTGCCATATGCTGCTCACTCCCGGTTGCCGAGGCCATCCGTCGGTCGACGAGGGCCGCGCCGACTCCCCTGCCAGGTGCAAGAGGGGCGCCACCCCCGGTCACCTGCACCGTTCTCCAGATCGGGCGCACCCGCTATGCTTCCGCGCATGATCGAGCGCTTCACGCCCGATGTCCGCGCCGCACGCACGGAGAACGTGGTGGCGGCCATCGGCGTGGGGGCCGGCGTGCCGGCGCTGCTCTGGCTGTCACGCGGCGAGCGCGACCCGGTGCTGCTCGCCGTCGTCGGCGTGGTGGGCGCGGTGCTGACGTACGCGCTCTACAGCTGGCGCTACCATCGCGACGGCATGCGCTGGCTGGAGATCGGGCCGGACGCCCTGCGCATCGGCCGGCGGGCGGATGTGACGGAGCTTCCCTGGTCCGAGGTCTCGCGGGCGCGGCGCTCGCTCTACGGCGGCGAGCAGTGGGTGCTCACGACCACCGGCGGACGGCACGTCGTCCTCCGGCTGGACGGCTTTCCTCCTGCGGTCGCCGCCCGCATCGGCGCGCACCTGCGCGAGAGCCTCGGCGACCGGGTGCGCTGAGGTGGGGTGGGACCGGTCGGTGATGGCGAGGCGGTGAGCGGGACGGGCAGGATCGGCAGCCGGTTCCACTCGGTTGCCGCGTCAGGTGCTATCTTCTGCGAGTGTTGCCCCGCCGCCCGTCAACCGGGCGAGCACGAGCAATCCTCCCCCGATTCATGTCCGGATCACGTCGCCAGGAGGCGTCATGCGCAGGTTGAACGTTGGGTCGCGTCGCGTTGGAGCCATGCTGGCGCTGCTGCTCGTCGGGATCGCGGGTGGGTGTTCACTCGACGCGGAGGACGAGATCCAGATCGTCCCGGTCTTCACCCGCTCCGACCATGCGATCCCGGATCCGGGCACGCCGCGGAACGTGAGCATCCAGGCCAACGCCGTCGGCATCATCCTGACCAACGGCGAGTTCGTGATGCCCTGCCGCGTGGGCGCCCCCACCGCTCGCCTCGAGCAGCAGGGTGAGAACCTCAAGCTGCGCGTCGTCTACCAGCCGCCGGCGGACTGCGATGACGCCCCGATGCTGGTCGATTACTCCATCGCCCTCAGCAACGTGCCGGTGGGACCGTACCACTTCTCCGTGGTGCACGAGGGTGACTTCCAGGTGCCGAACGGCACCACCGTGGCGGAGGAAGACGTCACCGTCTTCTGACGGCGCGCCGGCGGATGGGGTCGAGACGACGACGGGGGCGGGTGATCGCG
>DASTRO010000310.1:0-13820 GCA_035761165.1 Gemmatimonadaceae bacterium | reverse complement strand
TGGGGGGGTTGGGTGGGGAGTGCGCGCCGGCGTCGGCGCCGGCACACGGCGAGCGCCGCCGGCCGCCGGGAGGCGGCCGGGAGTGGGACAGCGCTGGAGTGGAGAGTGTCGGCGCGAGGCGGCGGGAGGCGACGACGCGCGTGGTGGGCGCCGGCCGCATCGCGTCGGTTGACGCTGCCGCCGGCCTTCTCTACGATGCGATGCCGCGCGGCCGCGGGGAAGTGGCCGGCGCGTGCTGCCGCTCTCCCGCTCTCCATGCGCTCCCTGCTCCGCGTCGCCCCGCTGGCGCTGCTCGCCGCTGCGCCGCCGCTCGCCGCGCAGCGGCCGCGGCGCCCGCAGCCGCTCGACACCCTCCACATCTCCACCGGCTCGCGCGTCCCCGGCGCCGGCGCCGCCTTCCGCAGCGTCGAGGTGCTGGACCGCGCCGCCCTCGCGCGGCTGCCGGCCCGCACGCTCGCCGACGCCATCGGCCGCGCGCTCGGCGTCGACGTGCTGCCGCGCTCCCCCGTCTCCGCCGATCTCTCCATCCGCGGCTCGTCGTTCGAGCAGGTGGTGGTGCTGGTGGACGGCGTGCGCGTGAGCGATGCGCAGACGGGCCACTTCGATCTCGACCTGGCGGTGCCGCTGGCGCAGGTGGAGCGGATCGAGGTCCTGCGCGGCGCCGGCTCGGCGCTCTACGGGCCGGATGCCGTGGGCGGCGTGGTGAACGTCGTGACGCGCCGCGACGACGCGCCGCGGCCCGGCGCCGCCGACGCCGCGCGCGAGACGCACGGCAGCGTGCAGGGCGGCAGCTTCGGCACCGCCGCCGCCAGCCTCGCGATCGACGGCCGCGGCGGCGCGCGGCGCGCGAGCCTCGGCGCCGACTACCAGCGCTCCGACGGCCATCGCGCGGACACGGACTACGAGATGCTGCAGCTGCGCCTCGCGTCCGCCCGCGACACGCGGCACGGGACGCTGCGCACCGACCTGGCCGTGGCGCGGCGCGACTTCGGCGCGGGCGACTTCTACGGCGCCTATCCGTCGGTGGAGCGCACGACGAGCGCCACCGGCGCGCTGCGCTGGGCCGCCGCGGCCCACGGCGCGTGGCAGGTCACGACCGGCGCCAGCGCGCGGCGCCACGGCGACCGCTTCACGCTCTATCGCGACGACCCGTCCGTCTACCAGAACCACCACGTCTCCTGGGACGGCGCGGCCGACGTCGTGGCGCGTCGCGCGGCGCGTGCCGGCGCCCCCGCGATCGCCCTCGGCGCGGAGGCGCGCCGGCTCTGGCTGGCCAGCGCGCGCCTCGGCGACCGGCAGGAGACGCGTGCCGCCGCCTTCGCCGAGGCGACGCTCGGCGGCACCGCCCGCGCCGGCGCCAACGCCGGGCTGCGCGCCGACTGGTCCTCGGAGTTCGGTGCCGTGCTCGCCCCGTCGCTGGCCGGCCGGCTGGCGCTCGGCCCGGCCTGGGCGCTGCGCGCCTCGGCGCACCGCGGCTGGCGCGCCCCCACCTGGACGGAGCGCTACTACGAGGACCCGGCCAACGTCGGCGACCCGGCGCTGCGCCCGGAGCGCTTCTGGGCCGGCGAGGTCGGGCTGCGCGGCGCGCCGACGCGGCGGCTGCGGCTGGACGCCGCCCTCTTCATCCGCCGCGCCACGGACCTCATCGACTGGGCGCGCCCGACGGGTGCCTCCGCCGACGAGGCGTGGCGCACGCGCAACGTGGAGCGCGCGACCTTCACCGGCGTGGAACTGCGCGCCGACGTCGCGCGCGCGCTCGGCCTCGACTGGACGCTGCGCGCCTCGACGCTGGACGTGCGCGCGGCCGCCGCGTCGGGGTACGTGGGGAAGTACGCGCTGCGTCCGGTCACGCGCGCCGCGTCGCTCGCCGCCGTCCTGCCGCTGGGGCCGGGCACGCTGGCGGTGGACGCGGGGTGGGCCGGCCACGCCGGGGAGGATCCCTTCTTCCGCGCCGACGCGCGCCTCGCCGTGCCGTGGCGCGGGCTCGAGCTCACGCTCGACGGCGAGAACCTCAGCGGGGCCGACTACCTGGACGCGTCGGCGAAGCGGGTGGCCGGGCGGGCGCTCTACGTCGGCGTGCGGTGGTGATGGCCGTGTGGTGGTGACGGCCGCGGCGCGTCACGGCCAGAGCCAGGCCGCGCCGCGCACGCCGCTCGAGTCGCCGTGGCGGTTGCGCACGACGCGCGTGACGACGGTGTCGGAGAAGACGTGGGGCTCGAGCGCGGCGCGGGCCGCCTCGGCCAGCCCCGGGAGGTTGGACATGCCGCCGCCGAGCACCACGACGTCGGGATCGAGCACGTTGATCAGCGCGGCGAGGGCGCGCCCCAGGCGGTCGTGGTAGCGTGCGAGCGCGGCGCCAGCGCCCGCGTCTCCCTCGTCGGCGGCGCGCGCGATCTCGTGCGTCGTCCACGCACGGCCGGTGTGCGCACGGTGGTCGCGCTCGAGTCCGGGACCGGAGAGGTACATCTCGATGCATCCCGTGCGACCGCAGTAGCAGGGCGGGCCGGGGTACTCGTCGGGCGCGGGCCAGGGGAGCGGGTTGTGCCCCCACTCGCCGGCGATGAGGTTGGCGCCCGGCAGGCAGCGGCCGTCCACCACGATGCCGCCCCCGACGCCCGTGCCGAGGATGACGCCGAAGACCACCGTCGCACCGGCGCCGGCGCCGTCCGCGGCCTCCGAGAGGGCGAAGCAGTCGGCGTCGTTCATCACGCGCACCGGCCGGCCGAGCCGCGCCTCGAGATCGCGGCCGAGGGGACGGCCGTTGAGCCAGGTGGAGTTGGCGTTCTTCACCAGGCCGGTGGCCGGCACGATGGTGCCCGGGATGCCGATGCCCACGGTGCCGCCCGCGCCGGCGGCGCACTCGATCTCGGCCACCAGCGCCACCAGCGCGTCGAGCGTGGGTGCGTAGCCGCGTGGCGTGGCGATGCGCCGGCGGTGCAGCTCGACGCCGTCGCGCGCGAGCGCGATCCCCTCGATCTTGGTGCCGCCGAGGTCGATGCCGATGCGCATGGAGGTCGGGGTCTGCGTGCCGTCGTGGGCGCGTGCCGGCGACACGGGATGAATGCGAGTGAGCGGGACGGGATGGACAGGATCGACAGGATCGACAGGATCGACAGGATCGACAGGAAATAAAGCAGCGGGGCGGCGGATCCGGACGGGCGGCCGTCGCGGCCGGGTCGGCGGGCGCCTAGCTTTCGGGCATGTCGTCCCCGCCGCAGCCGCCGCCGTCCCCGGCGCCCGAGGAGCCGGAGACCCGCACCGGGCTCCAGCTGGCCACCCCGCGCCAGGCCGCGCGACTGCTCGGGCGCGCGCTCACGCTGCGCTGCCCGAACTGTGGCGGCGGGCCGGTGCTGCAGCACTGGCTCAGGATGCGCGTGCGCTGCGGCCGCTGCGGGCTGCGGCTGGAGCGGGGTGAGCACGACTACTTCCTCGGCTCGCTGCTCTTCAACTTCATCCTCGCCGGGCTGCTCTTCCTCGCCACGCTGGTGGTGATCCTGCTCGTCACCTGGCCGGACGTGCCGTGGGACGCGCTGGAGATCGTGCTGCCGGTGCTCATCGTCGTCGCGCCGGTGGTGCTCTTCCCCTTCTCCAAGCTCGTCTGGCTCGCCTTCGACCTGATGCTGCGGCCGGTGACGCCGGAGGAGCTGGCGTGGCATCGCGCGGCCGACTCGGCGTGGTCGACGGAGCGCGCCGGGCCCGGCGAGCCGCCGGCCGCGCGGCGTTAGGTCAGTCGCCTTCGGCCAGCGGCGTTCGGCCAGCCGTGTTAGGCCAGTGGCGTCGCATCCGCGGTGTCAGGTCCGCGGCGTCAGGCCTGCGGCGTTCGGCGCACCCGCCGGGCCGGGCGACCGGCGCGCCGCTCAGGCGTGGGTGCGGGCCCTCGCGTCGGTGGCGACGTCGCCGGCCGCAGCATCAGGCGCATCACCGGCCGAGGGGCGTGGCTCGAGCGCCAGCTCGACGAGCAGCGGGAAGTGGTCGGAGGCGTCGCGCACCTCGGCCGGCGCGCGCAGCACGGCACAGCCGCGCAGCCGGTGCGCCTCGCGCTCGGGCGCGAAGAGATAGTCGAGGCGCACGTGCGGGTCCCACGTCGGGAAGGTGACGCCCGGCTCGTCGGGGTGCCGCAGCCGCCAGGCGTCCACGTAGCCCTCGTCGAGGAGGAGCTGGATCGTCTCGCGGGCGATGTCGCGCCCGCTCAGCCAGATCATCGCCTGGATCCAGGCCGGGAAGCGGCCGACGTGCAGCCGCTCCCCCGGCGCCAGGGCATTGAAGTCGCCGGCGATGACGTGCATGCCGTGCTGGTGGGCGCGAATGCCGCGCAGCAGGGCGCGCAGCTCGCGCGCGCGGCGCCGCTCGCTCCAGCGCGAGAACCAGGCGCGCAGGTGCAGCCCGAAGAGGCGGCAGTCGACTCCCGCCAGCGCCACCTCGAGAAAGGCGTGGCGGGAGCCGACCGGGTGATGCCAGGCGTGGTGCGCCACCGGCAGCCGGCTGAGGAACGCGGTGGAGTGGCGCTCGCGCGCGCCCCAGTGCGGCATCGCCGCGGCCTCGGCCAGCGCCGCCACGACGGTCGGCACGCTCGCCTCCTGCAGCATCACGACGTCCGGCGCGGCGGCGCGGACGACGGCCGCCAGCGCCGCCTCCCGCGCCACGCCGCCGTAGCGGATGTTGTAGCTCAGCACGCGTACGATCACGGTGGCTCACCGGCGCTCGTCGCGCGGGATGAGGACGTGGTACGGCTGCTGGAGGAGCACGTCGCGCGCGTACTGCACCAGGTCCGACGTGGCCTGGATGTTCACCGGCCGCCCGGCGATCGCGCACAGCGCGCGCCGCAGCGGCACCAGGCTGGGTGCGGCGTCCGGGTGCTCGTCGCTCAGCGGCACGCTGTGCAGCGCGGGGATGTAGAAGCGCTCGAACAGCTGCAGCACGTGGCCGCCCACCAGGGTCAGGTCGAGGTCGCTCGTCCCCGGCCCGTCGGCGTCGAAGGGGGCACCGTCCTCCCACCGCTCGCCGGTGACGGCGCTGCCGCGCAGGATGACGGTGGCGTCGGTCGGGATCACCTCGTCCAGCGCGGCCAGGAAGCGCGCGAATCGCTGCTCGTCACCGCCGAAGGCCAGGCGGACGATGCGCTCCCGGACGGCTGCGTCGGTGGTCGTGTCGGGCGGCTGCGTGCGGGACTCGGCGTCGGGCATGACGATTGGGGGAGGGCAGGCACCAGGCACCAGGCACCAGGCACCAGCGGGTGAGGCGTGACGGCTCCCGGGCCACGGGGGCGCCGGTCCGCTCCGCAGGCTTCGCGCCCCCGTGTCCGGGCGCCGCAGGCCTGGAGGCCCGCCCCTGTCGCATCCCTCGCCCCTCACGCCTGGTGCCTGGTCGTTCCAGTGTCTTGACATCCTGTGTTCAAACACGCATATTCCACCCATGCCGACCGATCTCCGAACCGACCTGCGGCAGCGCAAGCCGTTCGCCAGCCCCGAGCAGGAGGCGTATCTGAACATCGTGCGCACCGGCACGCGGCTCGTCGACGCCTTCGAGCAGCTGCTCAAGCCGTACGGGATCAGCGGGGCGCAGTACAACGTGCTGCGCATCCTCCGTGGCGCGGAGCCGGCGGGGCTCTGCCGGAACGAGCTGCGCGATCGGCTGCTGACGCGCATGCCGGACGTCACGCGCCTGCTCGATCGGATGGAGGACGCCGGGCTCGTCACGCGGGCTCGCGACGCCGCCGACCGGCGCCTGGTCACCACGCGCATCACGGCCCAGGGACGTCGCCTCGTCGACGAGCTCGACGCCGTGACCACCGGCGAGCACCGGCGCCGCCTCGGCCATCTCAGCCGCGAGCAGCTCGACACCCTGATCGAGCTCCTCACGCTCGTTCGCCAGCGGCTCTGATCGCGCCCCCGCCGCGCGCCGTCCCCACACGGCGACCGACGCGGCCGGCGGCGCCTGCAGCCCAGTCATCCCAACCCCACGCACGGGATCCATCGCATCATGTCACTCTTCCGTCCTGCCACGCCCCGCCAGCTGAATCTCGGGCTCACGGTGCTCCGGGTGCTCACCGGTCTCATCTTCGCCGCGCACGGCGGCCAGAAGCTCTTCGTCTTCGGCCTGGACGGCGTCGCCGGCGCCTTCGGGCAGATGGGCATCCCGCTGGCCGGTCTCGTCGGCCCGCTGGTGGCGCTCGTCGAGTTCGTCGGGGGCCTCGCGCTCGTGCTCGGCCTCGTCACGCGCCTGGCCGCGCTCGCTCTCTCGCTCGTGATGCTCGGGGCGATCGTCCTCGTGCACCTGCCGAACGGCTTCTTCAGCCCGAACGGCTTCGAGTTCCCGCTGGCGCTGCTCGGCGCCGCGCTGGCCCTCGCCGCCACCGGCGCCGGTGCCTTCTCCGTGGACGGGCTCATCGCGAGCCGGCGCCCCGCCGCGACGCGCTGAGCGGCGCCGAGCGCTCCGTCCGCGCCGCGACGCGCCACACGCCCCCGGGCCGGCAGCTGCCGGCCCGGGGGCGTGTCCGTCACGACAGTGGGAGCGTGAGCGTGAAGGTGGCGCCCTGCCCGGGCGCACTGTCGGCCGTCAGCTCCCCGCCCATGCCGCGCGCCAGGTCGCGACTGATGGCGAGCCCCAGCCCCGTGCCCTCGTGCGGCGTGGAGAGCGTGCGCCCCACCTGCACGAACGGCTCGAAGATCGTCTCCAGCTTGTCGGTCTCGATGCCCACGCCCGTATCGCGCACGCGGAGGCTGGCGCATCCGGCCTCGACGGCCCAGTCGATGTCGATCCGCCCGCCCGACTCGGTGAACTTCACCGCATTGGAGAGCAGGTTCAGGAGGATCTGCTCCACCCGCGCCCGGTCCGCGCGGGCGACGACGTCGGCCGTCTCCGCCCGCACGATCTGCAGTCCCTTGCCGGAGGCCTGCGGCTCCACCATCGGGACCACCGCGTCGACGGTCTCCCCGAGCGAGACGTCGGTGACGTCGTAGGTGAGCTGCCCCGCCTCGACCCGACTGAAGTTCAGGATGTCGTTGATGATTGCCAGCAGGTGCTGCTGGCTGGCGCGGATGCGCGCGAGATACTGCTGCTGCTGGTCGGTGAGCGGCCCGCCGATGCCGGCGGCGAGCAGGTCCGCATAGCCGCCGATGGCGTTGAGCGGTGTGCGCAGCTCGTGCGACATGGCGGCGAGGAACTCGGCCTTCGCGCGGTTCGCGGCCTCCGAGATGGCCACCCGGCGCGCGTCGGCGATGGCGCGCTGCTCGGCGCTACGGCGCTCGGTGAGGTCGCGCGTCACCTTGGCGTAGCCCACCAGCTCGCCGGCCCGATTGCGCAGGGCCGTGATGACGACGTTCGCCCAGAAGGGGGTGCCATCCTTCCGCAGTCGCCATCCCTCGTCCTCGAAGCGCCCCTCCGCCGCCGCCACCTCGAGCTCCCAGTCGGGCTTGCCGGCGACCACGTCGTCCATCGGGTAGAAGGCGGAGAAGTGCCGCCCGATGATCTCCTCGGCGCGGTAACCCTTGAACCGCTCCGCGCCGGGGTTCCAGCTGATGACGTGTCCGGCGGGATCGAGCAGGAAGATCGCGTAGTCGCGGACGGTCTCGATGAGCAGCTGGTACAGCCCGGCGCGCTCGTCGGCCAGGACGCCGACGGGCGTGGATTCCGGGCGCGTACGTATCGTGTCGTGGCGTTCGTGGTTGGCGGCGGGAACGGGGAGAGCGGATGACTCGCTGCCCTCCCCGGCCGCCATGGCCGGCCGTGACGTTGCCATCGCCGTTCGCGGGGTGAGGCTCATGGCGTGAGCGGCACGCCGCCGGGGATGGAGCCCTGGCCGGCATCCCGTCATGCCCAGCGGGAGTACGCATCCTCCCGGGGATCTGCTGTCGAACCTTATACCCGTGCGCCAGCAAGTGAAGGGCCAGCCACGGCCGACCGCGCGGACGCGGCGGGTCGTGCCGCACCCATGCGGCGCACGGGTGCGGCGCGCCCTTGCGGCGCGCCGACGGCCCATCCATGGTATCTCCCCGCTCGCGCCACGCCTTCGGTGGAGATGGTCATGAGATTCGCCGCGCCCTTCTCCGTTCCCACCGCATCCGTCGGCGACGACGAGCGGCCGCGGGACGACGAGCTCGACCTGTACGGGCTGACGCACCCCGGCCGCATCCGCGAGGAGAACCAGGACCACTTCCTCCTCTGCACGGTGCACCCGCAGGTGGTGATCCACGGCACCAGCCTGCCCGATCCGGAGGCGCTCGCGCTGCGCGGCCAGCGCCTCGCCACCATCCTCCTCGTGGCCGATGGCGTGGGCGGGAGCGCGGCCGGAAGCCAGGCGAGCCGGCTGGCCACCGAGGCCGTCACGCACTACGTCGCGTCCAGCCTGCGCGGCTATCACACCGTCGGCTCCTCCGGCGAGGGGGAGTTCGTCGAGGCGCTGCGCAACGCGGCGGTGCAGGCGCACGGCGTGGTGCGCGCCGAGGGACGGTCGCTGCCCGCCGGCCACGAGATGGCGACCACGCTCTCGCTGGGCATCGTCGTCTGGCCGTGGCTCTACGTGGTGCAGGTCGGCGACAGTCGCTGCTACCTGTACCAGGACGGCATTCTGCGGCAGCTCACGCGCGACCAGACGGTGGCGCAGGAGCTGGTGGATCGCGGCGTGCTGACGCGCGAGGGCGCGAAGGCGTCGCCGCTCAGCCACGTGCTGGCGAGCGCCATCGGCGCCTCGGAGGCGCTGCCGGAGATCACGCGCGTGGACGTGCGCCAGCGCGGCTGCGTCATCCTGGTCTGCACCGACGGGCTGACGAAGCACGTCGCCGACACCGAGATCGCCCGGCAGCTCGGCGCGATGGAGTCGGCCGAGCAGGTGTGCCGGTCGCTGCTCGAGCTGGCGCTGGAGCGCGGCGGCTCGGACAACATCACGCTCGTCGTCGGCCGCGCCCGGCGGCGCTCCGACGCCTGAAGCCCGGGGGCGCCCCGCGACTCACCCCGTCCGTCGGGTGAGCCGCAGGAACTCGGCGCGCGTGCGCTCGTCGGTGCGGAAGCTGCCCCGCAGCGCGCTGGTGATCGTGGACGAGCCCTGCTTCTCCACGCCCCGCATCATCATGCAGAGGTGCACCGCCTCGATCACCACGCCCACCCCCACCGGGCGCAGCACGTCGCAGAGCGCGGCGGCGATCTGCTCGGTGAGGCGTTCCTGCACCTGCAGCCGGCGCGCGAACACCTCCACCAGGCGCGGCAGCTTGGAGAGTCCCACGATCCGCCCGTCCGGGATGTAGGCGACGTGCACCTTCCCGAAGAAGGGCAGCATGTGGTGCTCGCAGAGCGAGTAGAAGTCGATGTCGCGCACGAGCACCATGTTCTCGTGCTCCTCCTCGAACACGGCGTCGCCCACCGCATCGTGCGCGTCCATGTCCTGGCCGCGGGTGAGCCAGGCGAGGCTCCGCGCGACGCGCTCCGGCGTCTTCAGCAGGCCGTCGCGCTCCGGGTCCTCGCCGAGCAGCTCGAGCTGCCGCCGCACCAGCTCGGCCAGCTCGCGCTCGCGGTCGTCGTCCGTCGCCAGGTGCACGCGCGCCTGGCGCTCCGTGTGGTCGAGGGCGCGGTGGGCCAGTGCGGCGCCATCGCGGCGGGGGAGGCCGGCGCTCATGCGGCTCTCCCCGCGCCGACCTGGCGCAGCTCGCGCTCCATCGCCGCCTCGGCCTCCAGCGCGGCGCGGTCGCGGCCGATCGTGGCCACGGCGGCCACGCGGCCGCCCTCGTGGTAGCGCACCGTGCAGTCGTGCGCCCGCGGGTCGCCGTCCACCTCCACCCGATCGGGACGCTCGGCGTGCCCCACGTAGTTGATGCTGACGTCGTAGTGCGCGCTCCAGAAGAAGGGCACGGCGGCGAAGCGCTCGTCGGCGCCCAGGATGTTGCGCGCGGCGGTGCGCGCCATCCGCTCCGCCACCACCCAGTGCTCCACGCGGATCGCCTGCCCGGTGTACGGGTCGGGCCAGCGTGCGGCGTCGCCGGCGGCGTAGACGCCCGGCGCACTCGTCTCCAGCCGCTCGTCCACTACCACGCCGCGATCGAGCGCCAGCCCTGCCGCCTCGGC
The DNA here is from genome assembly GCA_035761165.1 of Gemmatimonadaceae bacterium. GTDB lineage: Bacteria > Gemmatimonadota > Gemmatimonadetes > Gemmatimonadales > Gemmatimonadaceae > CALCHX01. The sequence goes on along the minus strand of DASTRO010000310.1, from coordinate 3,767 downwards.
CAGCGCGAGGTTCGGGCGCACGCCGACGCCGGCGACGACGAGCTCCGCGGGCAGCGTGCTGCCGTCGTCGAGCCGCACCGAGCCCTCCGCGACCGACGCCGCGGTGCGGCCGAGCCGGAAGCGCACGCCGTGCGCCTCGTGCAGCTCGCGGACGAAGCGACCCAGCTCCGCGCCCAGCACGCGCTCCAGCGGCTGCGACTCCGGCGCCACCACCGTGACGTCGAGCCCGCGCGTGCGCAGCGAGGCGGCCACCTCCAGCCCGATGAAGCTGGCGCCGAGCACGACTGCCCGGCCGCCACGCTCGGCCGCCTGGATGATGGCCCGGCTGTCGGCCAGCGTGCGCAGGTAGTGCACCGGCGCGCCGTCACCGAGCGGGAGCCGCACGGGGTCGGCACCGGTGGCGAGGAGCAGCGCGTCGTAGCCGATCGCGGTGCCGTCGTCGAGCTGCACGCGGCGAGCGGCCGTGTCGAGCGCCGTGGCGCGGCGGCCGAGGTGCAGCGTGACGCCCTGCTCGGCGTACCACGACTCGGGGCGGAGCGGGATCCATTCCTCGGGCGCGTTCCCCGCCAGGTAGTCCTTGGAGAGATTGGGGCGGTCCACCGGCACGCTCCGCTCGGCGCTGACGAGGGTGATCGGGCCGGTGTAGCCCTCCTCGCGCAGCGTGATCACCGCCGCCGCGCCGGCCGCCCCCCCGCCGACGATCACCACCGATGCGGGGTGGGCGGTGGATGCGCGCGCCGGACGCGCGCCGGACGCGCGCGGCCCGACGACGCGCGCGCGCCCGTCGCGCTCCTCCACCTGCCAGCAGGCGAGGCCCTGCAGCGCCGGCGGGCGCTCCAGGTCACCACCGTCCAGACGGAAGGCGGCGTGGTGCCACGGGCAGCGAATGGTGCCGTCCACCACCAGCCCCTCGGCCAGCGGCCCGCCGTAGTGGGGGCAGCTGGCCCCCACCGCGTAGAGCCGGCCGTCGCAGCGGGCGAGCACCACGGCCTCGCCGTCGGCGTGGCCGAGCAACGTGCCTCCCTCGGCGATGTCGGCGGCGGGCACGCCGGCGGTGAGATCCGGTCCGCTCACCGGAGCGTCGTCACTGGCCACGTCTGAGGTCTCCTGGGTTGGAACGGGAATCGGGAATGCAGGACGAGCGGCGAGTGGCAAGTGACGAGTGACGAGTGACGGGTCGTGAGAGTGGCGGTGCTGCCGATGCCCCTCCTCGCAACCTGCCACCCGCTCCTCGTCACTCCCGCTCTCACCTGCTCGACGACCCGGACAGCTTCTTGTCGAGGTTCGCCGCCGCGACCATGTGGGCCTGGAAGGCCGGGGCCACCTTGGCGACGAGGTCCTTCAGCTCCTGGTTCTTGATGGCCGGCATGAGCGTGCTGTTCACCGCGTCGATGACGGCCTTGTGGAAGGCCACCTCGTGCTGCAGGAAGGCATGGTCGAACGCCTCGCCCTGCAGCCCGCGCAGCTTCGCCATGGCGGCGGCATGGTCGCGAGCGCTCTGGTCATCCTTGGGGGGAGTAGGCGTCACGCCGAGCTTCTTCGCAAGGTCGCGCCCCATCTGCCGCACGTGCTCGTGGTCCCGCACGAGCATGGCGCCGAAGTCGCGGACCTCCTTGCTGTGCCCGCGCTCGGCCGCCAGGCGTCCGGTCTCGATGTCGACCGTGTTGGCGGCGTCGAAGATGGCGACGATGGTCGGGTCGTCGAGCGCCGGCTGGACGGCCTGCGCGGGCAGCGCGGTGGGGAGGATCGGGGTGGAGCGCGTGCTCCACGCGGCGAACCCGAACGACGGAGCGGCGACGAGCACGGCGAGCGCGACGGCGGTCCTGCGCATACCAGCCTCCTGAAACCAGGTGTGGTGCGGCATTGGTGCCCGGCGGCGGCGCTCGCGGGCCCGGAATCCGGGTTCGTGGGCGGGCCGGCCAGCACGGGCGGGTCGGTGAGCGGAAGGTGTACAACCGTCGCGGAAATAAGTCAAGTATTCTTTTGACATATTTGACAGGACCCGGCTCCGCGCGGTAGAATGCCCCAGCCCATCTCAGGAGCCCGTCATGACTTCCGTCCATCTCGGCCGCCGCTTTCTGGAGAGCACGCGCGGGCGCATCGTGGCGCTGCTGCGCCGCGGCGCGCGCACCGTGGACGAGCTGGCGAGCGCCATCGGCATGACGGACAACGCCGTCCGCTCGCACCTCACCACCCTTGAGCGCGACGGCCTGGTGCGGCAGGACGGCGTGCGCCGCGGCCCCGGCGCGGGGAAGCCGGCCGTCCTCTACGAGGTGCATCCCGAGGCGGAGCCCCTCTTCTCGCGCGCCTACCCGCCGGTGCTCACCGCCCTGCTCGACGCCGTGGTGGACGAGCTGCCGACGGCGCGCGTGGAGGCGCTGATGCGCGACGTGGGACGACGGCTGGCGGATGGCGCGGGGAGCCCGCCGGCGGACGGCGCGGCCCTCGAGGAGCGCGTGCGCGCCGCCGCCGCCCTCCTCACCGCACTGGGCGGCGAGGTGGACGTGGTGCACGAGGACGGCGTGCCCACCATCCGCGGCTGCGGCTGCCCCCTCTCGGTGGCGGTGGCGCGCCGCCCCGAGCTCTGCCGGGCGGTGGAGACGCTGGTGGCCGAGGTGACGGGCGCGCCGGCACGCGCCTGCTGCGAGCACGGCGACCGGCCGCGCTGCTGCTTCCGCGTGCCACCGGCGGCCTGACGGCCCGGTGGCACGCGGCGGGGCGCGCGACGCCACGCGACCGGGTAGCTTCCTCCGCGTGAGCCCCCGTCTCTCCCATCCGCATCGGCGCACCGCCCGGCACACCCGGCGCACCGTGGACGGGCCATGGCCCTGTTAGGCCTGCGCGACGTGAGCCTCGCCTTCGGCGGCCCGTCGGTGGTGGAGCACGCCGACCTCGCCATCGAGCGCGGCGAGCGCGTCTGCCTGCTCGGCCGCAACGGGGCGGGGAAGAGCACGGTGATGAAGCTCCTCGACGGCACCCTCGCGCCGCAGGCGGGCGAGGTCGTGCGCCAGGCCGGCGTCACCGTCGCGCGGCTGGCGCAGGAGGTGCCCGGCGACCTGGCGGGGAGGATCCACGAGGTGGTGGCCGGCGGGCTCGGCGAGACGGGGCGGCTGCTGGCGCGCTACCACGAGGCCAGCCACCGCGTCGCCGAGCAGGGCGACGCCGCGGCCCTGCGCGAGATGGACCGCCTGCACCACGAGCTCGACGCCGCCGACGCCTGGCGCGTGCAGACGCGCGTCGAGACGGTGCTCTCGCATCTCGGGCTCGACGCCAGCGCGTCCTTCGCCGCGGCCTCGGGCGGTCGCAAGCGCCAGGCGCTGCTCGCCCGCGCGCTGGTCGGCGAGCCCGACGTCCTGCTCCTCGACGAGCCCACCAACCACCTCGACGTCGCCGCCATCGAGTGGCTGGAGGCGTTCCTCGTCGACCGCGGCCTCACGCTGCTCTTCGTGACGCACGACCGCGCCTTCCTGCGCCGCGTGGCGACACGGATCGTGGAGCTCGACCGCGGCCGCCTCGTGGACTGGGGCGGCGATTACGAGGCCTATCGCGAGCGCAAGGAGGCGGCACTGGCCGCCGAGGCGCGGGAGTGGGCCGAGTTCGACCGGCGGCTGGCGCGGGAGGAGACGTGGATCCGCACGGGCATCCAGGCCCGCCGCACGCGCAACGAGGGGCGCGTGCGCGCGCTGGAGGCGCTGCGCGAGGAGCGGCGCGCGCGGCGCGAGCGCGTTGGCACCGTCAAGCTCCAGGCGCAGGAGGCGGAGCGGTCG
>DASTRO010000309.1:0-56914 GCA_035761165.1 Gemmatimonadaceae bacterium | reverse complement strand
GCCCGCAGCGCCCCCTCCTCTCGGCGCCACTGGCGCTTGGCGCCGCGCCGCCGACCGCCGGTGCGCCCGCCACCCCGTTCGGGCGCATCATCGCGGCCAGCGTGGAGCGGGGCGTGCGGCTCCGCATGCGCTTCGCCCTTCCCGGCGACACCGTCGTCGTGCCGCTCGCCCTCACCGACGCCGCGACCACGTTCCGCTACATGTGGCTGCGCGTGGCCGACTCCAGCCAGGTGGAGTCCACCCGTCCGCTCACGAGCGCGGCGGCGCTCGTCGCGCCCGGGGAGCCGGGCTTCTACCGCCTGGCCCTGGATCGCCACGGCGACCGGCGCATCGTGGACGGCGTGGTGCTCTCCGTGCTCGTCCCCTTCTCCGAGAAGAAGGGGCCGACCCTTCGCGGTTTCCGCATCGGGAGCTACGTGGGCGAGCGCCTGGGCGGGGCGGCGCGGCGTGCCCTCCCCGAGGGCTTCTTCCCGGTGGACTCGGCGGCGCTCGCCCTCCACGTCTCCGACCACCTGACGCTGCGCGACGTCCTGACCACCCCCGACGTCGACGCGCTCGGCTACCCGCAGTACGCCACGCTGGACCTGCGCCTGGTGGAGAAGCTGGAGCTCGTGCTCCGCGAGGTGGAGCGCCTCACCGGCGGCGACGTGCTGCCGCGGCTCACCGTGAACTCCGGCTTCCGTCCGCCCTCCTACAACCGCACGGTACGCGGTGCGGCGCCGAACAGCCGCCACCAGTACGGCGATGCCGCCGACGTGCGCGTGGACGTGAACCACGACGGCCGGTTCTCGCTCGCCGAGCTGCGCCTGGTGGCCCGGGCCGTGAGCGCCGTCGAGCGCGCCCATCCGGACCTCGTGGGCGGTCTTGGCCTCTATACCAGCAAGCGGTATCGTTCGCCGTACGTGCACATCGACGCGCGGGGCAAGACCGCGCGCTGGACGGGCTGAGGCGAGAGGGACCCGGGACGCAGGGACCAGGGACCAGGAACGACCCCGGGACGCTGCCACCCGCGCCTTCTGGTCCCTGGTCCCGGGTCCCTGGTCCCTCTCTCATTCCATGCCCAACGAATTCCTGCGCGACCGGATCCAGCGCAAGCTCGCCAACCTCCCCGACGAGCGGCTCTACCAGGTGCTGGACTTCGTCGAGTTCCTGGAGACCAAGTACGCGCCCGAGCCGGCGGCGTCGGCCAACTTCTTCCAGCGCTTCGCCGAGGGGGTGGAGGACCGGCTGCGCGCCGGCCGGGTGAGCGCCGGCGCGATCGCCGAGACGATGAACCTGATGCACCGCGCCATGGGCGTGCTGAACGGCGTCGCCGCGGCCGGGAAGTCGGTGGCCAGCGACATCGCCGAGGTGGCGCAGCGGGCGACCGCCACGCCGCCTCCGGGCGGCGGGGCGGGGAGCAGCGGGAGCGGCCCGTCAGACGCCGCCCCCGGTGGCGCGGCTCCTGCGAGTGGGGCGGGCACGACGCCGGCCGCGCCGCGCCCGGCTGCTCCGGGCGCCGCGTCGGGTCCAGGCCCGACGTCGGGCGCCGCCTCGCCCCCACCCGTCGACCGTGGAGATCGTCCCGCGTGAGCCCTCGTTCCTCCGCCGACGCCGTGCGCGGCCTCGGCAAGCGCGTCAAGCAGCGAGTCGCCGGCCCGCGTCGCGGCGCCCGGCGCACTGTCGGCCGCATCATCCGCCAGCTGCCGCACTACGGCCGCCTGCTCGCCGGCCTGATGGCCGACCGCCGCGTCTCCAAGTTGGATCGGGTGCTGGTGGGTGCGGCGCTGGCCTACCTGCTGTTGCCGCTCGACTTCATCGCCGACTACGTCCCCTTCCTCGGACAGGTGGACGATGTCTTCCTCCTCATGACGGCACTCCAGCGGCTCGTCTCGCACGCCGGCCGGCGGGTGCTGCGCGACCACTGGACGGGCGACCCACGCGAGCTGCGGCACCTCGACATACCGGCCGTGGTCAATGCCGCCGCCTTCTTCCTGCCGGGGCGCATGCGGCGGAGTCTGCTCTCGCTGCTGCGCTAGCCGCAGGGCTTCCGCGCGACGCGCGCGCGCGCGCCGCAGCGCGCTGTGCGGGGCTGGACTTCAGCATGGCGGGCGCCTACGTTTCGCCATGCCGACCACATCCCGAACGGTCCCCGACAGCCACCAGCCCGCCGCACCGGCCACCGCCGAGGGCGGGCTTTCGCGTAATGGCGCCGGACCCAACGGCCGCGCCCGCGTGCGTGAGGATCACGCCCTCACCTTCGACGACGTCCTGCTCACGCCGCGCCACTCGCCGGTCCACCCCCGGGACGTGAGCGCGGCGTCGCGCTTCACGCGCGGCATCTCGCTCAACATCCCGCTCGTCTCGGCCGCCATGGACACGGTGACTGAGAGCGAGATGGCGATCGCGATGGCGCGGGCCGGCGGCATCGGGGTGGTGCACAAGAACATGTCCATCGACCGGCAGGCGGCCGAGGTGGACCGTGTCAAGCGCTCCGAGAGCGGGATGATCATCAACCCGATCACCCTCGCCCCCGAGGCCACGCTGCGCGAGGCGGTGGCGCTGATGAGCCGCTTCAAGATCTCCGGCGTGCCGGTGGTGAACGCCGAGGGGCGGCTGGTGGGGATCATCACCAACCGCGACCTGCAGTTCGAGCGGAGCCTCGACCGCCCGCTGCGCGACGCGATGACGAGCGACCGGCTGGTCACCGCGCCGGTGGGCACCACGCTGGACGAGGCCGAGCGGATCCTCGGCGAGCACCGCATCGAGAAGCTGCCGGTGGTGGACGGGGACGGGCGGCTGCGCGGCCTCATCACGGTGAAGGACATCCACAAGCGGCGGCAGTTCCCGCACGCCAACAAGGACCAGCACGGGCGGCTGCGGGTCGCCGCGGCGGTGGGGGCGGGCGGCGACTTCATGGAGCGCGCCGCGGCGCTGCTCGATGCCGGCGCGGACGTCCTCGTCATCGACACCGCGCACGGCCACAGCGAGGGGGTGCTGCAGGCCACCGCCCGCGTCCGCGAGCGCTTCCCGGACGCGCAGCTGGTGGCCGGCAACATCGCCACGCGCGAGGGCGCGGCGGCGCTCGTGGAGCGCGGCGTGGACGCGGTGAAGGTGGGGGTCGGCCCGGGCTCCATCTGCACGACGCGCGTCGTCACCGGCGTCGGCGTGCCGCAGCTCACCGCCATCTTCGACGCCGTCGAGGGCGCCGGCGACGTGCCGGTGATCGCCGACGGCGGCATCAAGTACTCGGGCGACATCGTGAAGGCGCTCGCCGCCGGCGCCTCGAGCGTGATGATGGGCTCCATGCTCGCCGGGACGGAGGAGAGCCCCGGCGAGTCGCTCCTCCTCGAGGGGCGCCGCTTCAAGATGATCCGCGGCATGGGCAGCCTGAGCGCCATGCAGGACGGCAGCGCCGACCGGTACTTCCAGGAAGGGGAGATGTCGCCGCGCAAGCTCGTCCCCGAGGGGATCGAGGGGCGCGTGCCGTACAAGGGCCCGGTGGCCGACGTCATCTTCCAGATGGTGGGCGGGCTGCGCAGCGGGATGGGGTACGTCGGCGCCCCCGACATCGAGACGCTGCGCACCGAGACGCGCTTCGTGCGCATCACCGCCGCCGGTCTCCGCGAGTCGCACCCGCACGACGTCACGGTCACGCGCGAGGCGCCGAACTACTCGGTCTGAGTCGCGAGGCACGGGACGCCGGCCACGAGGGGGGCTCGCGCGCGAGCCGGAGCGCGCGAGCCGGAGTGCGCGCCCGTCTCGCGTCTCGTGTCTCGCGCCCGGCGTCTCGCGGCTCGCATCCCGCCCTCCTCAACGCTCCAGCCCGCCCGCTCGTTCTAGAAGACGTGCGCCGGCGTCGTCGGCGCGCTCCACACTCCTCTTCACGTCTCACGACCGCACGGCGCTCCGGCGTGCGGCTGGATTCTCAGGAGAACCCTGCATGTCCCTACTGTCGAAGAAGAGCGTCGCCGTCCTGCAGGCGGAGGCGAGCGCCGAGGGCCAGCACACGCTGAAGCGCTCCCTCGGCGCGCTCAACCTCACCTTGCTGGGCATCGGCGCCATCATCGGCGCGGGCATCTTCGTGCTCACCGGACAGGCCGCCGCGCAGCACGCCGGGCCGGCCATCGTCGTCTCCTTCGTGCTCGCCGCGCTCGGCTGCCTCTTCGCGGGGCTCTGCTACGCCGAGTTCGCCGCCATGATCCCGATCGCCGGCTCGGCGTACACCTACGGCTACGCGACGATGGGCGAGCTGGTGGCGTGGATCATCGGCTGGGACCTCATCCTGGAGTACCTCTTCGCCGCCTCCACCGTCGCCGTGGGGTGGGCGGGGTACTTCACGCAGCTGCTGAACGGCATCGGCATCCACATCCCCGAGCGGTTCGCCAACGCGCCGTACCGGGTGGAGGGTACCCACACCCTCATCCCCACCGGGGCGGTGGTGAACCTCCCCGCGGTGATCCTGGTCCTCCTGCTCACCGGGATGCTGGTGCTCGGCATCAAGGAGTCGGCGCGGCTCAACAACATCATCGTCTTCATCAAGATCGCCATCGTCTTCGCCGTCATCGGCTTCGGCTTCATGTTCGTGAACCCGGACAACTGGCATCCGTTCATCCCCGAGCCCACCGGGCTCCCGGGGCAGTTCGGGTGGAGCGGCGTGGTCACCGGGGCGAGCGTCATCTTCTTCGCCTACATCGGCTTCGACGCGGTGAGCACGGCGGCGCAGGAGACCAAGAACCCGCAGCGCGACCTGCCCATCGGCATCCTCGCGTCGCTGGCCATCTGCACGGTGCTCTACATCCTGATGTCGCTCGTCATGACGGGGCTGGCGCCGTTCGGCACGCTCAACGTCGCGGAGCCCGTCTACGTCGCGCTCGATGCGGCCGGCCCGAGCCTGGCCTGGCTGAAGTGGGCGGCGACGGTCGGCGCGGTCGCGGGGCTGGCCTCGGTGGTGCTCGTCATGCTCATGGGGCAGCCGCGCATCTTCTACGCGATGTCGCGCGACGGCCTGCTGCCGCCGCTCTTCGGCAAGGTGCACCCGAAGTTCCAGACGCCGTGGCTGGCGACGCTCGTCACCGGCCTCGTCGCCGCCACCGTCGCCGGTCTCTTCCCCATCGACCTGCTCGGCCACCTGGTGTCGATCGGGACGCTCCTCGCCTTCGTCATCGTCTGTGGCGGCGTGCTCGTGCTGCGCTACACCAGCCCGGAGCTGCCGCGCCCCTTCCGCACGCCGTTCGTGCCGCTCGTGCCGATCCTCGGCATCATCACCTGCGGCTACCTGATGATCAGCCTCCCGGTGGACACCTGGCTGCGGCTCGTCATCTGGATGGCGATCGGGCTGGCCATCTACTTCCTCTACGGCCGCAGACACTCGCGCATCGGCCGGGCCGACGCGGCGGAGGCGATGGCCGCCGACTGACTGGTGCGGTCCGGGCCGCTCGGTTAACCTGCACGCGGCGCCTGCACTCCGGGCGCCGCGTCGTTTTGCCACCACTCCCTCGCGCCCCGCGCCCCCGGCGCGCGCGCCGCTCCGCGATGCCCCCACTCGATCCGCTCGCCGTCCTGCCGCCGCGCCGCGCCGCCATCGCGCGCCTGGCCGAGGTGCTGCGCCCCGGCTGCCGCGTCGCACTGTCCACGCACATCAACGCCGACGGCGACGGCTGCGGCTCCGAGGTCGCCCTCGTCCGCCTGCTCGCCCAGCGCGGCATCGAGGCGTGGATCGTCAACCCGACGCCCTGGCCGGCGATGTTCGACTTCCTGCTCGGCGACGACGTGCGCGACCGCAGCGCCGAGGGGCCGGCGGCGCTCCGCGCGGCGGACGTGCTGCTCGTCGTCGACATCAGCGACGTCGCGCGCCTCGGCGTGCTCGCCGACACCGTGCGCACGCTGCAGGCGCGCCGGCTGGTGATCGACCACCACGTGGCCACCGACGAGCCGGCGGGCGACATCGCGTTCACCGACACCACCGCCTGCGCCACCGGTGAGCTGGTCTACGACCTCGCCGTCGAGCTCGGGCTGACGATCGACGAGCCGATCGCCCGCGCCCTCTACGCGGCGATCCTCACCGACACCGGCGGCTTCCGCTTCAGCAACACCACGCCGCGCGCGCACGTCGTGGCCGCCCGGCTGCTCGCCGTCGGCGTGGACCCGGAGTCCATGTACCGGCGCGTCTACGCCTCGGTGCCGCTCGGCAAGCTGCAGCTGCTGCGCGACGCCCTGGACACGCTGCGCGTGGACGAGGCCATCGGCCTCGCCTGGATCACCGTGCCGGCCGGGGCGATGGAGCGCTACGAGCTCAAGTCGGAGGATCTCGACGGGCTCGTGGAGCACCCGCGCTCGATCGCCGGCACGCGCCTCGCCCTCTTCTTCCGCGACCTCGGGCACGGCAAGGTGAAGGTGTCGTTCCGCAGCACGGGGGACGTGGACGTCAACGTGTTCGCGCGGCGCTTCGGCGGCGGCGGGCACGCCAAGGCCGCCGGGGCGCTGATTCCCGGGCGGCTGGCCGAGGTGGAGGAGCGGGTGATCGCGGCGGCGCGGGAGTTCCTGGCGAACGGGGCGGACTGACGTCCCCCACTGCCGTCCCCGACGCTGTTGCAAGCCCGCACGGCGGGTGGCGCGGCGGCACGGGGGAGCATTCAACAGCGCCACCGGCGTCATCCCGCAGGCGCGCCGCAGGCCGGCCACGCTCCGCAGCGTCATCCCGCAGGAGCGCCGCAGGCGCGAGTGTCGGGATCTCCTCTCACGCCCTGGTGGCCGGCCACGCGGTACGGAGAGTGGATCCCGACACTCGCGGCGGCTGCGCCGCCGCTCCTGCGGGATGACAGGGGGGGTGGCTCGCACACACAGCCCCTTCGGCGGGTACTCGGCTCCTGCGGGATGACATCATGCGACGCGCGAGGTCGTTCACGACGCGCGGTCACCCGTCCGGAGCATCTCCTCCAGCGCGGCGAGTCGCAGCTGGATCTCGGCCAGGCTCGCCGTTCGCAGTCGGAGGAAGATCCCGATGGTGCTGAGCGTCGCCACCAGCAGGCTGATCACGCCGACCACGAGCACGAGCGGGATGGCGGCGTCGTACACGGCCGACGGCCGCGCCGCGCCGACCTCCACCAGCCGCATCGCGTGCGCGATCTGCGCCGCCACGATCGCGCCGTAGACCAGCACGACCACGAAGGTGACCGACCAGGCGGCGAGGCTCGTCCGGCGGACCAGGCGATCGCGCCGCTGCTCCCTCTCGATGATGCTCCAGGCATCGGGGCGGGCGGGGAGTGTCGTCATGGGGCTGACCTCACGGGGGTGAAAGGGTCGGACGGGCGTGCGCGTCGCCGGCCTGCTCCAGCAGCACGTGCAGCCGGCGCCGGGCATGGTGGAGGCGCGACTTGACGGTGCCCACGGAACAGCCGACCACGAGCGCGATCTCGTCGTAGCTCAGCTCGTCCTGATAGCGGAGCAGGAGCACCTCGCGCTGTGGCGTCGGCAGCGCGGCCGCGGCCGCGTCGAGCACCGATGCCGCGGGCCGCTCGAGCTCGGGATCGCTCACGACCTCGTCCCCGGCGGCCGACGCGAGGGCCAGATCCTCGAGCAGCTCGCGCTCGCGCCGACGCCGGCGGAGGTGGTCCACGGCCCGGTGGCGGGCCGTGCGGAAGAGCCACGTGACGAACGAGCCCGGGCGCTCGAGTTGGCCGATGCGACGGTACACCGTGAGCCAGAGCTCCTGGTGGACGTCGTCCGCCTCGTCGCCGACCAGCCCGCGCAGGTAGCGGAGCGTCCGTGCGCCGAACCCGTCGAACAGGCGCGCGAAGGCGTCCCCGTCCCCTGTCTGGCAGCGGAGCACCAGGAGGTGAAGCAGCAGGTCGTCACGTCGCGAGCGGTTTTGGTCCCTGGGCATGCGGGCTTGGGTGGCACGATCATCCGTCGCTGCCCGGAGAGACGCTCGGGATCGCGCGAAAGTTCAATTTGTCCAGCATCGACGCGAGCCCGGCCGTGCGCTGGCCGGCGGAACTCGAGCGCGTCGGCGGCGGGGTATACGCCAGGCGCGGCGAGTGAACCAGGGACGTGCTGCTCTTCACGCGTCCCCGCCTCGCGGCCTGGAGCGCGTTCGTCGCGCTTATGGACACGGTCGACGTGCCGAAGGCCTTCATGGGCGACCGGCCGATGAACGTCCTGCTGGAGGAGCGCGGCTTGCTCGAGGGTGCCGGCTGCTACCGTGACAGGTGGGCGATCGACCGATCATCCCACGACACCCGACCTGTGCCAGGTGTGGACTCTCCCGCGCTATGCCGAGTCGCGGATGAGGCTCTCTTCATCGGCCATGTCGTCCGGCTGCGACACACGACGCGCGCGATTGGCGAGCAGCACGGCGACCTCCATTCGCGGCAGTCGCCGGAGCCTCGCGGGCGAATACGCGGTGACCCGTTCGACGTGGCGGTGGAGGGCGCGGTCGGATGAATAGCCGAGTCGCTCCGCGACGATTTCTCCGTGCAATCCGGACCGCGACAGAGCTCGGTAGACCATGCACATCTTGGCAACGCCACGAAGCCTGTTCGCCGGAGCGAGCCCGCTGCCTGCGAGCAGGCGGTCGGTCGTACGACGCGGGAGACCTGCAACCTCGGCCAGCGTCTCGATGCATTTGAATGCGTCGGGTTGCGCGAACATCAGTCGCACGCCCCGAGCGAGCGGCGCCGGAAGAAGCCGAAGCTGCGGCTCGATACGCCGCAAGACCTGCATGGTGACAATCGGGCGTGCTGCGAACTCGATGGTCTCGCGCATTCGCGAGGGCTCGTCGTCGTGGCCAGCCAGTATCAGCGCGTGCTCTCCGCCTCGCTCGATGCTGTTCAGAGCGCGCAGCGCAGCAGCTGTCACCGGCACGTACAGCACCACCGGGAGCGGGGGGAGAGATAGGGCCCGATGTGGGAGACCACCCGTCGAGGGAATCGTCCGCGAATTCCCGTTCCCGGACGCCGCACTCTCGATCGCCGGATCGAGCACCGCAACGTCGTACACCTGCGTGCTCGTCCTGTGCGCGAGATCGTCCCAACGGTCGACAGCGACCAACGCGTGCCGCGTACCCAGTGCTGTCCGCACTGTCGTGAGTGCGCGGTCGGGAAGACAGGCAAGGACGTGAAGCTGAACGATCGTCATGCCGTTCCGAAGGCGTCGTGAGATCAGGCCGCCACGGGCTGTGTAAACATATGACTGTGCCAACTCCGCGGTCAAGGACTCATGGCTGGGAGGGGGAATGCCGTGGCTGAATGTGGGGATTGTCGCAGGCTACGCTGATCTGGAGTATGGGTGCGTGTGCGCCGCGGCCCGGAGCACGCCTGCCTCACGAGCGTAGCACCAGTGAGACGATGCACCTCAGCCTCCCCACTGTCGCGATTCAGCGGACACCATCCGAAATCCAGCCTTCGGACGGCTGAGAAGACCGGTCGTGCGCGAGCGCTCGGCATTCCCTCGCGATCTACGGAACACCCACTACGCCGTATGCTGTTCAGCGTCACCGCTGCACGCTTTCTAACAGAGGTGTAGCATGTCAGAACCGGGTTCGCTGCCGTTCTTCCACCGCGAGGCATTCCGGGCGCACGTCGATAGGATGTACCGGCGTTACCAGGCGGAGCTCCACCGCCTCGCCTTCCGAGTGGTGAAGGCGCCGGACCCGGCCGACGATGTAGTCCACGAGGTATTTCGGCGTATCCTGGAGCATCCGGAGCATTTGCCCGTCCCGGACATGGAGAAGACCTACCTGCACCGGGCAACCTACCGTGAGGCCCTGCACCGCATCGACCGCGCACGGGCGCGCCTTCAGCGGACGGTGCGGCTCCAAGGCGAGCTTCCGGTCCATGCGCCGACGCCGGCGGACATACTCCGGGCAACGGCCGTCAAGGAGGCCCTCGAGCACGCGGTATCGGAACTGCCGCCGCGCTACCAGCGTGCGTTTCGGCTGAGGTACATCGTGGGCTCCACGCGGGGCGATGCAGCGCGGGAGATGGGAATCTCAGCCAAGGCGGTCGACGAGGAAGTCCGGCGAGCGACGGCTATGCTGCGCGAGCAGTTGAGGAGGGTATGGCTTGAGTGGCGTGGAGATGCGGTTGGGGAGCGATAGCGCCGATCCACGAGTAGGGAATTTCGGCCACTCGCGGGTCTATGCTAGTGGAAGGCACGAGGGGCTCGCGCTGATCCAGGTCCAGCCGCTGCTCCTCAACCGTTCCAGCGCGGATCCTCCGCCAACGCTGTTGTGATAGCACCCACTCAGATCCACGAGGAGGCAATGATGCTAACCCAACTGCCCCTGCTCGCCGCCGGCGCGATGCTGGCGCTGGCCACCACCGTCGAGATGACGCTCCCCCCGAAGACGTCGCCGAAACTGGCCGCGGACTGCGTGGCGCAGCAGTGGGTCAACGCGAATCTCGACCATCTGCCGACCACGTACGAGGAGTACGCCAGCTATCCGATCAAGTATCGGAAGGCGATCTACCCGGAGCTCTCCGTCCAGACGCGCACCGCGTTCTGGCAGGCGCACCTGGACCGCTTCGTGGCTGCGCATGATCTGACGCCCGCCCAAGCGACCCTGATCCAGACGATCCGGGCACATATGTCTGAGTACGTCCAGCCGGGCGTGCGTACCAAGGGCGATGCCATGTACATGCAGGCGCGTAGCGTCCTGGGGGTGCAGCTCGCCGACGATGCCCTCCTCAGTCTCGTGTCGTCGAGTCCCGCCGATATGGGCGAGCAGTGTTCCTGCAGCACAGCGCACGACAATTGTGACTCAGGATACGGCTGCACAGAAGACGGCGACGGTTGCGACCACAATTCCTGCGGCATTTTCAATCAAGACACCTGCGATGGTGAATGCTACAGCGCACAACAGTGAGGTAAGCCAGCCGGACGGCGTCCTTCTGCTGGATCGGGGGGACGCCGCAACGGATGGTGTGGGTAGCGCCGTTCCTGGTGCGCGCCGCTCGCACCGGCGACCGCCTCATCCACAACTGGAGCATCCGCGGCGAACCGCAGCGGGCGAGCACCCGGCTCGCTGCGGACGTCCGCCTCACGCACCGTGTACCAGGTCCCGCATGGTCCGACACGACACGCCCACTCGCCTAACACTACTGGCCGCGCTGGCGCTGCTTCTGAGTGCAGCGCCTCGCGCCCGGGCGCAGGACCGCCAGCTGCTCGATGACGTGAGTGCCGGGAGCACGATCACCACCAGCACCGTGGCACAGCTCTCCTTCGAGGGGCTGGACGTCGCGCCCGACGTGCTAGCCCGGGTTTTTCGGCTTCCCGGCGGCGGCTGGGGCGTGAGCTCCGCCATGTTCCCCGGCGTGGTGCAGCGCTTCGATTCGGCTGGGGCACCGGCGGGCACCCTCGGCCGCTCCGGCCACGGGCCGGGCGAGTTTGGCGGCGAGGTGTTCGCGGTCTCCATGCGTGGCGAGCTCTGGGTCGTCGACCCCCGGAATGCGCGGCTGAGCATCTTCACGACGGACCTGCGCCTCGCGGAGGACCGGCGACTCGATGTGAAGCCGGTATTCCTCATCGCCCCAGCGCGTGATGGCCGGAGTGTGCTCGTGTCCGGCTCCGCTGGAGCCGAGGACATGTACTACGCGGTGGCGCGTGTCTCGCGCGAGCCGGCGGCAGACGTCTTCGGCGAACCGCTCGGTCGGCATCCGGTTCCCGTGTCGCAGTCGTTGGTCCGGCGACGGATGGCGGCCGAGACGGCGGGCGGCGAAGTCTGGGCGGTTGCGATGACGGGCGGGTCGATCGACGTGCTCCGGAGCCGCGATCTCTCGCTGATGGCGCACCTCCAGCTTCCGGGGAAGGAGATGGCGCAGGAGGCATCGTGGCACGGTGACCCCGACGAGCGTCCGGCGCCGCGTCTCGTCGGAGTCACTGCGGATTCAGCCGGCCTGCTCTGGGTGACATTCGGCGTAGCTGACTCCACGTGGACCCCCGGCCTGGATCCCCAGGCGAGCGTCGAGCAGAACTTCGACACGCGGGTGCTGGCGATCGACCCGGCGAAGCGGGCGATCGTGGGGCAGGTCCAGCTCGATCGGGTCTGCCTGCCCGTTCAGGGCCACGTGATCTCGTGCGTAGATGAAGTCGGGCAGACGATTCGTCTCGTGGCGCTCCGGCTCGAGCAGCATGTACGTGCGACGCAGCAGCCATCTCACCTTGCGATCGTGCTCATTACTGCCGGTGTGGTCGTGCTGATCGGCCTCGTGGTTCACAGGGCGTTCTTCGCGCCGCGCCGGCGCGCGAGCCGTGAAGATGTTCGCCCACCCATGATGGACATGCAACACCTCAACGAGATTTGAGCGATGCACAAGTTATCTCACATTGCGATCGTGATCATGGCCGCCTGTATGGTCGCGCTAACGGGCGTTGTAGTGCATAGGGAGTTCTTCGCGCCCTCGGTCACCGGCGCCCCGCCGGCTGTGCGTAAGCTGGACAACTGGGAGAAGCTCGCGCGTACCGGTCACGTCCTCGGGCATGCGAGCGCGCCGATCAAGATCGTCGAGTTCGCGGACTACCAGTGTCCGTACTGCGGCTCAGCCGCCGAGGCGCTTCATCGCATGGTGGAGCGGAGTCACGGACGCATTGCTGTCGTCTACCGGCATTACCCGCTGACGCGAATTCACCCTTACGCGCTCGATGCGGCACTCGCCGCCGAGTGTGCATCGAACCAGGGCCGCTTTGCGGCCTACCACGATGCGCTCTTCCGCTTCCAGGACTCTCTCGGCGTCTGGGCGTGGACCAGGTACGCGCAGGTGGCGGGGATTGCGGATACCACCCGTCTGAAGGACTGCGTGGTGCATCAGCGGACGCTCTCCAGAATCGAGCATGATCGCGCGGTCGGCGACTCGCTCCACCTCACCGGCACCCCAACGTTCATCGCTGCCGGAAAGCTGTTCAGTGGCATGCCGCCGGATTCGGTCTGGTACGCGCTGCTCGGACTGGCTTCGTAGCGGACGATCGCTGGACGCGTGGACCGACCACGTCTCGAGTGCAGGGAGCAGGGGCAACGCGTCGTGTTAGCCTGCAACGAAGGTCCATCCGCCCTGCGCCGCGGCTTACTTCGGAGTGCATCCTGGTAGCCAGCTCGCTTGTGAGCATGGCGAGCCCGCTGTCGTCAGCGAAGCCGATCTCCTGCCGACCCTGGCTACGCCATCTGCGCCGCCATTTCGCCTGACTGGGGACCGCGGGCCAAAGGCCGTTCCGCGCAAGTCGCGAACACTTCCCAAGTGCTCGGAGGCGGCGCAGGCCTTGTCTCTAGCTCTTAGGTGCTTTGGCAGCCATTCTCGGCAGGGCGCCAGCCCGATGCGGTCTGGATGGTGACCCCGCGCGTAGCGAGAGCGGCGCCCCGGTGCGACCGACGCAGAGGCCCGAACAGTTGCCAGGTCCGACCTCCCTCGGGTGGAGTGAGGCTGGACTTGCACAAGAGCGGGCCACGGCGACCCTCCCCGCCCGTTCCGGGAGGGCACGATGTTCATTGGGATTCCCGTCGCCAAAGCGGACCTGGTGGCCGCAGCCCAGCCCAGCGCCGAACTGTGGGCAGTGCTGCACGACGAGCGAGGCGTCCAGGCCCTGACCGGGCGATTCCGACCGATGTCCCCGGCGCTCATCGTCCTCGAGCATCGTCCTGGAGGCCAGCGGCGGCTACGACGTCCTGGACACTCCGCAGGTTGTGCGGACGGGCGCTCGGCAACGGTTAGCTCACCCCTCGTGTCCAAGCTGGCGATCCGGCGCCTGGCAGGCCGGGTCTCGAAACAGATGCTTGCCCCCGCCGTCCCCGCGGCTCACATTCGCAGTATGGGGCGGTGCGCCGCCGCGCCCCCTACCCCACTCGCTCGCCTCGCTCCTCCCGCCCCGAGGACCCATGCGCGTGTCCCGCCGTGCCGTCGGCCTCTCCGTCGCCTTCCTCGCCATCGCCGCCCTCGGCGGCTTCACCTTCCTCCAGATGCGCGGCGCCCAGGCCGGGGCGGCCGCCGGCGACGCCGACAGCACGGCCACCGCGCGGCGCATCGCCGACGCCGCGAAGTCCGCCGGCAGCAGCATCGCCATCCCGGTCGAGGGGGTGCCGGTGGTGCGCGACACGCTCGTCATCTCGGTGAGCGCCACCGGCCAGGCGGCGCCCTACCGCGAGGTGATCCTCTCGGCCCAGGTGCCGGGGCGCATCGCCGAGCTGCCGGTGCGCGAGAGTGACCGCGTGGGCAACGGCGCCCTCGTCGTCGCCCTCGACGCGGAAGAGATGCGCATCGCCCTCGAGGACGCCCGGGCGCAGCTGCGCACCCGTGAGGCCACCTACCGCGAGCAGACCCTCTTCGACGACCGCATCGAGGACGCCGCACTGCGCGCCAGACGCGATAGTACTGCCCGCGCCAAGAGCGGCATGGAGAGCGCGCGACTGGCCGTCGAGAAGGCCGAGCTGGACCTGCGGCGCACGCACGTCACGGCGCCCTTTCCAGGCCAGGTGGCCAACGTGAAGGTGGTGCCCGGGCAGTACGTGCGCGTCGGCGACGAGTTGGCCACCGTCGTCGATCTCGATCCCATCAAGGTCGAGGTGCAGGTGCTGGAGAGCGAGGTCGGCTATCTGGGGCAGGGGCGGCACGCGCAGGTCTCCTTCGCCGCCTTCCCCGGCGAGACGTTCACCGGGACGATCCAGACCATCAACCCGGTGGTGGACCAGACCACGCGCACCGCGCGCGTCACCGTGGTCGTGCCCAACCCCACGCACCGCGTGCTCCCCGGCATGTACGCTCGCGTGCAGCTCGAGGCGCGCCGCTTCCCCGACCGCGTGCTCGTGCCGCGCGTCGCCGTGCTCGAGCGCGACATCGATCGCCGCACGCTGGTCTTCGTCTACGAGGGCGACGAGCGCGGGGGCGAGGCGAAGTGGCGCTACGTGAAGACGGGGATCGGCAACGCCGACCTCGTCGAGATCGTCGACGACCCGGAGGTGCAGGGCGTGAAGCCCGGTGAGATCGTGCTCACCGACGGCCACGTCAACCTCACCGACGGCGCCCGCGTGCGCCTGGTGGAGAACGTGGCGCAGGACGCGGGGCGGCGGCCATGAGGACGCGCGACTGCACCGCGTGCCGTGCACCCGGGCGCCGTGCACGCGCATGTCGCAACCGTGCGCCGTGCGCCTTGCGCCGTGCGACGGCTATCCTCGCCCTCCTCGCCGCGCCGGCGCTCCCGCTGCGCGCGCAACAGCCGACTGCCCGACCGCCCGCTGCCCAACGGCCCACGGCCCGACCGCCCGCGTCGCGCCCGCTCTCGCTCGCCGAAGCGCTGCGCCTGGCCGAGCGGAGCAATCCCGACTATCGCCAGGTGGCGAACGACGTCGACGTCTCCGAGGCGCAGCAGCGCCGGGCGCGCGCCACCTACCTGCCGACGCTCAGCGCCAGCATGAACTTCAACGGCTCCGGCTCGCAGACGCTCACCGGGCAGGACGACTTCGGCAACCCGATCCGCGGCGAGCGTCGCACGGTCCGGTCGAGCTCCGCGAGCCAGGGGCTCTCGCTCAGCATGCTCGTCTTCGACGGCGGCGGGCGCGAGCGCCGGATCGATGCGGCCGGCCAGCAGGTCGCGGCCGCCGAGGCCGCCGCCGGCGCGCGGCAGGCCCTGCTGCACGCGCAGGTGGCGCAGCAGTACTACCGCGCCGTGAGCGCGGCGGCGCGCATCGCGCTCGAGGAGCGCCTGCTCCAGTCGGCGCGCGAGCAGTACGACGCCACGCAGCGCCGCTACGGCATCGGCGCCGCCCGGCGCGAGGACCTGCTCGGCGCCGAGACGGAGGTCGCCAACGCGGAGGCGAGCGTGGAGACCGCGCGGGGCGAGGCGCGCAAGGCGCAGCTCCTCCTGCGCCAGCTGATCGGCCTCGACCCCGGCGCCCCGTTCGCGCTCACCGACAGCATCCCCCGCCCGTCGGTCACCGGCCCGCTCGACGCCGACTCGCTGGTGCGCGTCGCGCTGGCCGCCAACCCGCGCCTCGACGCGGCGGCGGCGCGGGTCGAGGCCGCCGAGCGCTCGGCCGCCGCGGAGCGTGGCTCGCGCTGGCCGCAGATCACCGCCTCGGCCGGCTACAGCCGCTCCGACCAATCGCGCGACTTCGGCTCCTTCTTCGACGTCACACCGGCCGGCGCGCGCGGCTTCAGCTTCGGCCTCAGCACGCGGCTGCCGATCTTCGACGGCTTCCAGCTCGGCGCGCAGCTCGCCAGCCTCGACGCGCAGGCCGAGGACGCCCGGCAGCAGCTGCGCGCCGAGCGGCTGCAACTGGAGCAGGAGGTGCGCAGCGCCGCCATCGACGTCGAGAACGCCTGGCGGGGGCTGCGCCTGGCCGAGCGCTCGGCGGAGCTGAGCCGCGAGCGCGTCGCCCTCACGCAGGAGCGCTACCAGGTGGGCGGCGTGGACTACATCGTCCTGCAGACCGTGCTCGGCCAGGCGGCCGCCGCCGAGCGGCAGGAGATGAACGCGCGGCTGCAGCTCGCCATCGCCTGGACGACGCTGCAGGAGAAGCTCGGTGCGTCGGTGATGCCGGCATCACCGGGGACGCCGTGAGGAGCCGCCGATGAGTCTCCCGCGCCTCTCCATCCGGCGACCGGTGGCGGTGGCGATGTTCTTCATCGCCGTCGTCATGCTCGGCGTGCTCTCGGTGACGCGCCTGCCCATCGACCTGCTCCCCGACGTCGCCTACCCCAAGCTCGTCGTCTACACGAGCTATCCCGAGGTCGGCCCCGCCGAGGTGGAGCGCTTCGTGACCGAGCCGATCGAGCGCGTGGTGGCCGCGGTGCCCGGCGTGGAGCGCGTGGAGAGCACGTCGCGCGAGGGTGTCTCGCTCGTCACGCTGCGCTTCGCGTGGGGCACGGACATGGACTTCGCCGCGCTCAACGTGCGCGAGAAGCTGGACCTGTTGCGCAACGTGGAGGGAGGCGGGCTCCCCGAGGCGGCGACGCGTCCGCTGGTGCTGCGCACCGATCCCACCTCCGAGCCCATCATGGCCGTGAGCGTCTCGGGGCGCGACGACCTCTGGTCGCTCAAGGACCTGGCCGAGGCGGTGATCAAGCGCCGCTTCGAGCAGGTGGACGGCATCGCCCAGGCGGCCGTCGTGGGCGGGCTGGAGCGCGAGATCGCCGTCGAGGTGAACCCGCAGCTCCTCGACAGCTACGGCGTCACCATCGAGCAGGTGAGCCAGGCGCTCGACGCCGCCAACCAGAATGCGCCCGGCGGCACCATCCGGCGCGGTCGCTACCGTTACGCGCTGCGCACCCTCGGCGAGTTCCAGGAGGTGGCGGACATCGGCGAGGTGGTGATCGCGCGGCCGTCGAGACAGGATGGACGGGTTGGACAGGATGGACGGGTTGGACAGGATGGACAGGATGGACAGGATGGGGGGGGCGCTGCCGGCGGCGGCACGGTTTTCCTGCGCGACGTGGCGACCGTCACCGACGGCTTCAAGGAGCGCGAGTCGATCACGCGCTATAACGGCCGCGAGGCGGTGGGGCTGCTCCTCTTCAAGGAATCGGGTGCCAATACGGTGCGCGTGACGGAGACGGTGCAGGAGGTCATCGACCAGTTGCGCGAGCAGTACCCGGACGTGACGATCGCCGTGGCCACCAGCCAGGCCGGCTTCATCTCCGCCTCGATCGCCAACGTCGTGCAGGAGGTGATCGTCGGCGGCGTGCTCGCCTTCCTGGTGCTCTTCCTCTTCCTGCGCGACGTGCGCGTGCCGGTGGCGATCGCGCTCGTCATCCCGATCTCGCTCATCGCCACCTTCGCCCTCTTCGACGCGGCCGGCATCTCGATCAACATCATGAGCCTCGGCGGCCTCGCGCTGGGCGTGGGCCTCCTGATGGACAACTCGATCGTGGTGGTCGAGAACATCTTCCGGCAGCGCGAGCTGGGCCTCCCGCCCGTGGAGGCGGCCGCCGTCGGCACGGAGGAGGTGCAGCGCGCCATCGTCGCCTCCACGCTGACGACGATCGCCGTCTTCGGCCCCATCGTCTACGTGCAGGGGGTGGCCGGCGAGCTGTTCGGCTCCCTCTCCTTCGCCGTCGCCTTCGCGCTGGCTTCCAGCGTGGGTGTGGCGATCACGCTGCTGCCGATGATGGCGGCGCGGTGGAGCGATGAGCGACGAGCGACGAGCGACGAGGGGAACGCCCTCGGGCCGGCCAGTACCGGCACCCCGAACGGCCCCTCCCTCGCCGCTCGCCGCTCGTCGCTGATCGCTCGCGCGCTCGCGCGCTTCGACGCCGCCTTCGCGCGCTTCACCGCCTGGTACGAGCGCTCGCTCGCCTGGGCGCTGCAGCACCGCGCGCTGGTGCTCGGCGCCGCCGGCGTGCTGCTCGCGCTCACCGCGTGGATGACGCTGTCGCTACCGCGGAGCGTGCTGCCGGAGGTGGACCAGGGCTCCTTCCGCATCGTGCTGACGCTGCCGCGCGGCACGCCGCTCGAGCGCACGGCGCGCGAGACGGCGCGCATCGAGGCGGTGCTGCAGGACACGCCCGGCGTGGGCGCGGTCTTCACGCGCATCGGGCGGCAGGCCGCCGTAGCCGGCGTGGACGACGTGAGCGGGCTGCACACGGCGGTGGTGGACGTCCGCCTCGCTCCGGACGTCGCCACGGCCGACGTCGTGGCTCGGCTGCGCCCGGCGCTGGCCGCCTACGGCGACGCCGTGGCCGTCGAGACGGGGCAGGCCACCGCGCTCGGCAAGCTGCTGGGTGGCGGCGAGGCCGACCTCGCGGTGCGCATCCGCGGCGAGGACCTGGACGGCGCGCTGGCCTACGCGCAGCGGGTGGAGCACGCGCTGCAGGGGGTGGACGCGCTGGCCAACGTGCGCGTCGGCACGGAGCTCGGGCACCCCGAGGTGCGCGTCCACGTGGACCGCGAGCGCGCCGCCGCCTTCGGCATCGAGCCGAGCCTCGTGGCGCAGACGGTGGAGCACTACATGAAGGGCGAGCAGGCCACCGAGTTCGTCGACTTCGACCGCAAGGTGCCGGTGGTCGTTCGACTCCCCGACGAGGCGCGTCGCTCGCTGGCCACGCTGGAGCAGGTGCGGCTGAACGGGATCCCGATGCGCGAGCTGATCCGCACCGAGAAGGGGATGGGGCCCACCGAGATCCGGCGCGTGGACCAGTCGCGCGTCGTCGCCGTCTACGGCGACGTGGCGCACGGCGACCTGGACGACGCGGTGCGCGCCATGCGCACGGCGCTCGACGAGCTCCCGACCCCCGCCGGGCTGCGCGTCGAGATCGGTGGCGAGAACGAGGAGATGCGCCGCAGCTTCGCCGCCCTCGGCTTCGCCATGGTGCTCGCGCTGCTGCTCTGCTACATGATCCTCGCAGCCGAGTTCGAGTCGCTCGTGCATCCGTTCATCGTGCTCCTCGCCGTGCCGCTCTCCACGCTCGGCGCCGCCTTCGCGCTCTGGGTCACGGACAACGGGCTGAACGTCGTGAGCCTCATCGGCATGGTGGTGCTCATCGGCATCGTGGACAACGACGCCGTGGTGAAGATCGACTTCATCAACCAGATGCGCGCCCGCGGGCACAGCGTGCACGACGCCATCCTGGAGGCGGGGCACGCGCGGCTGCGCCCGATCCTCATCAACAGCATCACGGCCATGCTCGGCCTCCTGCCGATGGCGCTCGGCATCGGCCCCGGCGCGCAGCTCCAGGCACCGATGGCGGTGGCGGTGTTCGGCGGCCTGTTCAGCGCGACCGCGCTCACCCTCATCGTCATCCCGGTGGTCTACAGCGTCATCGAGGAGCTCCGCCTCCGCGCGCGGGCCGGTGCGGCCGAGCCCGCGCTCGCCGGCGCCGTGCCGGAGGGGACGACGGGCGACTGAGGCGCGCCCCTCGACCCCACCCCGCGATGCACCCCGGGCGCCGCACACACTCCCTTCACCCCGAGCCGCCGATGCTCCGAGTCCCATCGCTCCGCCTGGTGCGCATCGCCGCGCGCTGCCTGCTCCCGCTCGCCGTCGCGGCCTGCAGTGAGGGAAGGGCCAGCGCTACCGGTGCCGTGATGCGCGACAGCGCGGGGATCGCCATCACCGAGAGCACGGACCCGGTCTGGAAGTCGGATGCCGCACTGGTCCTCGCCCCCGAGCCCGCGGTGGTGATCGGGCGCGAGGACGACGCCGACTACCAGTTCGGCCGCATCGTCGCCGCCACGCGCCTGGCCGACGGCCGCATCGCCGTCTTCGACGGCATGGCCAACGAGCTGCGTTTCTTCGACGCGCAGGGGCAACTCGTCGGCAAGGTCGGCGGCAGCGGCGGCGGGCCGGGCGAGTACAAGAACGTGAGCTGGATGCAGCGGCTGGCCGGCGACTCGCTCATGCTCCACGACATGGGCGCGCAGCGCATCACCGTGCTCGCCCCCGACGGCGCGGTCGCACGGTCGCTGTCGCTCGCGGCCGCGGCGCCGCCACGGAAGGCGCCCGAGGCGGAGCAGGGCGCGCCCCGCGTCTTCATGACGGGCATGGGCATCTACCGCGTGCTGGCGCCCTTCGCCGACGGCACGCTGCTCGCCCGCGTGGCCAGCGCGCCGCGCCTCGATGCGACATCGCGCGACTCGCTGGTCTACGTCCGCCTGGCCGCCGACGGGTCGCTCCGTGACACCATCGGCACCTTCGCCGGCGACGAGACGCAGGCGCGACGGAGCGGCTCGGGCGAGAACGTGATGATCGCCATCGGCCCGCCGCCGTTCGGCAAGGCCTCGCGGGTGGCGGTGGACGGTGACGGCTTCTGGTTCGGCAGCGCCGATCGCTACGAGCTGGCCCGCTACACTGCGGACGGCCGCCTCGTGCGCCTCGTGCGCCGCGCGGTCGAGCCGCTCCCCGTCACGCCCGAGGACGCCGAGGCGCGGAAGCGGAAGGAGCTCGATCGCACGATGAGCGGCATCCCCGCCGGGATGGAGGCGCGCTTCCGACGGATGACGGAGGAGAAGTGGGCGAACGCGACGTTGCCGCCCACCTTCCCGGCCCACGGCGACCTGCACATCGACCCCGCAGGCCGGCTCTGGGTGCAGGAGACCACGCGCCCCGCCGATCCGATCCCGCGCTGGAGCGCCTTCGACGCCGACGGCCGGTACCTCGGCACGGTCGCCCTGCCGGAGGACTTCCGCGTCCTCGAGTTCGGGGCCGACTACGTGCTCGGGGTGCAGCGCGACGAGAACGACGTCGAGCAGGTCCGGCTCTACGCGTTGCAGCCCGGAGGCGCGGGCGCGGCATGATCCGCTTCGCGATCCGGCGGCCCATCGCCGTCTCCATGCTCTACCTGGCTGCCGCGCTCCTCGGCGTGGCGGCCTGGCGCAACATCCCCATCGAGCTCCTCCCCGACACGAGCTTCCCGCAGCTCACCGTCGAGGCCAGCTGGCAGGGCGCGTCGCCGGAGACGATGGAGGCGTTCGTCACCTCCCCGCTCGAGGCGGCCATCCAGCAGGTGCGCGGGGTCGAGAAGGTCACCTCGACGTCGGCCGAGGAGCAGGGGCAGGGGACGACGACGATCGAGGTGGAGTTCGCGCGCGGCACGGACATGAACTTCGCGCGCATGGACATGCTCGAGCGCTTCGCGGCCATCGAGGACGAGCTGCCGCCGGGCGTGGTGCCGGCCATCGGCGACTACGTGCCGGACGAGTTCCGCGAGCAGCGCATGCCCTTCCTGCGCTACACCATCACCGGGCCGTTCACCACCGAGGCGCTGCGCCGGTACGCCGACGAGAAGATCGCCCCCGACCTGCGCCAGGTGGGCGGCGTCGCCGACGTGCGCGTCTTCGGCGGGCGCGCGCGTGTCCTCGAGATCCGGCTGGACGAGGCGGCGCTCGCCGCCCACGGCCTCACCCCGATGGCCGTGCGCAGCGCGGTGAGCGCCCTGGAGTTCGTCACCGAGGCCGGCACCGTCTCCGACGGCCCGATCCTCCGCTCCCTCGCCATCCGCCAGCGCGCCGGCTCGGCCGACGACATCCGCGACGCCGTGCTCGTCGCCGACGGCGGGCACGTCGTGCGCGTGCGCGACGTCGGCACGGTGCACGACACCTACGAGGACCCGCGCAGCTACTACCGCATCGACGGCCGCCCGGCCGTGGTGTTCCAGGTCATGAAGGCCGTCGGCGTCAACACGGTGGCCGTGGCCGACAGCGTCAAGGCACACGTCGCCGACCTCGAGCGGAGCCTGCTGCCCGGCATGCGCCTCATCCTGGACGGCGACGAGAGCCGCGACATCCGGCTCCAGCTCACCGACCTGCGCTCGCGCTCCGTGCTCTCGGCGCTCGTCATCTTCGCCGTCCTCCTCGTCTTCCTCGGCTCCTTCCGCTCGGTCGTCATCGTCTGCGCGACCATCGGCTTCTCGGTGCTCATCGCGCTCAACCTGATGTACTTCGCCGGCTACTCGCTCAACGTCCTCACCCTCATGGGGCTGGCGATGGGCTTCGGCATCATGGCCGACACGGCCATCGTCGTGCTGGAGAACATCTACCGCCGCTGGCGTGGCGGCGAGCCGGCGGCCGTGGCGGCGGAGGAGGGGGCGCGCGAGGTCGAGCTGGCCGTCGTCGCGGGCGTCGCGACGTCGCTCGTCGTCTTCGTCCCCTTCGTCTACCTCCAGGGGGAGCTGCGGCTCTACTACGTGCCCCTCGCCGTCGTCACCGCGCTGACGCAGGCGGCCAGCCTGCTGGTGGCGTTCACGTTCATCCCGGCGGTCGGGGCGAGGCTGTTGAAGGGCAGCGATCAGCGATCAGCGGCGAGCGATCAGCGGAACGGCCTCGGGCCGGCCAGTAGTGGCTCGCCCGAGGGGGTGACGCTGACCGCTGACCGCGCATCGCTGAGCGCTCGCCCCTTCTACGTCCGCGCCTACGAGCACGTCGTCCGCGGCACGCTGCGCTTCCCCTGGACCACCGTGCTCGTCGCCACCGTGCTCGTGGGCGGGTCGTACTACCTCTTCGACAAGTACGTCGCCCGGGGCCTCGTCTGGGGCGGCAGCTGGGGCGACCGGCGCTCCGTGCTCTCCATCCAGATCCGCCAGCCGCGCGGCGAGGAGCTGGCGCGCACGGACGAGATCGTGCGCTACTTCGAGCAGAAGCTGGCCCCGCTGCCGTACGTCGAGCGCTTTACCTCCAACGTCTTCCCGCAGTCCGCCCAGATCGTCGTCACCTTCCCCGACTCGGTGGAGCGCACCGACATCCCGGTCGCCCTCAAGGAGGAGCTGACGGCGGAGAGCTTCGGCTTCGGCGGCGCGGAGGTGCGCGTCACCGGCTACGGCCCGTCGTTCTACGGCGGGGGCAGCTCGCCGCCGAACTACACCATCAAGATCCTCGGCTACAACTACGAGACCGTGCGCGAGATCGCCGACGGGCTGGCGGCGCGGCTCACGCGCACCTCCTCGCGCATCCGCGACGTGGACGTGAACGCCAGCGGCGGCTACACACGCGACAAGGCCACCGAGATCGCGCTCACCATCGACCGCGACCGTCTGGCGATGCACGATCTCACCATGCGCGACGTGGTGAATCAGGTGCGGGCCGCCGTGCGGGGCGCCAGCGGGCGGGGCCTCGGCACGCTGCGCATCGCCGGCGAGGAGCGCGACTTCGTCGTCAAGCTGGAGGGGTACGAGACCTTCGACGTCCTCGCCCTGCAGGAGCTCCTCCTCCCCACACGCAGTGGCACCGGCGTCCGCCTCGGCGACATCGCCACGGTGGCCGAGCGGGAGACGCTGGGGCGCGTGGTGCGCGAGGACCAGCAGTACCAGCGCAACGTGGCGTACGAGTTCCGCGGCCCCGCGAAGCTCGGCAACAGCGTACGCGACGCCGTCGTCGCCGCCACCGAGCTCCCCGACGGCTACAGCATCGAGGCCACGCAGGCGTGGTCGTTCAGCGACGAGGACCAGCGCCAGCTCTACGGCGTGCTGACCCTCTCCCTGGTGCTCGTCTTCATGGTCTGCGCGGCGCTCTTCGAGAGCGTGCGCCAGCCGGTGTGCGTGCTGCTCACCGTGCCGATGGCGCTCATCGGCGTCTTCGGCATCTTCTATCTCACGCGCGCCAGCTTCACGCGCGAGGCGGTGATCGGCGTCATCATGATGGGCGGCATCGTCGTCAACAACTCGATCCTCCTCGTCGACCGCGTGAACCAGCTCCGCCGCGAGCGCGGCGTGCCGCTGGTCGAGGCGCTCGTCCAGGGCTCGCTGCAGCGCGTGCGCCCCATCCTGATGACGAGCGTGAGCACGGTGCTCGGGCTCCTGCCGCTGGTGCTCTTCAGCGAGTACGCCGACCAGAACATCTGGAACGCGCTCGGCTACGCGCTCATCGGCGGCCTCACCAGCTCCACGGTGCTGGTGCTGACGGTGACGCCGGCCATCTACCTGCTGCTCGAGCGGCGCGCCGAGCGGCGGCGGGCGATGCCGGCGGCGGCTGCCACGCCAGAGGGCGCACTCGTGCCCGCGGGCGACTGATGCGTGCCGACAGGTCGACGGCGCGCATGCCGGCGACCGACCGGGCAGGCAGGGGAGCGGGGAGCGCGCTCGCTCCGACCATGGGGTGCCCCCGGAGGATGGTGGGCAGCCGCCCCAGACGGCGGGGGCCCCCCCCGAATGGCACGTTACGGTGGAGCCCTCGCCCGTCCGGCACCGAAGCATCGCTCGGTGCATCGTCTTCCCGCTCCAGTCTCCCGTGCGTCGCGTCTCGCTGATCCTCCCCGCCCTGCTCGCCGCCTGCACCAGCGCCGACGCGCCCGCCGATGCCCGCTGGCAGGGGAGCATCGACACGCTGGCGTCGGGTACCGTCGTCGTCCACAACCCGGCCGCCGGCATCTGGGACTCGGCGCGCGCGTGGCACGTCCGTGAGGATCTCCGGATCGGCAGCGTCATGGACGAGGGGCCGGCGATGTTCGGCGACGTCCGGAGCGTGGCCGTGGACGCCGCGGGGCGCATCTACGTCCTCGACGGCCAGGCGCAGGAGATCCGCGTCTTCGGGCCCGACGGCGCGTACGTGCGCACCATCGGTCGTAAGGGCGGTGGGCCCGGCGAGCTCGCCGATGCCGTCGCCGTCCTGATGCGCCCCGGTCGCGCGGACTTCTGGGTGGTGGACTACGGCAATGCCCGATACATGCGCTTCGACACCGCCGGCCGCGTGCTGGAGACGGTGCATCGCCCCTTCGCCTACAGCTCCTATCCGTGGCGGGGCGCGCTCGACACGGCCGGTCACGTCATGGAGCAGAACATCGTCCACGCCACTCAGGAGCGCCCGCAGCGGGAGGTGCTGGTTCGCCTCGACGGGGCCGGTGCACCCGTCGACACCGTCGACCTGCCGACGTTCGAGCCGGAGCAGCTCGTGATCAACAACGCGGCCGGCCGGCCGATGATGTCCAGGACGATTCCCTTCACACCCCAGCAGGTGCGGCTGATCGACCCGCGTGGCTACGTGTGGAGCGCGATCACGGACCGCTACCGCATCGCGCAGCAGTCCTTCGCCGGCGACACGGTGCGCATCGTCGAGCGGGACGTGCAGCCGCGGGAGGTGACCGACGCGGAGGCGGACGAGATGGCGGCGCGCATCAACGAGGGCGCCGATCCACGCCTGCGCATCGACCGCTCCCGCTTCGGCACCACGCAGCGGCTCATCTGGACGATGCTGCTCGACGACTCGCACCACCTCTGGGTCCGCTCGGATGCCGCCGACTCCGCGCGGCGGGGCGACTTCGACGTCTTCGACCCGCGGGGGCGCTACCTCGGCCGCGCCGACTCGGACGTGCCGCTGTTCGACTGGATCCGGCCGCAGGTGATCGGCGACCGGCTCTACGGCGTCGTCCGGGACTCGCTCGACGTGCCGTTCGTCGTGCGGGCGCGGATCGACGGGCGCGCCCCACGACGCTGAGCCGCCGGCGTCCGCCCGACGCTCGGCCCCGGGTGGGAGCTGCCACGCGCGGCCGTGGCGGGAGGGGCGACCACGGTTTGCGCCGCCCCCCCGCTCCGGCCTAGCTTTCGCCCCATGCGCAGTCCGTCCCGCCTCACCGCGGAGAAGCACGCCGCCCTGGAAGCCCGCATCCGGCACGAGCTGGAGCACGCCGGGGCCATCCTGCGGCTCGACCATGCGCGCCTCGAGCTCCTCGCCTTCGACGTGACGAGCGGCGTGGCGCTGCTCGACGTGGACGGCGGATGCCCGGACTGCGAGCTCTCGGTCTCGACCTTCCACACCGCGGTCGCCGCCCATCTGCGCCGCGCCGTGCCCGAAGTGCGCGAGGTCCGCCTGGCGCGCGACTGATCGCCGCCGGCCCCAGACCTGGCGACGTGCGCGCAATCCCGAACGATTCGCTTCATCTCATGCCCCCCACGCTGCAGGAACGCATAGAGCAGGCGCTCCGCCAGGTGCGCAACCCGCGCACGCAGACCGACGTCGTCACTGGCGAGATGGTGCGCGACGTCGCCACCACCCGCGACGGCAAGGTGCGCCTCACCCTCCTCCTCGACGCCCAGGACGACGCGACGCTCGTGCGCGAGGTGCGTCAGGCGCTCGAGCGCACCGAGGGGATCACCGACGTGCGCGTGGACGTGCGCGACCCGGCCCAGGCCGCGGCGGCCGGCGCGTCGGCGCCGCCGCCGCCCGCCCGCCCCGCCCCTGGCCGCGCCTTGCCGGTGATGGAGCAGGCCCGGCCGGCCGCGCCGCGCGTCCCGGCGCCCACCCCCGTGCCGTACCCCAATCTCGGGCGTATCCTCGCCGTCTCCAGCGGCAAGGGCGGGGTCGGCAAGTCCACCGTCGCCACCAACCTGGCAGTCGCCCTCGCCCGGGCCGGCCACCGGGTGGGGCTCATGGACGCGGACATCTACGGCCCCAACATCCCGCGCATGATGGGCGTCAACGAGCCGCCGCCGGTGCGCAACGAGCGCATCCTGCCGCTCGAGGCGCACGACGTGAAGCTCATCAGCCTGGGCTTCCTCATCGAGCGCGACCAGCCGGCCATCTGGCGCGGTCCCATCGTGATGAAGGTCATCACCCAGTTCCTGCGCGACGTGGAGTGGGGGGAGCTCGACTTCCTGATCGTCGACATGCCCCCCGGCACCGGCGACGCGCAGCTCTCGCTCGTGCAGGCCACCAACGTGGACGGCGCGATCATCGTCACCACGCCGCAGGAGGTGGCCGCCGGCGATGCGCTGCGCGGCGCCAAGATGTTCGAGCGCGTCAACGTGCCGGTGCTCGGCGTCGTCGAGAACATGAGCTACTTCGAGTCGCCGGAGACGGGCAAGCCGCTCGCCATCTTCGGCTCCGGCGGCGGGCAGCGCCTGGCCGACGAGCTGGAGGTGCCGCTGCTCGGCAACGTCCCGCTCTACCCGCCGGTGCTCGAGGGCGGCGACACCGGCCGCCCGATCGTCGTCGCCGAGCCCGCGACCACCGCCGCGCGCGAACTGACCAGGGTGGCCGAGCGCGTCGCGGCCGCCCTGGCGGCGCTCCCCGGGCGGTGACCGCCGGCCCCTCCCACGCCCCGTCCGTCTCCACGCGGCCGCCGGATCCGGATCCGGCGGCCGCGCTGCCCTTGGGCAGCCGCGAGGGGCTCGCCCCCGTCGCCGTCACCGCCGAGCACGCGGCGGTGGAGCTCGTCACCGCCGGCGACCTGCCGCGCGCCATCCGCCGCATCGCGCTCCCCGCCGTCGCGTCCAACCTGCTGATGACGCTCTTCGCGTCGGTGGACGCCTACTGGGTGGGCACGCGGGTCGGCGCCGCCGGGCTGGCCGCCGTCTCGACGGCCATCTTCTGGGTGTGGATGATCGTCGCGCTGGCCGAGATGGTGGGGGTCGGCGTCACCGCGGTCGCGGCGCGGCGGCACGGTGAGCGACGTCGCGCCGAGGCCGCGCGCGTGGTGGGCGACGCGCTGCTGCTCGCGCTCGCGCTGGGTACCCTGGTCGCGGTCGTCGGCGCGCACCTGGTGCCGTGGCTGTTCGCCGTCATGCACACGCCGCCCGACGTCAGCGCGCTCGGGCGCGCCTACCTGGCCACCTACCTGCTCGGCGCGCCGCTCCTCTACGGCTTCTTCGCCGTGGACGCCGGCTTCCGGGCCGCCGGCGACACGCGCACGCCGTTCGTGCTGCTCGCCGCGTCGGTGGCCGTCACCCTCGTGCTCGACCCGCTGCTCATCCTCGGCGCCTGGGGGCTGCCGCGCCTGGGCATCGCCGGGGCGGCGGTGGCCACCGTCGCCACGCGCGGCGCGGTCTTCCTCATGGGCGTGGCCATCCTGCACCGGCGCGGTCTCGTCCGCGTCGGGCGACCGCGGACGGCGACCGTGGCCGCCATCTGTCGCGTCGGCCTGCCCACGGCGCTCACCGGCTCCTTCTTCAGCATCATCTACGTCCTGCTCACGCGCACCACCACGCACTTCGGCACGCCGGCGCTGGCCGCGCTCGGGCTGGGGCACCGCGTCGAGAGCTGGCTGTACATGATGGCCGTCGGCTTCGGCGCTGCCGCAGCGGCGGCGGTCGGCCAGAACCTCGGTGCCGGCCGCGCGGACCGCGCGGCCCGCGCCGGCTGGGTGAGCGTCGGCTACGCGCTGCTGCCCGCGTTCGTGCTCGCCGCGCTCATGCTCGCCGTGCCCGCCACGCTGGCCGGCGCCTTCACGCGCGACGCGGTCGTCGTCGCCGAGACGGCGCGCTACCTGCGCATCGCCGCCGTCGCCCAGCTCGTGCTGTGCGTGGAGGTGGTGCTCGAGGGAGCCCTGGGCGGCGCCGGCGACACCGTGCCGCCGATGCTCGCCTCCACCACGCTCACCGCCTCCCGCCTGCCGCTCGCCGCCTGGAGCGCGGCCCGCTGGGGGGTGGTCGGCATCTGGTGGACGATCACGCTCACCGCCGTGGCGCGCGCCGTGGCCATGGCGCTCCTCTGGCGGAGCGGGCGCTGGCGCCACAGATCATTGTGACATGAGCCCGCTCGTCACGCTGCTCACCGACTTCGGCACCGCCGACGGCTACGTCGCCGAGATGAAGGGCGTCCTCCTCACGCTCGCGCCGCAGGTGCGACTCGTGGACGCGTCGCACGAGCTGCCGCCGCAGGACGTCGAGTATGCCCGGCTCGCCCTCGCCCGCTACTGGCGTCGCTTTCCCGTGGGCACGATCCACGTCGTCGTCGTCGATCCGGGGGTGGGCTCGGCGCGGCGCGCCATCGCCGTCGCCAGCGACGGGCGGCTGCTCGTCGGGCCGGACAACGGCGTGCTCTCGCCGGCGCTGCTCCTCCCCGGGGCCCGGGCCGTCACCCTCCCGACGCCGGCCGGCGCGTCCGCCACCTTCCACGGTCGCGATCTCTTCGCCCCCGCCGCGGCGCGCCTCGCCGCCGGCGCCACCCTCGAGGCACTGGGCGACCCGTGCGACGATCCGATCGTGCGGCGCACGCCCGAGGCGCACCGGCTCGACGACGGCGCCGTGCTCGGCGAGGTCATCGCCGTCGACCGCTTCGGCAATCTGATCACCAACCTGCTCACGACGCGCGGTGGCACCGTGGAGATCGCGGGCGAGCGGCTGGCCGTCCGGCGCACCTACGCCGACGTCGCGCCCGGCGCGCTGCTCGCCCTCGTCGGCTCGAGCGGGTTGCTGGAGGTCGCGTTGCGTGAGGGAAGTGCGGCGCGGCGGCTCGGCGTGGGCCGCGGCGCCGCGGTGCGGTTGCTGCCGCCCGGCTGACCGCGATCGGGCGTACCCGCCCCGCGAACCGGAGACCCGGCGCGCGCCGGGCGGTGGTCAGGCCGTGGTCAGGTGGTGGGCCGCGCGTTCGCGCGCACCTGCTCCACGCGCGTCACCGAGGCGCGATCCACCGTGCCGCCGGTGGCGATGCGGCCGCCGAACAGCTTCCCGCCGCGCACGGCGACGCTCGCCGTCCCCTTGTGCAGCTCGGAGCTCAGCTCGCCGCCGGCGAGCAGCACCACCATCGAGAGATACATCCAGGTGAGCAGGACGATCACCGCGCCGATGGTGCCGTACGTCTTGTTGTAGTCGGCGTAGTTGGCGACGTAGAGTCGGAAGCCCAGCGCGGCCACCACCCAGAGCACCGAGGCGACGAATGCCCCGACGAGCGCGTGGCGCTTGCTCTGCCGCGTGTTGGGCAGGAAGTAGTAGACGAGCCAGGTGACGCCCACCAGGAAGACGAAGGCCAGCGTGTACTGGGCGACGGTCAGCATCACCTGCGTGGAGTGGGTGAGGCCCAGCAGCCGGCTGAACCAGCCGATGATGGTCGCCCCGGCCAGCACGGTCGTGGTGGCGACGGCGAGCACGAACCCGGAGACGATGACCATCGCCATCGCGATGAGGCGCCGCTTCCACCACGGGCGCGACTCCTCGAGGTCGTAGGCGCGGTTGAGCGCCGTGATCAGGTTGTTGAAGATGTTGGAGCCCGCCCACAGGGCGAGGACGGCGCCGACCGACACGAGCCCCGGCGCCCCTGTGGGCGCGACGAAGCTCCGGATCTGCTGGTCGACGATCTGCTGCGCCTCGGGCGGCACGGCGTGCGCGAGCTGCTGCGAGAGGAAGTCGAGAACCGCCTGCTGATTCCCGATCAGCCCGAGCAGCGGCGTCAGGAAGAGGAGGATGGGGAAGATGGAGAAGAAGGCGTAGTAGGCGAGCTCGGCGGCCATCCCGAGCACGTCGTCGTCCAGCACCTCCTTCACCACGCATTTCGCGAGCGGCCCCACGCGATATCCCAGTACGACCACGGCTGCGCTCCCGTCTCGGCGTCACTGGCGACGCCGAGGGGCAAGCGGTGGGCCAGCCGTGATCAGCTCGCGCCGCGCGTGATCTCCAGCTCGCCGAGCACCATGCGGCTGTGCACGCGCAGCTTGTGGCGGGCGCGATCCCAGTTGGCGCTGTAGTAGGCGTCGCCTCGCTTCACGAAGCCCTCGCGCTCGAAGGAGCCGAGGACGCGGCTCGTCTCCACGCGCACGCCCACGTCGTCGGGGACGCGCAGCGCGGCCTTGCCGAGCGCGACGTCGAGCTCGAGCTCGACGTCGTTCGTCCACTCGCCGCCGAAATCGAGCTCCGCGCTCCCCACGCCCACCTTGACGCGCATCTGGCTGGCCCGCGCATTGGCCAGTCCGCGCGCCTGGAGCGACGCGGCGCCGACGGCGAGCTCGAGCTGCGCCATGGGCTGCCGGTTGGGGGCGTCGAAGTGGAGCGACGCGTCGGTCGCGCCCGACTCCACGACCACCCTCGTCAGCCGCATGCCGCCCAGGTCCAGGTCGGCCTCCGACGCGCCGGTCTGGAGCTGCAGGCTCACCGGGACGTCGCGCGCGAGGTCGAGCCGGAGCTCTCCGGGCGGGCCACTGGGCGCATCGTCGGCCGCCTGCCGGGTGCCGACCTTCAGGACGCGGCTGCCCGCGTCGAAGTCGTACACCGGCTCGCTGCGCCTCGGATCGTAGGCGATCGCCGCCTGATAGAGGAGCGGCTGGTCGGTGCCGTGCACCACGACCTTGCCGGCGGCGTAGTCGACGCGGACCCTGAGCGGGGTGGAGTCCTGGCGCTGGCGCGAGAACTCCACGGTGCGAAGCGTCGACGGCTCCTGGGCGGCCAGCGCCGTGGCGGCGCCGACGGTCCCCAGGGTGGCGAGGATGAGCGCCCGTGAACGGGTGAGGGCAGGAAACCGGGCGCGCATCATCGGACGGCCGAGGTGGGGCGGCGGGCGGCAGCCACGCCGCCGATCGGGGTCGGCGTCTGCCAGGAGATCTCCTCCTCCACCACGCCGGGCTCCTCGCGCGACTCCTGCTGGCGTCGGGTGCCGGCGCGCGAGAGGAGCGCCGCGCCGAAGCCGGCGGTGACCGCCACCCAGGTGAGCGC
The DNA here is from genome assembly GCA_035761165.1 of Gemmatimonadaceae bacterium. GTDB lineage: Bacteria > Gemmatimonadota > Gemmatimonadetes > Gemmatimonadales > Gemmatimonadaceae > CALCHX01. Next base: position 25,169 of record DASTRO010000309.1, on the reverse strand, counting down.
GAAGGCGATGCCGCGGGCGACGGGAGACACTCTGGGGAATGGACCGAGCAGGACGGCGAGCAGCCAGAGTGCCATCACGCACACCACGCCGACCAGCACGCCGCGCAGCGCCGCGCCACGAGGGGAGAGCCGGCTTCGCGCCGCGCGCCCCGTGAGGGCGCCGCCGACGATCCGCGCGACGGCCAGGAAGCCGAGCGTCATCAGCCCCGCGGCCGCCACCACGTAGCCGACGATGGCGAAGGGGATGAGGAGCACGCCGACCACGGTGACGGCGAGCGCGATGAGGAGCAGGAGGAGGACGGGCGCCAGCGCCAGCTGGCCGGCGATCCCCGCGAGCAGGGAGGCCCCGATGTCGCGCTCCAGCCGCTCGACCACCCCTTCCAGCGGACCGCCCGCGAAGACGAGCACGCCAACGCCCATCAGCGCGAGCACGGCGAACCAGCCGGCGACCAGCCCGAGGCGGCTGCGCATGGTGGAGGCTGCGGTCGCCACCGGGGCGCTCGGGGTGGTCAGCGATCCACGGACCGATCGCATCTCCCCCCGAACCGTCCCACCATCCAGCCGCACGCGGCCGAGCACGGCCACCGCGTCGCCGGTGACCAGCCCGCCCTCGTGCACCACGATGTCGCCGCCGTAGCTCACGGCGTCGCCGTCGATCGTGCCGTAGACGTCGAGCGTGCCCTGGGCGACCGCCACGTTTCCGACCACGCGCTCGCCGGCCGCGACGGTCCGCGCCCCGGCGGCGGCCGGCTTCGCCTCGGGAATCGGGAACCAGGGCGAGCGGGTCGCGAAGCGCGCGGCCTGCTCGACGAGCTCGCCGGCGTCAGCGGATCGGGGTGCCGCGGCCGGCGCTGCCGAGGCGCTCGGGGCAGAGGAGGGCTGGGCCTCGTCCTGCGCCAGGGCGGGGGCCACGGACAGCGCCGCCGCCAGCGGGTAGATCAGGATGTGCCACCGCATGCTTACGACCGCTGCCGGCGATAGGCGAGCGTGAGCGCACGCAGGAGGAGCGCGGCGACGATCAGGGAGCCGAGGAAGGCGGCGGCGGCCAGGACGATCGCCGCCGTGCTCGACCGGGCGAGGGCGGCCGCAGCCACGTCGCCGAAGACCGCCGTCACCACGCCACCCACGGCGTCGATGGCCAGGGCGCGCGTCCGCTCGAGCAGGTACTGCCACCCGAAAACGAGCAGGTCGAGGCGGCCGAGGAGGGCAATGGCCCCCACCGACACGACGAGCGCGGTGACGAAGGCGCCGGCGGCGGCGACGAGGCGCGCCGGCCTGGAGGCGGGAACCAGCCGGAGCAGGCTGTCGCGCAGGGCGACGTGCCAGGGCTCGAAGACCTGGACCTGCATCATGACACGGTCGGCGAAGCCCGGCGCGGGCGCCCAGTGCGGCAGGTCGTCGAGGAGGGCGACCACGTGCCGCGCTGCCTCGAGTTCGGCCTGGCACTGCGCACACGCGCGGACGTGCGCCTTCAGCGGCGCCAGGCCGAAGCCGGCGTCGCCGTCGAGCAGCAGGTCGATCTCGTTGGGGAGCAGGTGTCTGTGATCCACTCGGGCCTCCGTTGGCCTCCTACGCGGTGGTACGAAGCGGGGTTTCAGTGCGGGACGGGGCGTGGCGCCGCGCCGGCCGGAACCCCCCGGGGCTATTCTCGCAGGTCCTGCAGGTACGTCCGTAACTCATTGCGAGCACGGTGGATGTACGTCTTCACCGTGCCCAGCGGGAGGTCCAGCGTGGTGGCGATCTCCTCGTACGAGCGACCCTCGATGTGCCGAAGCATGATGCACGCCCGGTACTCCGGGCGCAGCCGGGCGATGGCCCGCTCGATGGCCGTGCCGATCTCCCGCGCCTCCAGCTCGTCCAGCGCCGTCTCCCCTCGCGAGGCCACCTCGAACGAGCTAGCCTCCACCTCGGACGCCGTGGCCGCGTGCGGGGAGCCGTCCATGCTCACCGTGTCCACCTGGCGCTTGCGCAGGTAATCGATGGCCACGTTGTTGGCGATCTTGAAGATCCAGCTCGAGAACTTGAACTCGGGGCGGTAGCGGTCGATGTGGTTGAGCACCTTCACGAAGCTGTCCTGCGCGAGGTCCTCGGCCGCCTCGCGGTCGCGTACCATCCGATAGACGAGCGAGAAGACCGGGCGCTCGTACCGGCGCACCAGCTCGCGGAACGCCCGCTCCCGCCCCTGCTGGGCGAGGGCGACGATGTCGGCGTCCGGGAGGTTGGTGAGGTCGAGCGGTGGCGGCATGCGGACCGGTGCAGGACGAGCGGGCGGCCGCCCGGCGGCACTCGGCGCGGCGGGAGGACGGCGCAAAGCTATCCGCGGCCAGCGGCGCGAGCCAGTTGACGGACGCGGCAGCTGGCCGGGTGCCGGAGCGCCGATGAGTGGTCGGGGCGAGCCCTTGTCGATGCCGCGTGCCCTGGCGATCATCCGCCGGTGCCCGTGAGCGAGACCGACCCCCGCACCGACGCGCCGCGCGTCGCGCCCGCAGCCGCCGACGATGGGCTCGCGCTGGCACGCGAGGCCGCGGCCGGCGGGGTGGTGAAGCGCGGCTACGTGCGCGGCGTCTTCTCCGACATCGCGCCGCGCTACGACCTGCTCAACCACCTGCTGAGCGCCAACGTCGACCGCCGCTGGCGGCGGCTGGCCATCGCGCAGCTGGACTGGCCGCGTCGTCCCGACGGGCGCTTCCTCGACCTCTGTGCCGGCACGCTCGACGTGGCCGTGCAGCTCGCCGGCACGGCCGGCTTTCGCGGCCGCGTCATCGCCGCCGACTTCGCCGAGCCGATGCTGCGCGCCGGCAGCACCAAGCGCGCCGGCCGGCCGGTCTCGCCGGTGGTAGCCGATGCGCTGCAGCTCCCGCTGCCCACGGGCTCGATGGCCGGGGCGATCGTCGCCTTCGGCGCCCGCAACCTGGCCGACCTCGATGCCGGGCTGCGCGAGGTGCACCGCGTGCTGGAGCCGGGAGCGCGCTTCGTCGTGCTGGAGTTCAGCACGCCCGCCAATGCCGTCGTGCGCGCCGCGTACCTGGCCTACTTCCGCCACGTCCTGCCGCTCGTCGGCCGGCTGGTCAGCGGGCATCGCAGCGCCTACGCGTACCTGCCGGAGTCGGTGGCGCACTTCCCGACCGGCGACGCGCTCGCCGCGCGATTGCGGTCGGCCGGGTTCGCGACCGTCGCCTGGCGCCCGGTGACCTTCGGCATCGCCGCCATCCACACCGCGGTGAAGGGCGGCGCGGCCCAGAGCCCGTGAGCCCCGGACGACCGCGCCATGGGTGAGCTGCCGCCGGGCACGCACATCGTCGGGCTCATCGCCGACACGCACGGGCTCGTCCGCCCGGACGTGCACATGGCACTGCACGGCGTCGAGCTGATCCTCCACGCCGGCGACGTGGGCGGCGACGACGTGCTCGACGAGCTGGCGCTGATCGCGCCTGTCGAGGCGGTCTTCGGCAACACCGACCCTCCGGGGCACCCACGGCTGGCACCGGCGATCGTGCGCGAGATCGCCGGCGTGCGCATCCACGTCAGCCATGGCCACGAGCTCGGCAGCCCCACGCCGGCGAAGCTGCTCGAGCGCTACCCCGGGGACGTGCTGGTCTACGGGCACACGCACCGCCAGCTGGTGACGCGCGCCGGCGGGCGGCTGGTGGTGAACCCGGGCGCGGCCGGCCCGCGCCGCTTCGATCTCCGTCCGAGCGTGGCGCGGCTGACGATCGCGCACGGACGGGTGGAGGTGGAGGTGGTGGCACTGCAGGCGTGACGGGGCGGCGGGCGCTCGGCCGCTCGTCGCTATCGCGTCGTATCCGCCGGCATCGATCCGGTGAGGGCCCTGAGCTCCGCCGCATAGCCCGCGGCCGCGGCGCGGTCACCGACCGCCGTGGCCGCCCGCCACGCGCCGAGGAGCGACCGGTAGCGCCTCGGCTCTCCGGCCAGGGTGTGGCGGTACTCGGCCAGCGCCTCCGCCGGCCGGTCCAGCGCCAGGAGCATGTCGCCGAGCAGCTCGCGCGCTGGCGCGAGCGGGCCGGGCGTCACGGCGCTCTTCTCGGTCGCGTCCTCGCGCCCGGCCGCCTCGCGCATGAGCGCGAGCGCGTCCGCCTGGCGGCCCTCCGCGAGCGCGAGCCACGCCCGCGCGCCGAGCTGCTGGATCGCCACCTGCTCCGCCCAGTAGGGCTCCTGCCGCGCCAGCAGGCGCGCGTGGATGGCCGCCAGCGAGTCCACCGCCTCGCGCGCCGCCACCAGCCGTCCGAGGTGTGCCGAGCCCAGCGCACGCGCCAGGTACGTCACGGCCTCGGCGTACGGAAACGCGCTGGCGGCGGGCACCAGCGACGCGGCCTCCGACCACGCGCGTCGCTCGAGCGCGTAGCGCGCGGGCATGGCCGCCAGCGCGTACACACCGGCGGATCCCGGCGCGGCGCCCGTGACGGCCGTCGGGTCGAAGTGCGCCGCGATCGCCGGCAGTCCCGCCAGCACCGTCCGCACGGCGGAATCGCGCCGCATCTGGAGGCTCGCGTACACCAGGTAGTCCGACGCGTGGAGCACCTCGGCCGTGGAGGCGTCGCGCGTCGCCGCCGCGATGGAGCGCCGGTTGGTCTCGACCGAGGCCTCCCACATGCCCACTCGCGTGAAGGTGTGCGACGGCATGTGCAGCGCATGCGCCGCGTCGGGCGCGATCTCGGCGTACCGCTCGGCGGCCCTCGCGGCCAGCGGCGCGAGCGCCGGCACGTCGTAGCTGTGGATGATGTAGTGCGCCAGGCCGGGGTGATCGGGCTGCGCGACCCAGAGCGATTCCAGCGTCGCCCCGGCCTGGCGTTGCCTGGCGTAGCTCTTGTCGCCGGGCGGCGCGCTGGCGACGAGCGCGATCGCGTGGAAGATCCTGGCCTCGGTGTCCGCCGGCTGCCTCGCGACGAGATCGGCCATGGCGCGCTCGTAGCCCGCGACGCGCGCGGGCTGGTCGACGTGCTCGTAGTCGTCGTAGAGCCGCGACACGGCGGCGACGTAGCCACGCTCCCGCGCCGTCGCGCCCGCGGCGAGGCGCGTCGCGGCCGCCGACGCCCGGCGCCCCTGCGCGAGCAGGACGGGCGAGCGATTGTCGGCGCTCATGGGATTGGTCCACCGGCTGAGGGCGATGCCCCAGTACGCCATCGCGCAGGTCGAGTCGGTGGCCAACACCTGGTCGAACGTGCGGATCGCCGCGCCGAACTCGAACGAGTGCAGCAGCGCGACGGCGCGGTCGAACGTCGGTGCGACCTCGGCACGGCACGAGGTCGGGACGTGGACGGTCCCGAGCTGCTCGTGCGTGGTCGCCTGATGAGGCAGGCCCTGTGCGCCGGCGCGGCTGGCGAGCAGCGCGACGAGCACCAGCGCACGGGCGGGGACGGTGATGGCCGACATCGGGAGCCTCCGCGCTCACGTCCGGCTCCCACGCTGTGGGATGTCGCGTCGCGAGGCAAGATCACGGGTATGGCCGCGTCCGCCGCCTCACTCCCCCCGCGCGCTCGCCGTCGGCGGCACCACCACCGCCGTCGTGCACCCCGCCCGCTCGACGATGGTGGCGGTGCCCTGGCCGAAGAAGAGCGGCTGCGCCAGCATCTTGTTCTCCGCGCCGAGGACGAGGAGGTCGTAGTAGTCCGACTGGCTCTCGTCGATGATCGTGCCGCCCGGGTCGCCGCTGGCGAGAATGCGGACGTCGAAGGGGACCTCGTGCTCGGCGGCGATCGTGCCGTAGTCGGCGCGGAGGCGCTCGGTGAGCCCTTCCTCCTCTGCCTCGTTGAGGGCGTGCGTCTCGCGGCTCTCGGGGATGGCGATGGCGCCGGTGAAGACGCGCGCCTCGTTGAGCACGTGGAGCAGCGTCACGCGGGCGCGCGCCGCGCCGGCATAGGCGAAGGCGAACTCCGCGGCGAGGCGCGAGACCAGACTGCCCTCGACTGGTACGAGCACGCGGCGGAAGACCGGTGGCGGCGCGTGCTCCGTGCTGCGTACGATGACGGCCGGCAGCTTGGCTCCCGCCAGCACCTGGGCGATCATCGAGTGCCCCACCAGGTGGCGGGGGGCGGCGCCGATCATCAGGAGGTCGTAGTCGCGCACCGACTCCTCGAGCACCGCGTCGGCCGGGGCCTCGCTGCGCACGCGTCGCACCGTCAGGCGCTTCCGCTGGTCACCGAGGCGCGCCGCGGCCTGCTCGAGGTGGTGCTCCAGCCCGCGGCCGGCGAGCCCCGCGGACGGATCGAGGAAGCGCGTCCAGGGCCAGCGCCGCCCCTCGGTGGTCCGCTCCACGTAGAGCGCCGTGAGGCTGCCGCTGCGCTCGCGCACGAGCGGCGCGGCGAGTGCGAAGGCGCCCATGGCGTTGCCGCCACCGGCCGTCGGCACGAGTACGCGCAGCGCCCCTTCGGGGAGCAGCGTGCGACGCGTGCCGGCCTCGAGGCGCCGCCGCTCCTCCTCCGTGATCGGCAGCTTGGGCAGCACGAGGCGCAGCAGCACCGGAGCGAGGAACGACGTCACCACGGCCATCAGCACGACGATCGAGAACATCTCCGACGTCAGCAGCCCGAGCGACAGCCCGATGAGCGCGACGATGAGCCCCATCGCCCCGCGCGCGTTCATGCCGAACGCCAGCGCCAGCGCCTCCCAGTGCGCCATCCTGCCGATGCGCGCGCCCGTGTAGCAGCCGACCGTCTTCCCGGCCACCGCGACCGCGATGACGAGCAGCGGCACCTGCCAGCTCGTCAGCGTCCACAGGTTGACCTTGATCCCGACGAAGGCGAAGAAGATCGGCGACAGGCAGGAGAGGACGAACTGCTCCAGCGTGTGCAGCGTGGGCGCGCGCACGCGCGGCACCTGGCGCACCATGAGGCCGAAGACGAAGGCGCCGAACACCGCGTGCACGCCGATCGCCTCGGTGGCCGCGGCGGCCAGGAAGGTGCCGACGAGGATCAGCGTGAGGTCGGCGCCGCCGACGCCGACGTTCTCGTTCGTGTAGCGGATCACCCGGCCGAACACCGGATAGACGAGATAGCGCAGCGCGAGCAGGAAGATCGCGAGGCTCACCAGGGTGAGGAGCAGCTTGCTGAGCGAGAAGGTCCCCGCCTCGGCGAAGCCGGCGATGACGCCCAGCACGAGCCAGCCCACGGTGTCGTCCACCACGCCGGCGGAGAGGGTGACGACGCCGAGATTCCGCTTGATGATGTTCAGGTCGATGAGGATCTTGCCGATCACCGGCAGTGCGGTGATGGCGAGCGCCGTCGCCAGCAGGGCGGCGAAGAGCGGGCGCTGGTCGGGGCTGACGAGGAAGCGATCGGGCAGCGCGAGGCCGAGCGCCGTCCCGCTGACGAAGAGCACCGTCAGGCCGCCGGCCGACGCGAAGAGCGCCGACGGCCCGAGCGTGCGCACGACGCGCAGGTCGGTCTCCAGCCCGGTCAGCAGCAGCAACAGGACGAGGCCGAGCCAGGAGATGACCTCGAGCAGGTGGAACTGCGCGACGTCCGGCGGGAAGACCGCGGTGAAGAGCGCGGGCGCGAAGTGTCCCAGCACCGTGGGGCCGAGCAGGATGCCGGCCAGCAGCTCGCCGATCACCGCGGGCTGGCCGAGCCGCCGCATGAGCTCCGCCAGCGCGCGCGCGAGCAGCAGGAGCCCGGCCAGCTGCAGGAGCAGGATCAGAATGGCGTGCCCGGACAGTGGCGGCAGGATAGTGGGATCCATGTCGTCGCGTCCTCGTGGCCGTACGGTAGCGGGGAGCGGGCGATCGCGGGCGGCTCACCGCCGGCGCCCGCAGGCGTCGTCGCGGAACGTATCGCGACCGGGATGGGGGCGATAGAGTGCTCCGACGTCGGGCGTGGCCACAGCCGACGTCGGACGCGCTCGTCGCGTGGAGGACGCGCCGTGTGGGCCGGTCCGTACCGATGCCACGTGGCCGCAGCCCGTCCGGGCCGCGTGCGCCCGCCGTGCCGACGGGCTCAGATCATCCGGAAGTGCGAGGCCGGATAGAGATAGTCCTCACCCGAATCGTCGTAGATGCGATAGAACGCGCCGTCCGCTTCCACGCCGACCATCTCGTAGATGCGGCCCAGCGTGAGGTCGTGGCAGCCCCCCGGCTCGTCACAGCCCGGGAAGGTGAGCCACGGCGCCACGCTGATGCACTGGACGAGTGTCGTGGGTTGCCAGGTGGTGGCCATCGAAACGACTCCTGCTGCTCGGTGCTGCCGTCGCCATGGGCCGCCGGGGCGGCCGCGCTGCCGATGACCCGCGGCGCGCGCCGATGCGCGCCGGGATCTGCCGGGCCGGCGAGGGTGCAAGAGCGGGACCAGCCACGCCGTCGACGGCGCGCTCCACGCGTGGTGGCCACCGCGCATCGCGCTGCGGCCGGGCGCCGCGGTGCGGCTGAGCTTCGCGCCGCGGCGTCGCCGTGAGGCCGCGCTATGCGGTGCGCGCGACCTGCATCACGCCGGGCGGTGCGGCGGTGCGCGCGAGCTCGGCCGGGAAGCGGCGGAACCAGGAGGAGAGGAGGAGGAGCTCGTCGATCTCGTGGGCGGGCACCGCGGCGCCCTCGTGCTCGCGCGCGGCGAAGATCGCCGCCACGCGGTCGGCCAGCGCGCGACGATCGCGCGCGCTACGCGGCGCGGCCTGCTCGTGCCGGACGCGGCCGCGTCGCACGACGTAGACGCGGTCGTCTCCCTCGTGCCCCGGCACCGTGTACACGAAGGAGAGCGTCTCGACGGCGAAGCGGAGGCGGCCGAACTGCTCGCGCAGCACCTCCAGGCGGCGGAGCTTGTCGCGGCAGGCCGCCGCCCGCTCGAACTCGAGCCGCTCGGCGCACGCCTCCATCTCGGCGCGCAGCGCCACCATCGGGCCATCGTCCACGCCGTCCAGGAAGGCGCGCGCGAGCCGCACCCGCTCGTCGTAGTCGCGCTCCGTGCACGCGCCGACGCACGGCCCCAGGCACTTGCGGATCTCGAGGCGGATGCACCCCGGGGTGCGCGGCGTGAGCTGGAAGAGCTCCTGCTGGTCGGCGAAGTACATGCGCCGGTCGAGCGCGCAGTCGCGCAGCCCGAGCGCGTCGCCCAGCTCGCGCACCGCCTCGCCGACGCGCTGCGCCCCGAGGAAGGGCCCGTAGTAGGTGCCGCCGTCCTCACTGCCGGCGCCGCGCACCACGAGGAGCTTCGGCGCCGCGCCGCGGGTGAGCTTGATGAAGGCGTAGTGCCGCGCGTCGCGCTTCATCATGGTGTTGAAGCGCGGCCGGAACCGCTTGATGAGCCGCAGCTCGTGCAGCAGCGCGGCGAACTCGCTCGGCGTGTATTCCCAGTCGATCTGGCGCGCCTCGCGCACGATGCGGGCACCCTTCTCCTCCGGGTAGGCGCACCGGAAATAGCTGAGCAGCCGCGTGCGCACGCGCTTGGACTTGCCGACGTACAGCACCTCGCCGTCCTCGGCCAGCATCCGGTAGACGCCCGGCCGGTCCGCCGCGTCGGCGCGTACGACGCCACGCATGGCGGCGAGCTGGGCGTCGGTGGCGGGCGGGGTGCGGGGCATGGGGGTGAGGGAGCGGGCGTGCCTTACGTCTGACAGCGCGGGCACCACACCGTGGTACGCCCGTCGATCGCATGTGACTCGGCCAGTGGATCGCCGCAGCGGGTGCAGGGAGCGCCGCCGCGGCCGTAGGCCTGGAGGCGCGCGGTGAAGCGGCCGGCGCTGCCGCTCGCGTCCACGTAGTCGCGGAAGCTGGTCCCACGCTCGGCGATCGACTCGGCGAGCACCGCGCGAATGGCGGCGTGCAGGCGCGCTGCCTCCGCCTCGCTCACCGATCGGGCCGGTCGCGACGGGTCGATGCCGGCGCGCCAGAGCGCCTCGTTCGCGTAGATGTTCCCCACGCCCACCACCCGGCGCTGATCCATCAGCACCTTCTTCACGGCCTGGCGAGAGGACCGAAGAAGACCCGCAAGCTGATCGTCCGTGAAGTGCGGGTCAAGAGGCTCCGGCCCGAGCCGGTCGGTGTAGGCCTGGAAGCGCTCGGGCGACATCAGCGCGACGGTGCCGAGGCGGCGGATGTCGCGGTAGTGCAGGCGGCGGCCGTCGTCGAGCGTGAGGGCGAGCGTCGAGTAGGCGCGCTCGCGCTCGGGGAGCTGCCCGGCATCGAGGAGCAGGGCGCCGGTGAAGCGCGGCTGGACGACCAGCCGGTCACCGGTGGAGAGATCGAGGACGACGAGCTTGGCGCGGCGCCAGCAGCGCTCGATGCGCGCGCCCGCGATACGGTCGGCCAGCTGCTGCGGCGTGACGTGCCGCAGCACGTCCGGGCGCGTCACCGTCACCCCGACGATGGTATGGCCGCGCACGGACGCATCGAGGTCGCGCGCGATCGTCTCGGTCTCAGGCAGCTCCGGCACGTTCGACTTCGTCGCGCCCGGCCGCGGCACGGGCGAGCTCGCGCCAGGCGATGTCGGGCCGGTACTGCTTCCCTTCGAGCGCCGTCTCGGCGGCGGCGGCCCGGCTCCGCTCGCGCGCCTGGGCCAGCGTGGGCGCGAGGGCGGTGATGGCGAGCACCCGCCCGCCCGCGCTGCGCAGCACCCCGGCGTCGTCGCGGCGCGTGCCGGCGTGGAAGACGAGCAGGTCGCCGGCGGCTGTGGGCGGCTGCAGCGGGTCGCCGGTGCGCGGCGACTCGGGGTAGCCGGCGGCCGCCACCACCGTGGTGACGGCGGACGCGTCGCGCCAGCTCGGGGCCGGCATGCCGGCCAGCGAACCGCCCTCGGCCACCGTCCGCACCAGCGCCCAGAGCGAGCTCTCCATCAGCGGCAGGACGACCTGGGTCTCCGGGTCGCCGAAGCGGCAGTTGAACTCCACCACCTTCGGGCCTTCCGGCGTCAGCATCAGCCCGGCGTAGAGGAGACCGCGAAAGGGACGGCCGGCGTCGCGCAGGGCGCGGAGGGTGGGCTCGAGGATGCGCTGTCTGACATCGTCGACCAGCGCCGGCGTGCCGAGCGAGACGGGAGCGTAGGCGCCCATGCCGCCGGTGTTCGGGCCACGGTCGCACTCGAGGAGCCGCTTGTGGTCCTGCGCCGGCAGCAGCGGGAGCGCGACGGTGCCGTCGCTGACGGCGAAGAGCGACAGCTCCTCGCCTTCCATGAAGGCCTCGATGAGGATCTCGGCTCCCGCCGCCCCGAACGCGCCCTCCCGGAGCATCAGGTCGATGGCCTGGTCGGCCTCCTCGATGCGCTGGCAGACGATGACCCCCTTCCCGGCGGCGAGCCCCGACGCCTTCACGACCACCGGCGCCCCGAACCGTCGCACCGCCTCGCGCGCGGCCGAGGGATCGGTGTGGAACTCGGCCGCGGCGGTGGGCACGCCGGCGTCGAGCATGAGCTGCTTGGCGAAGCGCTTCGACGTCTCGATCTCGGCCGCGGCACGCGTCGGCCCGAATACCGCCAGCCCCTGCTCGGCGAAGCGGTCCACGAGCCCGGCCGCCAGCGGCGCCTCGGGTCCGACGACGGTCACGTCCGCCCGCTCACGCTCGGCGAGCGCGACCAGCCCATCGACGTCCGCCGCGCCCACCCTCTCGCATCGCGCGATCTCCGCGATGCCCGGGTTCCCGGGTGCCGCGACGATCTCGAGCCCCGGTTCGTCGCGCCGCAGCTTCCAGGCGATCGCGTGCTCCCGCCCCCCGCCACCGATCAGCAGTACTTTGGCCATGGCGCGCAATCTAGCCGTGCCGCGGAGCCCGAGTGAGCGGCGGCGCGGCGGAGCGGCGAAGCGGCGGAGTGGCGGGACGGCGGTGCGGAGGCGCGGCGGCGCGGCGGCGCGGCGGAGCGGCGGAGTGGCGGAGGCGCGGAGGGAATGGTGAGCGTGCGCCGCGATGTCATCCCGCAGGAGCGAGCGAAGCGAGCGAGTGTCGGGATCTACTTTCTCGGCCACGTGGCCGGCCACCAGACACGGACGGAAGATCCCGACACTCGCGGCGGCGGCGCCGCCGCTCCTGCGGGATGACAGCGGCCCTGTTGAATGCTCCCTCGGGGTGCCGACCCACCATCCCCGGCGGGCTTTCGATAGAGCCGATGACCCCGGTGGTGTGGTCGCGACGCAATGGGCCCAGGGCGAGGAGTTCCGCCCCCACAGCACCTCACCCCTCCGCTCCCAGTCCTGGCGAGCGAAGGGGTGAGCTGTCCCCGATCGATCCGCGGCTGCCCCCGCGCGATCCGCGGCTGCCCCGCGCGATCCGCGGTTGGCGCGACGTCAGGCGCCGCCGCGCCGGAAGGCGTCGCTGAAGGCCTGACGGGCGCGGTCGAGCGAGTCGCCGATCTGGCTGACCGCGTCGCGGACCTGCTGGCCGTAGTAGCCGGCGGCGTCCACGAAGTCGTCGCCGAGGGGGCGGTCGCCGCTGCCGTCGCGGCGCGGGTAGTCGCCGGCGAGGATGCGCTCGTACTCGCCGGCCTGCACCCAGCGCTGCAGCTCGGCCGCGCGCACCGTGCCGAACGGGTGGTCGCGGAAGGCGGTGTTGAGGAGCTTGAGGACGCTGTCCCACGCGGTGCCACCGGTCTCGTACTCGGCCGCCTGGATCATGAACTCGTCCACGTCCGCCTGGTCCGAGCCGGCCTCGCCGCCGGCCAGCTTGAGGAAGGCACCCATCACGGCGCGCTGGTCCTGCACGCCGAGCAGGCCCGCACGGTCCGCCGACAGCTCGCTCTTCCGGTACCACTCGAGCAGCGCCACCTGGAAGGGGAGGAGCGCCATTCCCGCCAGGAAGGGGAGGTTGCGCAGGCCGAGCGTGAGCAGGAGGATGGCGATCGTCCGGTAGACGACGTGCCCGCTCATGATGTGCCCGAGCTCGTGCGCCAGGATGAAGCGCTGCTCCTCGCGGTCGAGCAGGACGAGCGTGGCCGAGTTGATGACGATGAACGGGCGCTCGAAGCCGACCGCGGCCGCGTTGACGAACGGGGTCTGCGTCACGTAGAGGTCGGGGCGGCCGGCGCGCGTCGCCACTACCTCCGGCCCGCCGCCCGGCCAGTCGAGCGTCTCCAGCACCTCGGTGTAGAGGGTGTCGAGCTGCGGCCGCTGGCGCGGCGAGACGCGCACCGCGTTGGCGAGGAAGAAGTGCCGGATGCCGCGCTCCCCGAAGAAGCCGAAGATGCGGCGCACCGCCTCGTCGAAGCCCGGCAGCGCACGGAGCGCGTTGAGGGCAGCACGGTCGGCCGGGTGCTCCCAGGCGGTGGGAGCGATCTGCGGGAGCGGGGTCGGAGGCATGGGGGCTGGGGCTGGGGTGGGGCCGGGATGCGACGAGCCGCGAGTGGCGAGCGACGAGCGCGCGGCCGACGACGGGCTCCTACGAGGCTGGCCGGGTCATTGTGTCAGAGCTCGTCACCCGATCCGCCGAGTGGCTCCCCCGGGGCGCTGTGCGCTCGTCGCTCCTCCACGCTCGACGCTCGACGGTCGCCAGTGCCGCCGCGCGGCCAGGCAGAGCCATGAGGAGCCCCGCCGGTAACTGGAGCCCACGGATCGCCGATCGCTGATCGCCGATCGCCGATCGCTCGCCTCCTCAGATCCCCTCCAGCGCCTGCTCCAGGTCCTCGATCAGGTCGTCGACGTCCTCCACGCCCACGGACAACCGGACCAGCCCCTCGGTGATGCCGAGCGCCGCCCGCCGCTCCGGCTCCACGGAGGCGTGCGTCATCGACGCGGGATGGCTGGCCAGGCTCTCCACGCCGCCGAGCGACTCGGCGAGCGCGAAGACGCGCACGCGGTTCAGCATGCGGGCGGCGTGCTCCTTGGTACCGAGCTCGATCGAGATCATCCCGCCGAACCCGGACATCTGCCGGCAGGCCAGCTCGTGCTGGGGGTGCGACGGGAGCCCGGGGTAGATGACGCGCTCGGCGTCGAGGCGGTCGGCGAGCCAGCGGGCGATCTGTCGGCCGTTGGCATCGCTGCGCTCCACGCGCAGGTGAAGGGTCTTGGTGCCGCGCAGGGCGAGCCAGGCGTCGAAGGGGCCCGGCACCGCGCCGGCCGCGTTGGCGATGAACTGCAGCCGCGCCGCCAGGTCGTCGTCGCGCACGACGGCGATGCCCCCCACCATGTCGCTGTGGCCGTTCAGGTACTTGGTGGTGGAGTGCCAGACGATGTCGGCGCCGAACTCGAACGGGCGCTGCAGCACCGGCGAGGCGAAGGTGTTGTCCACCACCAGCAGGGCGTCGCCGCGGTGGGCCACGTCGGCGCTGGCGGCCAGATCGGTGATCCGCATCAGCGGGTTCGTCGGCGTCTCGACGAGCACCATGCGCGTCTCGGCGGTCATCGCGTCGGCGATGCGCTGCGGGTCCCGCGTGTCGACATAGGTGAAGCGCAGCCCGAAGCGGGTGAGCACCTTGTCGAAGAGGCGGAAGGAGCCGCCGTAGACGTTCTCACCGCAGACGACGTGGTCGCCGGCCGAGAGGAGCTTCATGATGGAGTCCAGGCACCCCATGCCGCTGGAGAAGGCGAATCCGTGCGTGCCTCCCTCCAGCGCGGCCACGTTACGTTCCAGCGCTTCCCGGGTCGGATTCCGGCCCCGAGCATACTCGTAGCCCTTGTGCTGGCCGAGTGCGTCCTGCACATAAGTGGACGTCAGGTAGACCGGCGTCATGATGGCGCCGGCGAGCGGGTCGGGGCGCTGTCCGGCGTGGATGGCGCGGGTGGCGAACGCGGAGGAGAGGTCCTCGTCGTAGACGCGGGTCATGCAGGGCTCGGGGGTGAGTGGTGTGGGGCAAGATAACCCGCCGGCGGGAGGGCGGGCGAGCGTGAACCGGACGGCCGACGGCGGCCGCCCAGCCACAGCGGAGCCTCATGGGAAACGGAACGCACGTGCGACACGAGCAGCGCGCCCCGACGCCGTCCCCGCTGCGCTGTCTGGTGGCCGACGACGAGCCGCGCCTGCGCCAGGTGCTCTGTCGGTTGATGCAGGGCGACGGCTTCGAGTGCGTGGAGGCGGCCAACGGGGTCGAGGCGCTGGCGGCGCTCAAGGCCGACGCCTACCCGCTCATGCTCTCCGACCTGCGCATGCCGCAGATGGACGGCTTGGAGCTCCTGCGCCACGTCCGCGATCGCTATCCGGATACGGCCGTCGTCATGATCACCGCCGTGGCCGACGTCGAGATGGCGGTGAAGGCGCTCTCCCTCGGCGCCACCGACTACCTGACCAAGCCCTTCCACCTGGACGAGGTGCGCGCACGCGTGGCGCAGGCGCTCGAGAAGCGCCGGCTGCGTCTGGAGAATCGCGAGTACCAGGCCCGCCTGGAGGAGCGCGTGCACGTCCAGGCGCGCCGCATCGAGGAGCTCTTCCTGGCCGCCATTCACTCGCTCGTCGAGGCGTTGGAGGTCAAGGACCCGTACACGCGCGGGCACTCGGACCGGGTGAGCCGCTACTCCACTGCCATCGCCCGCGCGCTCGGCCTGGACGGCGAGATGGTGCGCCAGGTGGAGCTCGGCGGGCACCTCCACGACATCGGCAAGATCGGCGTGCGCGAGGACGTGCTCAACAAGCCGGGGGCGCTGAGCGACGAGGAGTACCTGCACATCATGACGCACCCCATGGTCGGCTGGCAGATCCTCTCCCCGCTGCTGGGTGACGCGCCGGTGGCGCTGCGCATCGTGCGCTGGCACCACGAGCGCTACGACGGGCGCGGCATCCCGGATCGCTTGTCGGGGGGGGACATCCCGCTCGAGGCGCGCATCGCCGCCGTGGCCGACGCCTTCGACGCGATGACGAGCAGCCGTCCCTACCGGCCGGGCCGGCGGCTGTCGATCGATGCCGCCATCGACGAGCTGCGCCGACACCGCGGGACCCAGTTCGATCCCGGCGTGCTGGACGTCTTCGTGGGGCTCGTGGAGCAGGGCGCCGTGTCCGCGGTGGCGGCCGAGGCGGAGCGGCGCACGCCACCGTCGGGCGTCGTGACCGTGGCGAGCGAGGCCGGCGGCTTGCGGGCGTGACGCGCCGGCACTCGTTCGCGCTCAGACGCCGGGGGCGGGCGCGACGACCACCTCGCCGGGCTGCTTGTAGGCGCTGAGCCGCGCCGCGCACCACTGCCGCACCGCGTCCCCGTCCACGTCGCCCCACACCTCGAGCCGGATGGCGCACTCCGCCTCCGGCGCGCCGACCGCGGTCACGCGCGCCTCGCGCACTCCCGGCAGCTCGCACACGGCCCGCTCCAGCTCCCGCGGGTAGATGTTGAAGCCGTTGCGCGTGAACATCGCCTTGCGCAGGCCACGGAAGACGAAGCTGCCGTCACCCATGCGCGCGCCCAGGTCGCCCGTGTACAGCCAGCCGTCGCGCCGGCGCAGCCCGAGTGCCCCACCGTGCACGTAGCCCGGCGAGACGTTGTCGCCGCGCACGCACAGCTCCCCCGTCTCGCCGTCGGCGCACGGCGTGCCATGCTCGGGGTCGCGCACCGACACGTCCACGCCGGGGAAGGGGACGCCGAGGGCGCCGCGGCGGTTCGGTCGGTCCACGCGGTTGAACAGGCAGACCGGGCCGCCCTCGGTGAGCCCGTAGCCCTGGCGGAGCTCGACGCCCGTCAGTTCGGCCCACCGGTCCTGGAGCGCCACCGGCAGTGGTGAGCCGCCGCAGATGCAGAGGCGCAGCGTGGTGGAGCGAAGGGGCTCGCCACGGCGCTCCAGCGCGGCGACGAGTGCGGCGTAGATGGCCGGCACGCCGACGAGCGCGGTGATCCCGTCGCGCTCCATCGTCTCGATCGCGCGCAGCGGATGGAAGCGCTCCGGCGCGGTGACGCGTGCGCCGGCGAGCAGCGGCGCCAGCCCCGTGGCGACGAGCCCGAAGAGGTGCGAGAAGGGGAGTGCGGCGAGCACGTGGTCGTCGCGCGTGATGGCGGCCGCCTCGATCGTGGCGCGAGCGTTCGCGAGCAGGTTGCGATGCGTCAGCACCGCGCCGAGCGGCGTGCCGGCCATGGCCGACGTGTAGACGACGGCGGCCTCCTCCTCGCGGCCGGCGGTGTCCGCCTCGCCCTCGAGCCGGAGGCCGGCGTGCGACCCGAGGTCGACCTCGCGGGATCGGCCGTCGGCGTGTACCGTTGCCCGGCGTGGCGCGTCATCGAGGTGCACCTGCGCGACCTCGGCCGGCAGCCGCGCCGCGAACGCGGAGGTCGTCAGCACCGCGCCCACTCCGGCGTCGGCCAGCTGGTGCCGGATCTCCGGTGGCGCGGCGAGCGGATTGACGAGCACCGCGCCGCGACCTTCGGCCGCGGCGAGGGCGGTGAGGAAGGCGTGTCCGGTGGGGAGCAGGACGGCCGCGCGCCGGCCGGCGAGCGCGCGGACGAGCGGGGCGCTACGCTGCAGCAGGGTGAGCCCGGCTGCAACCAGGCGCCCGGCTGGCTCGTCATTGATGCGGCCGTCACCCGCGGCCACGGCGAGGGGAACGAGGCTGAACGGTTCGGTCATCGGCAGTCGGCGGGCGGCGGGGCTGTGATGCGAGGCACAG
Organism: Gemmatimonadaceae bacterium; assembly: GCA_035761165.1. Classification (GTDB taxonomy): domain Bacteria; phylum Gemmatimonadota; class Gemmatimonadetes; order Gemmatimonadales; family Gemmatimonadaceae; genus CALCHX01. Next base: position 7,732 of record DASTRO010000309.1, on the reverse strand, counting down.
CGCGGGCGGGGGCGGCAGTTTACTCATTCTAGGTTGTGCGCGAGGCGATCGCCCCGAGGATTCGGGCCGCGGTCGCGCGACGGCGGACTGGCGGGTCACTCGACAGGGAATGGCATGGCGTACGAAGGACTGATGGTCAGCGTCTCCGGTGTGCGGGGACGGGTGGGTGAGGCGCTCACCCCGGAGATCGTCGCGCGCTTCGCGGCCGGCTTCGGCGCGTGGGCGCTGGGACGTGGCGGCTCGACGCGCATCGTGGTGGGACGCGACAGCCGCGTCTCGGGCCCGCTCTTCCATCGCGTCGTCGTGGCTGCCCTGGAGGCGGTGGGGGCGACGGTCGTGGACGTCGGCATGGCGCCCACGCCCACCATCCAGCTGGCCGTCGAGCACCATCACGCGGCGGGCGGGCTGGCCATCACGGCGAGCCACAACCCGATCGAGTGGAATGCGCTGAAGTTCATCGGCCCGAGCGGCCTCTTTCTCGATCCGCAGGAAGGGGCGGCCATGCGCGCCGTGGTGGAGGGGACGATCCCGTACGTGACCTGGGACCGCCTCGGCACCACCGAGCCGGACCCGGAGGCCGTGGCGCGGCACGTCGAGCAGATCCTCGCGCTGCCGTACGTGGACGTGGAGGGGATCCGCGCACGCCGCTTCCACGTGGCGCTCGACTGCTGCCACGGGGCCGGCGCCACCATCATGCCGGTGCTGCTCGAGCGGCTCGGCTGCCGGGTGACGGCCATCAACCTGACGCCGGACGGCCGCTTCCCGCGGCCGCCGGAGCCGGTCGCCGAGAACCTCCTGGAGCTCGAGGCGCTGGTGCGCGGCTCGGGCGCCGACGTCGGCTTCGCCGTGGATCCGGACGTCGACCGCCTCGCGCTCGTCTCCGACGAGGGACGGGCGATCGGCGAGGACTTCACGCTCGCGCTGGCGACGCGCCTGGTGCTGCGGCACCGGCACGGGCCGGTGGTCACGAACCTCTCCACGAGCCAGCTGATCGACGACGCCGCCCGCGCGGGCGGCCAGCGCGTGACGCGCGCCCCGGTGGGGGAGGTGAACGTCGCCGTGCGGATGCGCGAGCTGGGCGCGGTGGTGGGGGGCGAGGGGAACGGCGGGGTGATCCTCCCCGAGCTGCACCTGGGGCGGGACGCACCGGCCGGCGCCGCGCTGATCCTGCAGCTGCTGCTGGAGGACGCGCGCCCGCTCTCGGCGGTGGCCGCCGAGTACCCGCGCTACGCCATCGTCAAGGACAAGCTGGAGCGCCCGTCGGCGCCGCTCGACGCCGTCTACACGGCGCTGAGCGAGAGCTTCGCCGGGGCCGAGAGCGACCGGCAGGACGGGCTGCGCCTGTCGTGGCCCGACGCCTGGCTGCACGTGCGGCCGTCGGGTACCGAGCCGATCGTGCGCGTCATCGCCGAGGCCCCCACGCGCGAGCGCGCACGGGAGCTCATCGGCCGCGCCCGTGCTCCCCTGGAGCGGCTCGGGCGGTAGATTATCGTCGTTCGATCACCGACGCGCGCCCGTGGCTGCACGGGCGCGCGCTTCCTTCACCCCTCCCTCCTATGTGCGGCATCGTCGGCTACATCGGCCCCCGCTCGGCGGCTCCTCTCCTGCTCGACGGCCTGAAGCGCCTCGAGTACCGCGGCTACGACTCGGCGGGGATCGCGGTGCTGAACGGCAAGGGCGTCGAGACCCGGAAGGCGGCCGGCAAGATCGGCCGCCTCGAGACGCTGCTCGGCAACGACCCGGTGACCGGCTACTCCGGGATCGCGCACACCCGCTGGGCGACGCACGGCGCGCCCACCGAGTGCAACGCGCACCCGCACACCACCGAGGACGGCACCATCGCCGTCGTCCACAACGGCATCATCGAGAACGCCGGCGCCCTGCGGCGCTGGCTCGAGGAGCGCGGCCACACCTTCAGCTCCGAGACCGACACGGAGGTGCTCGCCCACCTCGTGGAGGAGCTGTACGAGGACACGCTCGAGAATGCCGTGATCCAGGCGCTGGAGCACGTGGAGGGGACGTACGGCATCGCCGTCATGGCGAGCCGCGACCCAGGCAAGCTGGTGGCGGCCCGTCAGGGGAGCCCGCTGCTCGTCGGCCTCGGCGACGGCGAGTACTTCGTCGCCAGCGACGTCTCGGCCATCCTCTCGCACACGCGCAGCGTCATCTACCTGGACGACGGCGACATGGCGGTGCTGACGCGCGACGGCTACCAGATCCTCGACCGCCTGGCCACTGCGGTGGACAAGGACGTGAGCCACATCGACTGGAACCTGGACCAGATCGAGAAGGGCGGCTTCGCGCACTTCATGCTCAAGGAGATCTTCGAGCAGCCGAGCACGCTCGAGAACACGATGCGCGGCCGCCTCCTGCTGGAGGAGGGGACGTCGAAGCTGGGCGGGCTCAACCTCACCGACGAGGAGCTGCTCGAGTTCGACAACATCATCATCACCGCCTGCGGCACCAGCTGGCACTCGGCGCTCATCGGCGAGCACATGCTCGAGGAGCTGACGCGCATCCCGGTGGAGGTGGAGTACGCGTCCGAGTTCCGCTACCGCAACCCGATCGTCACCGACCGCACGCTGTGCATCGTGATCTCGCAGTCGGGCGAGACGGCGGACACGCTGGCGGCGATGCGCGAGGCGAAGCGGCGCGGCGCGCGCACGCTCGGCCTGGTGAACGTGGTGGGGTCGACGATCGCCCGCGAGGCGGACGGCGGCATCTACCTGCACGCCGGCCCGGAGATCGGCGTGGCGTCGACCAAGGCGTTCACCAGCCAGGTGCTGGCGCTGGCGCTCTTCACGCTGAAGCTGGCCCGACTGCGCGACCTGTCGATCCTGCGCGGGCGCGAGATCATCGAGGCGCTGCAGGCGCTGCCGGGGCAGGTGCAGTCGATCCTCGACCGCGCGGACGAGATCGCGCAGCTGGCGGAGGAGTTCAAGCGCGCGCCGAACTTCCTCTACCTGGGGCGCGGCTACAACTTCCCCGCCGCTCTCGAAGGCGCACTCAAGCTGAAGGAGATCAGCTACATCCACGCCGAGGGCTACCCGGCGGCGGAGATGAAGCACGGCCCGATCGCGCTGATCGACGAGATGATGCCGGTGGTCTTCATCGCGCCGCACGACTCGGTGTTCGACAAGCTCGTCTCCAACGTGCAGGAGGTGAAGGCGCGGAAGGGGAAGGTGATCGCGCTCACCTCGCGGGCGGAGCCGGCGCTGGCGGGGTGCATCGACTACGAGCTGCGCATCCCGGAGACGGTCGAGATGCTCACGCCGATCCTGGCCTCGGTGCCGCTGCAGCTGCTGGCCTACTACATCGCGGTGAAGCGCGGCTCGGACGTGGACCAGCCGCGGAACCTGGCCAAGTCGGTGACGGTGGAGTAGCGCGGCGAACTGCGGCGAACTGCGGCGACGTGCGGCGAGGGCGGGGGTGCACGGGGTGCACCCCCGCTCCGTTTTTCCGTGGCGGGGCGCGCGACTGGCATGCGGCCTGCGGCCCGCCGGGAGGATGCGGAGACGTGCCGACGTCTGCGCCGATGCATCTGTTGTCACGCCGATCGTTATCACGATCGGCCAGGCGGCTGCCCCGGCGCCGGTGCCGCGCCGCCGGTCGGCCGGAGGCAGCCGAGACGGCCGCGCGGAGCCGGAACGGCACAGCCGCGGGCCAGGTTCCGCGCCCTGGCTCGCCCTCACACGGGAGTCGCCACATGGCCATCCCAGGTCGCACCCCCGCCCGCCGCCGGATCCGACACCCGGCGGTCCTGGCGCTCGTCCTCGCGCTCGCGCCCCCGTTCGCGGCGCGCCAGGCTGGCGCCCAGAACGCGTACGTCCAGACCAACCTGGTCTCCGACGTACCCGGGCTCGCCGCCACGCTGGATCCACAGCTCGTGAATCCGTGGGGCGTCTCCTTCGGCCCGACGACGCCGTTCTGGGTCTCCGACGCCGGCACCGGCGTCACCACGCTGTACAATGGGGCCGGCGAGAAGCAGGGCCTCGTCGTCACCATCCCCGGCCCCGGCGGCGGGGTGCCGAGCGTGCCCACGGGGCAGGTGTTCAACGGCGACGCCAGCGCCTTCATGCTGTCCAACGGCCAGGCGGCGCGCTTCATCTTTGCCGGCGCCACCGGCACGATCTCCGGCTGGAACGGGGCGGCCGGCACCACGGCCATGACGGTGGTGAACGGCGCCCCGGACGCCTCCTACACCGGGCTGGCGATCGCCACGAGCGGGGCCGGGCCGCGCCTGTACGGCGCGAACTTCGCCAGCGGACAGGTGGACGTCTTCGACGGCACGTTCACCCAGATCGCCACGCCGGGCGGCTTCGCCGACCCGACGCTGCCGGCCGGCTACGCGCCCTTCAACGTGCAGACGCTCGGTGGCGAGATCTACGTGTCGTACGCGGTCTTCGACCCGAGCACGGGCGAGGACCTGCCGGGAGCGGGGAACGGGATCGTCAACGTCTTCGACACCGACGGCAACCTGCTCCGCCACCTGACCGCCGGCGGGCCGCTCAACTCGCCGTGGGGGCTCACCCTGGCGCCGTCGGGCTTCGGGGCGTTCGGTGGCAGCCTGCTCGTCGGCAACTTCGGCGACGGCACCATCCACGCCTTCGACCCGGTGAGCGGCGCCCTGCTCGGGCAGATGCTGGCGCCCGGCGGCACGCCCATCGTGAACGAGGGGCTGTGGGCGCTGACGTTCGGGAACGGCGGCAACGGCGGCAGCCCGGACATCCTCTACTTCACCGCCGGCATCGAGGACGAGACGCACGGGCTCTTCGGCAGCCTCGAGGTCGCGACGGTGCCCGAGCCGGCGACGCTGTCGCTCGTGGCCGGCGGCCTTGGGCTGGTCGGCCTGGCAGCGGCGCGCCGTCGGCGCCGGCAGCAGCGCGGCTGAGCCTCGCGCCTCCCGGTACGCATGGGCGCGGTTAAGTTGCGCCCATGCGTACGCTGCTCCAGCGCGTCTCGCGCGCCGAGGTCCGTGTCGGCGCGCGCGTCACCGGCCGCATCGCGCACGGCTACCTGCTGCTCGTGGGCTTCACCGGCACCGACGACGAGGTGACGCTCGCCTGGATGGCGGAGAAGGTGGCCGGGCTGCGCCTCTTTCCCGACGACGACGGGAAGATGAACCGCGATCTGGCGGACGTCCGCGGCGCACTGCTCGTCGTCTCGCAGTTCACGCTGTACGGCGACACGCGGAAGGGACGGCGGCCGAGCTTCGTCGATGCCGCGCGGCCCGAGCTCGCGATCCCGCTCTACGAGCGCTTCGTCGCGCTACTGCGCGAGCGCGGCTTTCCAGTGGAGACGGGCGAGTTCGGCGCGATGATGGACGTGGAGCTGGTGAACGACGGGCCGGTCACGCTCTGGCTCGAGCGATGAGCGGCCGGCATCCGGCGGCCACGGCGCCGCGCGTCATCCTCGCCTCGCAGTCGCCGCGCCGCCGCGACCTGCTGACGCTGGTCGGCATCGCGCACGAGGTGCGCCCGGCCGACATCGACGAGCGCGTGCTGCCGGGCGAGCAGCCGGCGCCGCACGCCGAGCGGCTGGCGCGCACGAAGGCGGCGACGCTCGCGGCGCGCGCCGCCGATGCCATCGTCGTCGCCGCCGACACGATCGTCGTCGTGGACGGCGACATCCTCGGCAAGCCGGCCGACGCGGCGGACGCCCGCCGCATGCTCCACCGTCTCGCCGGCCGCACGCACACGGTGGTCACGGCGCTCGCCGTGGCGCGCGACGGCCGCATGGTCTCGGGGGTGGAGACGGTGGAGGTCACCTTCCGCCCGCTCGACGACGAGGAGATCGCCGCCTACGTGGCCACGGGCGAGCCGATGGACAAGGCGGGCTCGTACGGCATCCAGGGCTACGGCGCGACCATCGTGCAGCGCATCGACGGCGACTACTTCGCGGTGATGGGGCTGTCGCTCGTGCGGCTGGTGGGGCTGCTGCGCCAGGTGGGCGTGCGGTACGGGTTCGGGGCGCTGGCGGCGGAGGGATCAGGGACCAGCGACCAGGGACCAGCGGGCGCACCGGGGCGTTAGGATCCGCCTGTCGAGGCCGCCCCTGGTTCCTGGCCGCCGGTCCCTGAAGTCTTCTCGGCGTACCGCGCCTTCCACACCTCGATCTTCTCCACCACGTCGCGCACCTGGATGCGCGGCATGCGGTCCAGCCGGTTCTCCATCGACACGGCATAGTCCTCCCCCGGCTCGCCGTACGCGTCCACGATCAGGTCGTGGAAGCGGCGGTACGGGCCCGTGCGCTTCGGGTTGGTGTAGCCCATGAGACTGATCACCGGCCGGTCGAGCGCCACCGCCATGTGCAGCGGTCCGGTGTCCGGCGCGATCACCAGCGCCGAGCCGTCGAGGATGGAGACGAGCGGGCGCAGGCCGCTGCCGAGCGCCGAGATGGGCCGGTGCCGCGCCCGCTCCATGATCACCTGCTCGGCGTGCAGCTCGCGCGGCGAGCGCCCGCCGACGAGCACCGGCTGCAGGCCGTAGTCCGCGTCCAGGATGTCGACGACCTCCGCCCACCGCTCGGGGAGCCAGTCCTTCTGCGGCTTGCTCGTCGCCACGACGAGCGCCGCTACCGGTCGCTCGATGGGCGCGAAGAAGTCGCGCTGCCAGGCGCGCTCCTCGGGCCACGGGCCGAGCTTCCACTCCACCGGCTCGTGCGGCACGCCGAGCGCCTCGAGGAACTCGAAGTACTGGTCCTGCACGTGCTGCCCGGCGCGCGGCGGGATCCGGTGCGTCGTGAACAGCCAGTTGGCGTCGCGCGCCCGGGCGCGGTCGAAGCCGAGCTTGACCGGGGCGCGCGTGAGGCGCGTGACGATCCCCGCCTTGAGGTAGACCTGCAGGTTGAGCACGACGTCGAACGGGCGGCGCGCCAGCTCGTGGCGCACGTCGGTGAAGGCGCGCAGCCCGCGACTGCGGTCGAAGAGCACGATCTCGTCCACGTCGGGATGCCCGCGCACGAGGGTGGCCGGGCCGGGCTGCAGCACCCAGGTGATGTGGCTGGACGGCCGGTGGCGCTTGAGCGCCGTGATCACCGGCAGCACGTGCACCGCGTCGCCCACGGCGCTCATCATGACGATGCCGACGCGGTCCAGCGCGGCCCGGATCACGCGGCCTCCGGCGCCAGGGTGCGGGCGTCGTGACGCAGCGCGGCCATCTCCGCCGCGTCGAGCAGCGTGCCGTGCCGCGCGCCCCACTTGCGCGCTGAACGCAGCAGCCGGCGCACGTTGGCCTCGCTGGTGGCGGCGTCGCCCGGTGCGCGAAAGCGCACGCGATCCACGTCCAGCACGTAGGCCTGCGGCGCGGTGGTGGAGGAGCCGGGGGTGAGCAGCACGTTCTTCACGTTGAGGTCCGGGTGGCGGGCACCGGCGCGACCGAGGGTGGCGATGAGCTGGCCGACCGCGTGGAGCAGCTCGGCCCGGGCTTCCGGCCACGCGGCCAGCGCCGCCGGCAGGTCGAGCCCTCCCGCGATCTCGGCCGTGGCGACGTCGGCGCGGCGGAGCCCTGGCCCGGCGGGGTAGACGGCGTAGGCGACGACGCGCGGCGTGGGCACGCCGGCGTCGGCGAGCCGCACCGCGACGCGCAGCTCGTGGGGCGCGCGCGTGGGGGCGAGGAAGCGGTCGCCGGTGAGCGGCGCGAGGAGCCCGCCGTGCCGGGCGTGCCGCACGACGACGCGCGGCCCGTGCTCGGGTAGCGGCACGGCGTGGACGATGCCGCGGCCCTGCAGCTCG
>DASTRO010000308.1:0-12183 GCA_035761165.1 Gemmatimonadaceae bacterium | reverse complement strand
CCAACAAGGGAGTGCGCGCGGGCACAATCCGGAACGAGCTCCACCTGCTCGGCGCGATGCTGCGGTGGGCACGCGGGCACCGGGTCAGCGGCCGCCGGCTCCTCGTCGTGGATCCGCTCGAGGGAATCACGATCCCGCACGAGAAGAACATGCGTCGGCCCGTCTCCACCGAGGCACGCTTCCAGGCGACGCTGGCGAAGGCCGACGTCGTGGACCCGACCGGTCGCTTTCGCCTCCTGCTCGTGCTCGCGCGCCACACCGGGCGCCGGCTCAACGCGATGTGTCAGCTCCGCGCCTCAGACGTGTTGCGCACTCGCGACGCGGTCGCGCAGGCGTTGGGCGAGGCGGGGATGGACCTCGCACACGCGGAGCACTGGCCGCACGGCGCGCTCCGCTTCCGGGAGCACAGCGACAAGCTGGGGTTCGAGGGGGTCGCCCCGCTCTCGCGCGAGGCGCGCGCGGCGCTCGACGCCTATCTCGGCGCGCACCCCCGCGTCGGCGACGCGCCCCTCTTCCCGAGCACGGCCGACCCCGCGGTGCCGATCTATAAGACGGTGGCCGGCTACTGGCTCGCGCGCGCCGAGTCGCTCGCGAAGCTCCCGAAGCTCGAGCGGGGCGCCTGGCATGCGTTCCGGCGCCTGTGGGCGAGCGAGCGGCGCGCGCTACCGGCGCAGGACGTCGCCGCGGCCGGCGGCTGGCGCTCGCTCGCGACCATGCGCACCGCCTACCAGCAAGCCGACGCCGCGACCATCTACAGCGTCGTGGAGAACGCCCCGCCGGCGCCGCCTGAGAAGGGCGGGCCGAAGGGCGCTGCAGAGGCGCGCCGACCACGAAAGGAACGCGTTTCGGGGGGTCGCGGACACAAATCGGACACACCTCGAAGCCAAGCGTAGCAGTTACAATCGCTTACGCGGTCGCCTTACGTTCCGATTCAACGTCTGACCCCCGCCCGGCCCTACTGCGCCGCCCGCCGCTGCTCCCCTACCGACGGCGCTGCCGGCCGCTCGCCGGCCCGCCGCTCGTCGGCCACCAGATACTCCTGGATCATCGCCCCGACCAGCGTCGGCGCCACCTCGCGGACGTCCGCCAGCCGCGGCTCGAGCACCGCCTGGGTGAGGGCCATGAGCTCGTCGAGCTCCAGCTCGGCGGCGGCGGCGAGGCGCGCACAGGCGCGCGCCTGGCGCTCGCAGGCGGCCGCCGGCAGGGGCCGCCGCTCGGCCAGCTCACGCAGCGAGCGCAGGACGTGTACGAAGTCCAGCGCGGGATCGGGAGGCGTGTCATCGCGGTGCATGTGGGGCGCCCGGGTCGCGGATGGACGTCGCCCCTGCCGGCGCCGAGTGGGCGCGGGAGGTCGATTCTCCGATTCCTGCTTCACGTTCCGGGCCGCGAGGCGGGGGGCGGGCGCCGACCGCCCCCCGCGGACGCGCTGGCGGGCACGGATGCTGCTCCGCTGCCGGGGATTCCTTCGTCGCGGCCCGAGCTGCGCGCGGGCGGCTCCGCCACCGCGCCCCACGGGACGCGAGCCGTTCCGCACCTCCCTCCGCGATGGACCCGACGCGCAGCTTCTTCGACGGGCAGGGCATCCAGTGGCGTGTCACCGAGCGCCTCCTCGCCCATCCGCCCCACCATGCCCCCCGCCGCTGTCTCTTCTTCGAGGCCGCCCACGTCATCCGGCGCGTGTGCGCCTACCCTCCGAACTGGCAGTCGCTCTCGGACGCGGAGCTGGAGCGACTGAGCTGGAGCCTGTAGCGCGGGCGCCCTGCCCCGCGACAGCTTCCGCCGGTCCGCCGGTGGAGCGTCCCGCCGGCGGGACAGCGCGCCGTCCTGCCGCGCGGACGGGCATCGCACCGCCGCGCGCGTCGTCCCAGGGACCGCCGCGGGACGCCGGGCGGCACTCTCGTTGCCTGAGCCTCGACGTCGACACCTGACCCCATACCATGGAGCGCCTGATGCGGATTCTCCCCTCCGTCAGCGTTGGCCTGTTCGCCCTCGTCGCCCTCACGGCCTGTGACGACAGCACCGGCACCGGGCGTGTGCTGCGGCTCGGCGGCACCCTCGACGCCGACGGCAGCGCGAGCGTCATCCTGCCGGCGGAGGCCGGGAACATCCAGAACGTGCCGTCGCTGTCGTGCTACACGGCGGACCCCGATGCCTCGCTCTCCGAGCGCGTCTGGTTCCAGGTCGCCTCGGTGCAGCTGCCGAGCGGCGTCGTGCCCGACGACGAGGCGGTGCTCGACAACTGCCTGCTCGAGACCTACCAGGGCGACCCGAACCGCCTCGTCGCGACGATCGAGGGGCAGCCGTCCGGCTGGCTCTATCAGTTCGTCGTCGTCTACTGACGCCCCCGTTGCCCGCGCGGGCGGGCCCGGCTAGCTTTGAAGGCTGTCATCGACGCCCGCTGCGCCGTCGCGATCCGTCGCGTCCGCGCAGCGGCGTCACGTTCCCCTCCCTCCGCCCCGGCGACCGGCGGAGGGCGGCCACGACCAAAGGGAGGTTTGCCACCGCATGACCCGCGATTACGAGGCGGTCTACATCTTCGACTCGACGCTCGAGGACGAGGCGATCGCCGAACGACTCACGCGCGTCCACGGCCTGCTCAACGTCGGCGACCACGCGACGCTCGACCACTGGGGCCGTCGGCAGCTGGCCTACAAGATCCGCAACCGCGACACCGGCTACTACGTCGTCGCGCGCTTCGCGGCCGACCCCACGCTCCTCCCCGAGTACGAGCGCGCGCTCAAGCTCGACGAGGGCGTGCTGCGCTATCTCCTCTCGCTCCACGAGCACGAGCTCGGCGCGCCGCCGCTCACCGAGGAGCAGCTCGCCGCGCGCAAGCGCGACGACGACGACGACGACGAGGAGGAGTAAGCCATGCGCCGTGCCAAGAAGCCCTGCCCCATCTGCGAGGCGGGGATCCGGTTCATCGACTACAAGGACGAGCGCACGCTCTCCCGCTTCATCACCGAGAACGGCAAGATCCTGCCGAGCCGCCTGAGCGGGGTGGATGCCCGTCACCAGCGCCAGCTCGCCTCGGCGATCAAGAAGGCGCGCTACCTGGCGCTCATCCCGTACATCCGGGGCCAGCAGTCGTAAACCCGTCGCCATCCGACCCGCCATCCGGGTCGCCGGCCCCGACGCCGGCGCCCGGTCCGGCCGCCGCGCCGGCCTGGCGATACGTCCTCCTCGGACTGATCGCCGCCGTGCTCGTGCCGTCGCTGCCGGTGCTGCCGGTGCTCGTGCCGGTGGAGCAGGCCGTCGTGCTGCTCGCGCCGGCGCTCGCCGCCTGCGCACTGGTCAGCTGGTGGCACGGCGGCCGGCCGCTGCTCGCCCTGGCGTGGACGGGGCTCGCCGTCTGGCTGCTCACGCGACCGCTCCCGGGCAGCGCCGACTACGCGATGCTCGCGCGCGGCTGGGGGGTCCTGCTGGCGGGGGTCTTCGGGCTGATCTGCCTCCTCAGACCAGGGCGCCCGTTCCTCGAGCAGGCGCTGCCGACCGTGGCCATCAGCCTCCTCGTCGGCATCGGCGTGCTGGCCACCGGTGCGGGGGGGAGCGGCCCACAGTTGGCGCGGCTCATGACGGCGGAGTTCGCGCAGCGGACCAACGAGTGGCTCCTCTGGCTCCAGCGGCTGGCCGCCTCGCCGGAGTGGGCCGCCTACGCGCGGCGCTATCCCGACGTGGTGGCGCTGCGCGACCAGGTGGTGGCGCAGTACGCCGCCATGCCGGGGCACTCGGTGGCCGTGCTGCCGGCCATGCTGGCGCTGGAGTCGCTGGCCGTGCTGGCGCTGGCCTGGGCGCTGTACCAGCGCCTCGGGCGGGCCCGCGTCGGGCCGCCGCTCGGCGCGCTGCGGAGCTTTCGCTTCAGCGACCAGCTCATCTGGGGGCTGATCGTCGGCATTACCTTTCTCGTCGTCCCCGGCTTCGGCGACCTGCGGGGCATCGGCGTCAACCTGCTCGTCTTCTTCGGCGCGCTGTACGTCGTCCGCGGTCTCGGCGTGCTGGCGTGGCTCTTCGCGCCGCGGCGGTGGGCCCGGGTGCTGCTGGTCGCCGTCGGCGTGCTCGCGTGGCAGCTGCTCGCGCCGTTCGCCCTGGCGATCGGCATCGGCGACACGTGGCTCGACTGGCGCAACCGGGCGCGGCCCACATCCTAACGATCGGAGCTCATCATGGAAGTCATCCTTCGCCAGGCCGTGGACAGCCTCGGGCATCCCGGCGACATCGTCACCGTCTCCGCCGGCTACGCGCGCAACTACCTGCTGCCGCGCGGCATCGCCTACCAGGCGACCGAGGGGAACAAGAAGCGGATCGCCCAGGAGAAGGCCCGGCTCGAGGCCGCCGAGGCGCAGCGCCGTGAGGCCGCCGGCGAGATCGCCAAGCGGCTCGAGGAGGTCTCGATCACCTTCTCGGCGCGCGTCGGCGAGGAGGGCAAGCTGTTCGGCTCGGTGACCGCCGCCGACATCGCCCACCAGCTCGAGGCGCAGGGCTTCACGGTCGAGAAGCGGCAGATCGACCTGCACGAGCCGATCAAGGCGCTCGGCGTCTACCGCGTGCCGGTCCGCCTGCACGCCGACGTGCGCCCCGAGATCAAGGTCTGGGTCATCAAGCAGTAGCGCCCGCCCCCGCCCGGAGCGGGACGGAGCGAGGGGACGGGGCGCGCTGGCGCGCCCCGTCCCCTCCGTGTATTGGCCCACCCTCGCCACCGGCCGCGCCCGGTCGCCGCGCCGTCCTGGTCCCCCGGGATAGGGTCGCGCTCGGGTTCGCGTGTGACTCTCGACGCGGCCAGTGGGTCGGTGCTCCCATGTCGCACCCGGGGTCCGCGGGTTATCCTAGGCGAAAGCGCCACGGCGCGCCCGGGGAGCCACGCACCCTCCCGGCTCGTCGCTCGTCGCTCGTCGCTCGTCGCTCGTCGCTCGGTCCCTTCCCCCATCCCGACCCCATGCCCTCTGCTCCCGCCGCTTCCCTGCAGCTCGCCCAGCGCGCCGCCGCGCTCTGTCTGGATGCCAAGGCGAACGACGTCGTGCTGCTGGACGTGCGGGGCGTGTCGGACGTGACGGACTGCTTCGTCATCGCCAGCGGCACCTCGGACACGCACGTGCGCGGCATCGCCGACCACGTCGTCCGCCAGCTCGACACCGAGGGGACGGACGTGCATCATGTCGAGGGGCTGCCGCAGGGGCGCTGGGTGCTGCTCGACTACGTGGACGTGGTCGTCCACATCTTCCACCCGCGGCTGCGCGAGTTCTACCAGCTCGAGCGGCTGTGGGGCGACGCCGAAGTCGTTCCGGTCGACGCGCCGGACTCGCAGGGGGCTCTCTCATGAGACGTTCGCTCGCCACCGCGGCCGCGCTCCTCGCCGGCCTCGCCACGGCCGCTGCCCCGCTGGCGGCCCAGGAGTACTTCGGCACCAACCAGGTCCAGTACGAGACGTTCGACTGGAAGGTGCTCGAGACCGAGCACTTCCAGGTGCACTTCTATCCCGGGCTCGAGAAGACGGCGCGCATCGCGGGCAGCATGGCCGAGCGCAGCTACGCGCGCCTGTCGCGCATCCTCGGCCACGAGTTCCGCGAGAAGAAGCCGATCATCGTCTTCGCCTCGCGCACCGACTTCGCGCAGAACAACATGTTCGGCGACCTCGGCGAGAGCACCGGCGGCGTCACCGACTGGCTCCGGCAGCGCAATACGATCTACTTCCTCGGCGACTACGGGGAGTTCGAGCACGTGCTGACGCACGAGATGGTGCACGTCTTCGAGTACGACGTCTTCTCGCGCGGGCGGGCCGGCTCCAATCTGCAGAGCTTCGCCCGCGCGCGACCCCCCGACTGGTTCATGGAGGGGATGGCCGAGTACCTGTCGCGCGGCCCCGATCACCCGCCCACCGACGCGGTGGTGCGCGATGCCGCCCTCAACGGACGGCTCCCGACGATCGAGGAGATGACCTACCGGCCCGACCTCTACTTCCCGTACCGCTATGGCGAGGCGCTGTGGGAGTACGTCGGCCAGCGGTGGGGCGACCGGGCCATCGGCGACATCCTCAACGGCGCCCCGAGCGTCGGCATCGAGCGCTCGTTCCAGCGTGAGCTCGGCCTCTCCCTGGAGCAGCTCGGCGAGGAGTGGCGCGAGTCGGTGCAGGACACGCAGCTGCCGCAGATCGCCGAGCGGCAGCGGGCGCGCCGCTTCGCCGAGCCGCTGCTCGACGCCGAGCGCACGGGCGGGGCGAGCCACAACTACGTCGCGCCCACGCTCTCGCCGGACGGGCAGTACGTCGCCTTCCTCTCCACCGGCAGCTACCTGCGCGGCGAGGTCTTCCCCGACCTCTACCTCGCCGAGACGAAGACCGGCGAGCGCGTGGCGCGGCTGACGAAGAGCACGCGGAGCCCCGAGTTCGAGGAGCTGCGCATCGGCTACTCGCAGGCCGCCTTCTCGCCCGACGGGAAGTACCTCGCCTTCACCGCGCAGCGCCGCGGCAAGGACATCCTCGTGCTGCTCGACGTGAAGCGGCGCAAGGAGGTGCGCGCCTTCGACAAGTTCCCGTTCGAGCAGATGATCGGCCCGACCTTCTCCCCCGACGGGCGGCGCATCGCCTTCGTCGGCGCGACCGGGGAGCAGTCGGACCTCTACGTGATGAACGTGGACGGCAGCGGCCTGCGGCAGCTGACCGACGACCTCTACGGCGACGCGCAGCCGGCCTGGTCGCCCGACGGCCGCTGGATCGCCTTCGCGAGCGAGCGCGGCCCGCAGACGGACCTGTCGCTGCTGCGCTTCGGCAAGTGGCGCATCAGCCTGCTCGACCTGAGCACCGGGCGCGTCGAGGTGCTGCCTGGGCAGGACGGGCGGAACCTCAACCCGCAGTGGTCGCCCGACAGCCGGGATCTCGTCTACATCTCGGACCGCACGGGCACGTCCAACCTCTTCCTGTACGACATCGCCGAGCGCGAGCACTACCAGCTCAGCGACGTCTTCAGCTCGGTGGCCTCGTTCACCGAGATCAGCCCGGCCATCTCGTGGGCGCGCAACGCCGACAAGCTCGCCTTCGTCTACTTCGAGGACAACGAGTACTCGGTGTGGTGGATCAGCAATCCGCGACACCTGAAGGGCGAGCCGTTCCGCGAGCCCGCACCAGCCACGCGCGTCGTCGCCACCGCCGACTCGTCGATCGTCCCCCAGGCGGCGGTCGATACCCTCGCGCCATCGGCCGCCGACAGCGCCCTGCACGCCGCCCGGCCGGGGCAGGTCGCGCAGGGCGCACCGCACAGCGTCCTCCTCGACACGCTCCCCGAGCAGCTCTCCATCTATCGCTCGGCCAGCGGGCTGCGCCACTCCGAGACGCTGCCCCCCGCCGAGCGGGGGCGGACGGATGCCGTCACCGTGGCCGCCCTGCTCGACAGCGCGTCGCTCGCCCTGCCCGACACCAGCACCTTCCGCGTCTACGACTACAGCGGCGGGCTGCGCCCCGAGGCGGTCTCGCAGCCGACGATCGGCTACGCGCAGGACAACTTCAACCGCGGCATCGTCGGCGGCACGACCGTCATCTTCAGCGACCTGCTCGGCAACCACCGCCTCGCCCTGGCCGGCGCGGTGAACGGGCGGCTCTCCGAGGCGCAGGTCTTCGCGGCGTACGCCAACTACGCGCACCGGCTGCAGTACGTCCTCGGCGTCTCGCAGATGCCGTACTATTTCCAGAGCGGCTTCGTTCAGGTGGCTCCGATCACCCAGACCGAGGATCTCGAGACGCGAGCGTTCTTCCGCTACATCGTGCGCGAGGCGTTCGCCGTCGGCATGCGGCCCAAGGACCGCTTCACGCGATTCGAGTTCGGCGCGCGAGGGCTGAGCTACGCCCGCGACGAGATTCGCTTCGCGCGCTACATCGATCACGCCACGGGGTTCGCGCTCACCGACTACTTCTACCAGCCGATCCGGCGGCTCCCGTCGGTGAACGTCGTGGCGCCCTTCGGCGCGTACGTCTCGGACAACGCGCTCATGGGGTACACGAGCCCGATCCTGGGCCGCCGCTACCGGCTGCAGGTGTCCCCCAACTTCGGCACCTGGAACTACGTCGAGTACCTGGCGGACTACCGCCGCTACGACCCGATCCTCTTCAACGTGCTGACGGTGGCCACCCGCTTCACCGGCATCGCGCGCATCGGGAAGGACGAGAACCAGCTGCCGCCCAACTACCTGCGCCCGGAGTTCATCCGGGGGTACGACGACCAGTTCTATCGCAACCGCACGTGCAGCCCGACGCGCGAGGCGGAGTGCGTCTCCTCCTTCGAGCTGGTGGGCTCGCGCGTGGCGTTCGCCAACGCCGAGCTGCGCTTCCCGGTGATCCGCCGCTTCGATCTGGGCATCCTGCCGATCTCGCTGCCGCCGGTGGACGGGCACCTCTTCTACGACGCGGGGATCGCGTGGACGGACGGGCAGCACGCGTCCTTCAGCACCGCGCAGAGCCCCGAGGCGAACACGCGCACCCTGCTCACCAGCTGGGGCGCCGGCTTCCGCCTCAACCTCTTCGGCTACGCGATCCTGCGGATGGACTACGCCATCCCACTGGCGACGCCGGACCACCGCGGCCGCTGGACCTGGCTGATCGGCGGCTACGGCTTCTGACCGCGCCGGCCGGCTGACGGGGCGGTGGCTCTCCCGGGAGGGCCGCCGCCCCGCGCGCATGCAGGACCGGGGGACGGGTGGCGGCGGCCGAGCCCATCCGGCTTGTACCCGTCGCCCCGGGCCCGTAGCTTTCGGCGGTGCGCACGCTTACCGCCGCGTTGGCGCTCGTGCTCGTCGCTTGCGGCTCCCCGGACCGCGACGATTCCTCCGCGGCACGTGACGCCAGCGCCCGCCTCTCCCGCACCGGCCCCGATCCACTCGTCCTGCGCGTCCCGCGCGACGGTGGAGCGGCCACGGTCTCGGCCTACCCTGCCCTCGATTCGGTGGTCTGGCGTTCCGACGCCCGGCTCCCGGCGCTCGATCGCGTGCTCGCCTTCGACGCCGAGGGCGGCTCGCTCGCCTTCGTCGCGCGCGACGGGACGCCCGGCCGCCTGGACCTTCGCCTCGGGACCGTCGGACGGCAGCGTGAGCCCAGGCTCCAGGCGCTCGAGTCGGTGGACGGGTACGCGATCTACGGCGTGAACGCCAAGGGCGCGGTCGTGCGCCTCACGCCGGCCGGGGAGCCGTGGAGCCTCACCCCGCCGGCCCCGGCGCGCCTGGCGCTGCCGCAGCCCGACGGATGGCTGCTCGTCCTCGCCGATCGCGGTGACGAGACGATCGTCTGGCGGCTCCGCCCGCCCGAGAAGCGCCTCATCGACACGCTCTCCCTGCCGCGGGCCACGCGGGCGGCCGGCACGCGCGTGGGCGACCGCATCTACCTGGCCGCCGACGAGCGGCTCATCGGCGTGCGCAGCCGCGGGCTCGAGGAGCTGCCGGGCGTGGAGTTCGACGCGCCGGTGCGCGCCCTCGCCACCACCCCGAGTGGTGACCGCATCTACGTCGCCGTCGACTCCAGTCGCGAGGTGGCGGTCGTGGGGCGCTATTCCGAGGAGGTCGATCGCCGCATCGAGCTCCCCGGCCCCGTGCGCGACCTGCGCATGGACCCGCTCGGCCGCTACCTGCTGGTGCGGCCCGCGAATGGCGACTCGGCGTGGGTCGTCTCGGTGAGCAGTGGTGCGGTGACCGGATCGGTGCGCACCGGGTGGCGCACCGATCTCCCCTTCGTCGCGCCCGACGGCGCGATCGCCCTGGTGCGCGGCGACGACGTCGTCTTCGTCGACGGCCGCACGCTGCGGCCGGTGCGCACGGTGGACGAGGGGGCTGCGGACTTCTGGTATCCCTTCCTGTGGACCGGCTTCCGGCCGCGGTCGGAGGATCTCGACGAGCCGGTGGAGTTCCGCCGCGTCGAGCCGGCACCGGACACCACGGCGGTGCCGCCGCCGGACACCGGGGCAGCGTACGACACCATCGTGCCGCCACCCGACACCACACGCCGTGCGCCGCGCCCCGCCGCACGACCGACGCCGCCGCCGGTGCCGAGCGGCTACTACGTGTCGTTCGCGGCGCTGCTCAACCGTGACCGCGCGCGCGATCTCGCGTCCCAGATCGAGGTGGGCGGCCAGCGGGCGCACGTGCTCGAGGCCCAGCAGGCGGGGACGCCCATCTACCGCGTGGTGCTCGGGCCGTACGGCAGCCGCGCCGACGCCGACCGCGCCGGCCGAGCCTCCGGCCGTACCTACTTCATCTACGAGGGGACCCCCTGACCGTGCCGTCGACTCCGGAGCGTGCTGCCGCCTGGGAGGCCGAGGGACGCCGCCTCGCCGCGGCGCTGAACGACGTCGCCGCGGTGGTGGTCGCGGGCCACGACGTGGAGACCGCCGCCCACGTGGCGCTCGGCATCGCGGCCGCCCAGTCCGCGCGCCGGCGCGTGGCGCTCGGCGATCTCACCGGGCGCGCCGAGCCGCTGCAGCGGTTGGTCGCGCCGCAGATCACCGACGAGGATCCGCACGGGCTGGGTGACGTCTTCGCCTACGGCGTCTCGTTGAACCGCGCCGCCCGCCAGCTGGACGAGGAGGGCCGCCTCTACGTGATCCCGGCCGGCATCGAGCCGCCCGCGCCCGACGACCTGGCGAGCGACCGTTGGCGGCGCATCGCCGACGGCTTCCGTGACGTGGGCGCCCTGCTCCTCGTGGTCGCCCCGGCCGACACGCCGCGGCTGGCCGACCTCGCCACGCGACTGGACGGCGTCGTGGCGGCCGACCACGGCGCGGACGTGCAGGCGCTGCCACGCGTGATCGCCACCGTCGAGACGCCCGACCGTGCGCTGCCGCTCGCCGGCGGTGCCCCGCGCCGCCGCACGGCCACGGCGCCGCCGGTGATCGCGCCGGCGCGGCGCATTCCCCCCGTGCTCCTCGTACTCGGCGGACTGGCGCTCATCGTGGCGCTCGTCTGGATCGGTCGGCGCATCGGCATGCCGGCGGCCCGCGAGGGGAACGGCGACGCCATGGTCCCCCCGGCCGCGGCGCCGGGACCGACCGGCGCGGACAGCGCGGACAGCGCGGTGGGCGGAGCGGGCCCCGACAGCGCGTCCACCGACAGCGCCGCGGCCCTCGAGGCCCCCCCGGTGCTCAACCCCGGCGACACGACGCGGGCCGCCGCGTACTCCGTGGAGCTCCTGCTCGGCGACGAGGAGCCCGCCCGCCGGCTCTACCTGCGCCGCCCACTCAACATCGTCTCCTTCACCATCGCGCCGGTCAGCACGGACAGCAGCCTCGCTTACCGCGTCGCCTCGGGAGCCTTCACCAGCGCCGCCACCGCGAACGCGATGCTCCGGCAGCTGCGCAGCGGCGGCACGCTCGCCGTCACGGGCGGCCGCGTGGTGCGGCTGCCCTATGCCGTGCAGCTGGAGAGCGGCGTCACGCGCGACTCGCTGCGCCTGGTGCTCAATCGCTTCCGCGCCCGCGAGATCGCGGCCTACGCGCTGGAGCAGCGGAACGGGCGCTCGTACATCTACGTCGGCGCGTTCGCCACCCCCACCGAGGCGCGCGCGCTGCTCGCCGATCTTCAGGCGGCCGGCGTGCCGGCCGCCCTCGCCGTTCGCATCGGGAGGCCGTTGTAGTGCGGTTGTCCAAGCTGGAGCTCCACGGGTTCAAGTCCTTCGCCGACGCCACGCAGCTCGTCTTCGAGCAGGGCGTCACCGCCATCGTCGGGCCGAACGGCTGCGGCAAGTCCAACGTCTCCGACGCCATCCGCTGGGTGCTGGGCGAGCAGCGCGCGCGCATGATGCGCGGCGCCAAGATGGAGGAGGTCATCTTCCAGGGCTCGTCCGCGCGGCGGCCGGTGAGCGTGGCCGAGGTCTCGTTGCACTTCGAGAACGACGACGGGTCGCTCCCCGTGCCGTTCAAGGAGGTGGTCATCACCCGGCGCCTGTCGCGCTCCGGCGAGAGCGACTACTTCCTGAATCGCGCGCCCTGCCGGCTCAAGGACATCCACGACCTCGTGCGCGGCACCGGCCTGGGCGCCGACTCCGGCGTGGTGATCGAGAGCAAGATGATCGACGCCCTGCTCTCCGACCGCCCGGACGACCGGCGCGAGCTCTTCGAGGAGGCGGCCGGCGTGGGGCTCTACCGCGACCGCCGCCGCAGCACCGAGCGCCGCCTCGAGGAGACGACGGTGGACCTGTCGCGCCTCGACGACCTGATC
>DASTRO010000307.1:0-44510 GCA_035761165.1 Gemmatimonadaceae bacterium | reverse complement strand
GCTCGACATCACCACGACGCCCATCGAGGTCGCGCCGACGGCGCACTACTCCATGGGCGGCGTGTGGGTGCGGGCCGAGGACCATGGCACCGGCGTGGAGGGGCTCTACGCCATCGGCGAGGCGTCGAGCGGGCTGCACGGCGCCAACCGCCTCGGCGGGAACTCCCTCATCGAGCTGCTCGTCTACGGACGGATCGTCGGCGAGGCAGCCGCTGCGTACTCCGCTCGGCTCACCGCGCACCAGCGGTCGGCGACCGTCGTCGCCGAGGCACGCGCCGAGGTCGACGAGCTGCTCGCCGCGGACGGACCGGAGAACGTGCGATCGCTGCAGCGCGCGATCCGGGACACGATGACCGAGCGCGCGGGTGTCGTGCGCGATGAGGCGGGCATTCGCGCGGGCCTGGCCGAGCTGGACGCGATCGAGTCGCGCATCCCGCACGTGGGCGTCCACCCCGACCTCGCGGGCTACCACGACCTGGCCCACGCGTTCGACCTGAAGTCGACGGCCCTCGCGGCCCGCGCGACGCTCGAGTGTGCGCTGGAACGCCGGGAGACGCGCGGCTGCCACAACCGCTCCGACTACCCCGCCGCCGACGAGTCGCTGCAGGTCAACCTCGTCTGGTCCGGCCCTGGGCGGATCGCGCGCGAGGCGATCCCACCGATCCCCGGCGAGATCGCCGCGCTGATGCGCGACGTCTCCGCGGCGGGCAAGCTGGTCGAATGAGTCGCGCACCTCCGGCCCGCCACGCCTGCGCGCGACCCCGCGCGCCGCGCACGCGTCGCTCGTGCCGTGTCGGCACGAGCGCCTCACCTCTCCTCCACACGGAGCGAACATGCCGACGCCCACGACACCGCGCGCTATCGAGCGCGCTCCCGACACGATCGTGTTGGTCCATGGCTTCTGGGTGACGCCGCGCAGCTGGGAGCACTGGATCCCGCACTTCGAGGCGAGGGGCTACCGTGTCCTCGCTCCCGCCTACCCCGGCCTCGAGGTCGAGGTCGAGGCGCTCAACGCCGATCCGACGCCGGTCGAGCGGCTCACCGTCCCCGCGATCATCGCGCGTCTGGAGTCGATCGTCGGGGCGCTCGACGCCCCCCCGATCCTCATCGGCCACTCGGCCGGCGGGACGTTCGTGCAGATCCTGCTCGACCACGGCTTCGGCGCCGCGGGCGTGGTGATCAACTCCGCGCCGACGGAGGGCGTCCTCGTCGCGCCCTGGTCGCAGATCCGGTCGACGTTCCCGGTGCTCAAGAGCCCGGCGAACCGGCACCGCGCGGTCGGTCTCACGTACGAGCAGTGGCGCTACGTCTTCACGAACACCTTCCCCGAGGCGGAGGCGCGCGCGCTGTACGAGCGCTATCACGTACCCGCGTCGGGCGGCATTCTCTGGGACAGCGTGCTCGCGAACTTCGAGCCCGGGCCGCAGGCGACGTGGGTCGACTACCGCAACGCGGCACGGCCGCCGCTGCTGTTCATCTCCGGCGGTGAGGACCACCTGATGCCGCCGATCGTACAGCACTCGAACGCGGCGCACTACTCGGCGGACACGCTCACCGAGGTGACCGTGTTCGAGGGGCGTTCGCACCTGCTCCCCGCGCAGCGCGGCTGGGAGGACATCGCCGACTACGCGCTCTCGTGGGCCGAGCGGCACGCGGTCGCGCCGAGCAGGGGCCCGGCCACGGCGCCGAGCGCCGCGCTGGGCACGGCGCCGAGCACGGCGCCGAGCACGGTGTCCAACGCAGCGCTCTGAGGGGACGCCGGAAGTCTCGAGGCCGACCGGAGGCGCGGCGGCGCGCAAGGGACTCGACATGCATGCCGTGCCATGATCGACCGGAGGTCGGACGACCATCCACTTCGACCCGGGGAGCACGGCATGCATGCGGGCACGAGCCGCTCGGCACGCGGGCGATGACGGACTCGTTCCGGGAGCGGACCGAGGTCGTGGAGCGGTTCACCGCGCGCACTCCCGATCACCGGTCGGTCCGGCTGGTCCAGGAGTACGCGGATCCCGCCACGACGCGGGGGCTCGACCTCGGGTGCGGCGGCGGATGCCACCGGGCAGCGGCACCGACGGGCTGACGATCAGCGTCGGCATCTCGAGCGCGATGGCGCCGACCCAGATGGCGAGCGCCATGGCGAGACGGCCGGCGATCGTCAGCCCCGGGTGCTTCACCAGCATCCGCCCGCCGAGCTTCAGGTCGAGCGTCGACCCGCCGAGCGAGGCCGGCCCGCGGCCGCCGCGGAGCGCCTCCTCGTGCCGCTCCACGCCGGTGGCGTCGGCTCATGTAGCCGGTAAGGGGAGGGCGTCCGCCTCACCGCATGGTCTGGATGGCACGGGGGTCCAGCCGTATGTTGGCGGCGCGGGCGCGCCCGGTCCCCGACCTCGCCGCCCTCAACGTCGGCCTCGAGCCCGATCCCGAATCGCGAGGTCGCGGGCGATCCGGGGTCGTGCGGCCGGTGACGGAGCCACAGCCCTGCGCCGGGGAACGCGCGCAGAGGGAGCCTCGCTGGATGAGCGCCTGGCGGAGGGATCGCGCGTGCGCGGTGGCGATGGCTGCCGCGCTGGCCGCTACGGCTTGCGGGCACCGGTCCGCCGAGGCCCGCCAGGCGGCGGAGGGCCGCGAGCTCGCCGCGCGCCACTGCGCCGCGTGCCACCTGCTGCCGGCGCCCGCAGAGCTGGACAGCGCCACCTGGCGACAGTGGGTGCTCCCGCGCATGGCACGACGGCTGGGACTCGCGGTCGCCGGCGCGCCCGCGGCGGTCGAGGCCGTGGACGACGGCACGTCCGACGGCCGCCGCGTCCGTGAGGCGGGCGTGTTCCCCCGGACTCCGGCTCTGTCGCGCGCGGAGTGGGAGCGGATCGAGGCGTACTACCTCGGCGCGGCGCCCACGAGGCTGCCGCGGCCCGCGGCTCCGGCGGTGGCGACGGGGAACGCGCCGTTCCGCGCACGCGCCGCCGACTTCCGCGTCGCGAACCCGATGATCGCGCTCGTGCGGATCGACACGGCGCGTCGCCGGATCTACGTGAGCGACGCGACCTTCGGCGCGAGCACCCTGGCGATGCTCGACGGCGCGGGCCGGACGCTCGCGACGTGGGCGACGCCGTCGCCCGTGACGCACGTGGAGGCACGGGGCGACACGCTCGCCGTGGCCTACACCGGCCGGCTGAACCCGTCGGACGCGCCCAGCGGCTCGCTGGCGCTGGGCCCGGGCTGGCGGCCGGGCGCGACGGCCGCGCGGGTGTGGGGCGTGGACAGCCTCCAGCGTCCGGTGCACGCCTCGTGGGTGGACCTGAGCGGCGACGGGGTGGAGGACGTCGTCGTCAGCGAGTTCGGGAACCTCACCGGGCGCCTCGCGTGGTACGAGCGGCTGCCCGCAGGCGCGCGGCGCCACCTGCTCGCGGCGCAGCCAGGCACCATCGAGACCATCGTGCGCGACGTGGACGGCGACGGTCGCGCGGACGTGCTGGCGCTGACCGCGCAGGGCGACGAGGGCGTGTCGCTCTTCCGCCGCACGGGCGACGGCGGCTTCGCCCGCGAGCAGCTGCTGCGCTTCCCCCCGTCGTACGGCTCCACGTCCATGACGCTCGCCGACGTGGACGGCGACGGACGCGACGACATCGTGTACACCAACGGCGATGCCGGCGACTTCCCCGGCCCGACCAGGCCGTACCACGGCGTGCGCGTCTTCGTGAACGACGGGCGCGGCGGCTACGCGGAGCGCTACTTCCTGCCGATGCCGGGCGCGTACGACGTCGCCGCGCGCGACTTCGACGGCGACGGCGACGTCGACCTCGCGGCGGTCGCCTTCTTCACCGACAGCACGGCGTCCCCTCCCCTGCCCTTCGTCTACCTGGAGAACCGGGGCGGCCTGCGCTTTCACGCGTCCACGGTCGCCGGCGCGGATCGCGGTCGGTGGCTCAGGATGGACGCCGGCGACGTGGACGGGGACGGCGACGACGATCTCGTGCTCGGCGCCTTCGCACGGCTCGGCGCCTTCGGCAACTTGGGAGCGACCGGCGCGGCGCCGACGGCGGCCGGGCCCGCTGTCCTCATCCTCGAGAACGTGCGCGCGGCGCAGCCCGGCGCCGCGCGGCCCGTCCTCGCCGTGTTCGCGCACCCGGACGACGAACGCATCGTCGGCCCGCTGCTCTCCCGGCTCGCGCGGGAGGGACGCGAGACCCATCTCGTGATCGCCACCGACGGCTCCCAGGGCGTCCGCGATTTCGCCGGGATCCCCGCCGGGGCACGGCTGGCCGCCGTGCGCACGGGGGAGGCGGGCTGCGCCGCCGAGCGGCTGGGAGTGCGACGGCTCCACCTGCTCGGCCTCCCGGATGGCGGGCTCGCCTCGTTCGATGCGCTCGGCAGGCTGCGATCCGGGCTCGTCGCCATCATCGATTCGCTCCGGCCGGCGGCGATCATCACCTTCGGGCCCGAGGGGGGCACCGGGCATCCCGACCACCGGCTGGTGGGCGACGTCGTCACCGAGATCGTGCAGGGCGACCCGCGCCACGCGGACCTGGACCTGTTGTACGCCTCGCTGCCCACGGAGCGCCTGCGCACCGCCCCGCCGGCCGAGCCCACCGTCCGCGGCATGGCGGAGGCGCTCCTGACCGTGCGGGTGCCCTTCGAGGCGCGGGACCTCGCGGCGGTGCGCGAGGCGTTCGCGTGTCACCGCAGCCAGTACGCGCCGGCCGAGCGGGAGGCGGTGAACCGGTACCTGGCGCATGCCTGGAACGGCATGGTGTGGCTGCGACCGTGGAACGGGCAGCTCCACGATCCGCGGCCCTTCGGGCCGTGAGCGGGAGCTCGCTCCCACCCCCGCGTCACCGGGGGCGCCGCGGACCCACCGCTCCCCTGCGCTCGACGAGCTGCCGGTACGTGACCAGCCGGATGCGCCCCGACCGCACCAGCTCGGCCAGCTCCGGCGACAGCATCGCCTGCAGCTCGGCCTCGCGGTGGTCGACGACCCGTGCGCCGGGGGCGTTCTGCTCCGGCGCATTCATGTCGTGGATGACCTCCATCTCCGCCGTCCGCTCGGCGACGTGCACCTCGATCAGGTTGACCGAGTCGCGCGCGGCGCCGGCCAGGTGCGCGAGCAGCGCCGACTTCTTGGAGCCGACGGGCACGCCCCACAGCGAGAAGTACGACTCCCCGAAGTACGTCGAGATGCCGAGCCCGTACTTCCGCGCCACGCGCTCGGTGACCGCGCGGAGCTCCGGTGTCGCCAGCGCCGAGCCCATGTGCGCATCCACGTACGTGATCGTGAGCCCCGAGGCGAGCGCGCGCTCCACCTGCGCGCTCAGCTCGCGCTCCACCTCGCCCAGGTCGTAGCGGCTCGCCAGGAATGCGTCGCTCGACGGGCGGAAGTAGCCGGCGCCGTCCACCAGCGACGGGACCCCTGCCTTGCCGAGCACCGGCCCCCACCGGTAGCCGCGCCACTCCGAGTTGAGCGCGAGGTGCACGCCCACCGCCACCTCCGGGTGCCGCCGGAGGATCTCGACCGCTTCCTGATACCACGGACAGGCGAACAGCACCGACACCGAGAAGGGCATCCCGGTCTCCGCCACTTTCGCGATCGCCAGGTTCACCGAGTGGTTCATCCCGACGTCGTCCAGCCGGAGGAGCACCTCGGGCGCGGCGGCGCGCTCGGGCGTGGGAGGCGGGGCGGGCGGGCGCGACGCACAGGCGAGGGCGGCGGGGAGGAGCGATGCCGCGACGAGGTGGCGCAGACGAGTCATGACTGCCGGCTCCCGGTGGAGGAACGCTCTGCGTACGGGCGCGAGCGCCGTCACCACACGCCGCGCTCTCCTCGCGGCCCACCACAGTGCATCGCCCCACCCTGCCGCGCCAGACGGCACGGCGCGGGCGGTGCCGGGGTCGCCACGGACCGGTCGCCCAGGTCGTGCTTGCGTGCGCTCGGCCCGCGACCGACCTTGACGCGAGCCGACCGTGCGTCGGGCCGCTGCCGGTAGGCATCCGGCTCGACCCGCGCGGTCGTCATGGTGGACGTTCGTGCTCGCACGCCAGCATCCATCGCCGGACCGGGCGGAGGCGCCGCCGCCCGGTCCCCTCGCGCCCGGAGCAGCCCATGTCCTGCATCCCGCGAGCTCACGCCCGGCGCGTCCGGGCCCTGGCCGCCCTCGCGCCCCTCGCCGCCCTGGGCGCCGTCGCCCTCGGCGCGTGCCGCGACGCGGAAGGTGGCCGCACCGCCGCGGCACCCGCGCCCGACGGCCGGCTCTTCACGCGACTCCCGTCGAGCTACACCGGCGTCCGGTTCGAGAACCGGCTGGCCGAGAGCCGCGAGATGAACGTCTTCACCTACCGCAACTTCTACAACGGCGGCGGCGTCGCGATCGGCGATCTCACCGGCGACGGGGTGCCCGAGCTCGTGCTCACCGCCAACCAGGACGGTGCGCGGCTCTACCTCGGCGCGGGGGACTTCCGTTTCCGCGACGTCACCGACGCGGCCGGGCTGCGGCATGCGGCGGGCTCGTGGACCACCGGCGTCACCCTCGCCGACGTGAACGCCGACGGGCGCCTGGACGTGTACCTCTGCAAGGCCGGATCGGGGGCGCCGGCGAGCCGGGCGAACGAGCTGTGGCTCAACCAGGGTACCGGTGCCGACGGCGTTCCGCGGCTCGAGGAGGTGGCCGCCGCGTTCGGGGTCGCCGACGAGGGATGGTCCACGCAGGCCGCCTTCCTCGACTACGACCGCGACGGCGACCTCGACCTGTTCGTGCTCAACAACTCGCCACGCCCGGTGAGCAGCTTCGGCGTCTTCTACGCGCGCTTCACCCCCGACCGGTACGGCGGCGCGAAGCTCTACCGGAACGATGGCCGGCCCGGCGGGTCCGCGCCGCACTTCACCGAGGTCACCCAGCGCGCCGGCATCTACAGCCCCGAGAACGCGTTCGGCCTCGGCATCGCGGTCGGCGACGTGAACCGCGACGGCTGGCCGGACATCTACGCGTCGAACGACTTCTTCGAGCGCGACTACCTGTACGTCAACCGGGGCGACGGCACCTTCACCGAGGCGCTCGACCGGCAGATGCCGGTGATCAGCTACTTCTCCATGGGGCTCGACATCGCCGACGTGGACAACGACGGCTGGCCCGACGTCTACACCACGGACATGCTGCCGGAGGACGAGCACCGCCTGCGCACGACGTCGGCCTTCGAGGGATGGGACGTGTACCAGGCCAAGGTGCGCAACGGCTACCATCACCAGCTGATGCGCAACATGCTCCAGGTGAACAACGGCGACGGCACGTTCAGCGACGTCGGCCAGCTGGCGGGGGTGGCACGGACGGACTGGAGCTGGAGCGCGCTGATCGCCGACCTCGACCTGGACGGGCGCAAGGACATCTACGTGACCAACGGGATCGCGCGCGACGTCACGTCGCAGGACTTCATCGTCTACCAGGCCAACGAGCAGCAGCAGGCGGGACGCGCGGCCCGGGAAGCGACCGACTACCTCGCGCTCACGCGCGCGATGCCCTCGACGCCGGTGTCCAACTACGCCTTCCACAACGAGGGCAGCCTCACGTTCACCAATCAGGCCGCGGCGTGGGGGCTCGACGCGCCGAGCTTCTCGAGCTGCGCGGCGTACGCGGACCTCGACGGCGACGGGGCCCTCGACCTGGTGGTCAACAACGTGAACGGGGAGGCGTTCGTCTACCGCAACAACGCCCGCGCGCTGCGGCGGGAGAACCACTATCTCCAGGTGCGGCTCAAGGGAGCCGGCGGCAACCGCTTCGGCGTGGGGGCGCGGGTGACGCTCCGCACCGGCGGGGAGACGTTCATGCAGGAGCAGTTTCCGACGCGCGGCTTCCAGTCGAGCGTGGACCCGGTGCTCACCTTCGGGCTGGGCCGTCGCGACCGCGTGGACTCGCTGACGGTGGAGTGGCCGGACGGGCGCGTCGGCACGCTCACCGACCTGACGGTGGACCGGCGGGTGACGATGCGCCACGGCGACGCGCGGGCGGGCGCCCTCGGTCCGGCGACCGCGCCCCTCGCCCCCCGGCCCGAGGCGGCGCTCCTCGCCGTCGTGGACACCACCGCGCTCGACGTCGTCCATCGCGAGAACGACTTCGTCGACTTCGACCGGGAGCGGCTCGTCCCCCGCATGCTGTCGACCGAGGGGCCGGCCGTGGCGGTGGGCGACGTGGACGGCAACGGGCTGGACGACGTCTTCATCGGCGGCGCGACGGGGCGCCCGGGCCAGCTCGTGCTCCAGCGGCCCGGCGGCCGGTTCGTGCCCGGCGACTCGACGCCGTTCGTCGCGGACGCCGCCGCCGAGGACGTCGGCGCGGCGTTCCTCGACGCCGACGGCGACGGGCAGCTGGACCTCTACGTGGTGAGCGGGGGCAGCGAGTTCGCGGAGCAGGCGCCCGCGCTGCAGGACCGCCTCTACCTGAACGACGGGCGTGGGCACTTCCGCAGGGCGCCCGACCGGCTGCCCGCCGAGCGGGAGGCGGGGTCGCACGTCGTGCCCGCCGACTACGACCGCGACGGGGACGTGGATCTCTTCGTGGGTGGGCGCGTGGTGCCGGGCCGCTACGGCGTCGCGCCACGAAGCCTCCTGCTCCGGAACGACGGGCGCGGGCACTTCACCGACGTCACCGACCGGCTGGCGCCGGAGCTGGCTCGCGCCGGCATGGTGACCGACGCCGTCTGGCAGGACGTGGACGGCGACCGGCGGGTGGACCTGGTGGTGGTGGGCGAGTGGATGCCGATCACCGTCTTCCACAACGCCGGCGGCGGTCGCCTCGCGCGACGCGACGTCCCCGGGCTCGCCGGGAGCGAGGGGTGGTGGAACCGGAACGTCGCGGGCGACTTCACCGGCGACGGGAAGGTCGACTTCGTCGTCGGCAACCTCGGGCTCAACACCCGCCTCCACGCCAGCGCGGCCGAGCCGATGGTGACGTACGTCAAGGACTTCAACGCCAACGGGCACGCCGAGCCGGTGCTCACGCTGGCGGACCGCACCGGGCGGTGGCCGCTGCCGCTGCGGGACGACCTGATCCGCGCGTTCCCACCGCTCAAGGCGCGCTACCTGACGTACGCGCGCTACGCGCAGGCCACCGTGGACAGCGTCTTCCCGCCCGCCGAGCGCACCGGCGCGCTCGTGCTGACGGCCAACACGCTCGCCACCACGCTCGTGCGCAACGATGGGCGCGGGGGCTTCACGCTCGTGCCCCTCCCCCGGGAGGCACAGCGCGCGCCGGTGTACGGGATCCTCGCCGACGACGTCGACGGCGACGGCACGGTCGACCTCCTCCTCGGCGGCAACTTTCACGGCTTCAGGCCGGAGATCGGGCGCGCCGCGGCAAGCTACGCCCTCCTCCTGCGCGGCGACCGCGCGCGCTGTGGTGCGCGCGACACGAGCTGCGTGCCCTTCACGCCGGTTCGCGGCACCGAGAGCGGCATCATCGTCCCCGGGCAGACGCGCGAGATCCGCCGCCTCCGCACGCAGGGTGGAGCGCTGTACCTGGTCGCGCGGAACGATGCCCGCGCGCTCCTCTTCCGCCGCGCCCTGCCCGCTCGCCGCCCGACCGTCGCGGCCGCCGGGCGATAGCGCGCGCACGACCGCTGTCCGCGCGAGCAGGGGCCCCCACCGTCCGCACGGGACGGTGGGGGCCCCTCTGCCGCGTGGGGCACGAGCCCGGCGCGTCGTCTACCAGCCGGGATTCTGCGTGAGCTGCGGCTGACCGTCCACCTTGCTCAGCTCGATCTGGACGGACGGGATCGGGTAGAGGTGATGACGTTCGTCCACCGCTGCCGCCGCTGCGAGGTAGCGGCGCCGGTTGCTCTCGACCGCCAGGTAGTCGTTCAGCACCTGCCGGAACGTCCCCCAGCGCCGGAGGTCGAAGAAGCGCTGCCCCTCCATCGCGAGCTCCAGCCGGCGCTCGTAGCGGACGGCGGTGCGCGCCTGGTCCTGGCTGGTCCACGGAGTCGTGTAGAGGCCCACCTTGTAGTTGGCCCAGGTGATGGACGGGTCGTCGATCGGCACGGCGATGGTGTTCTTGTCGACACCCGGGCCCTGCACTCGCGCCCCGGCGCGGGCCCGGATCTCGTTCACGATCGTGCGCGCGTTCTCCAGCGATCCGGCCTCCACCTCCGCCTCCGCCAGGAGCAGCAGCATGTCCGCGTAGCGGAAGATGTGGATCGGCACCGCGTTCTGCTGCGTCGGCGCCCACCCCACGTTGCTCTGCGCACCACTGGACTTCTCGTGCACGTTCTTCTTGGGGCTGTAGGGCCCGCCGTAGGCCGGCTGCCGGATCCACCCCGACTCGTGCGGCCCCCAGTCCTTGTAGGGCACGCCGTCGCGCCCCACCGTCCAGTCGAGCCGCGGGTCCACGGCCTTGGGCGACCCGGCCTCGAGCTCCGCGTCGCTGGCGTTCCAGCTCGCGTCCGTGAGGGCGAGCGGGAGCCCGGTAGTGGGGTCGACGGCGAAGAAGTTCACCAGGTTCTGCGACGGCTGGTGGAAGCCGCAGCAGCCGAAGGGGCTCCCCGAGTGGGGGAAGTTGAGCCGCTCGCCGTAGTTCGCGTTGTTGCCGTCCGGATCGCCGTCGTTCGCGGTGGCCTGGTAGGCGAGGATGGTCTCGCTGCCGTTCCGGAACTCGGGGAAGCCGGTCCACACGTGGTCGTAGCTCGGCTCCAGCGCGTACGGCCCGCCGGTGCGGACCTCGCGCAGCGTCGTGAGGGCCTCCGGCCAGTGATGGGCGTATGCCAGGACGCGCCCCTTGTACGCCTGGGCCGTCCACCGCGTCACGCGGCCGGCGCTCCCACCGCGCGGCACGTCGGGCAGCACGGCGATCGCCGAGTCGAGGTCCTTGAGCAGCTCGGCCACCACCGCCGCGCTGTCCAGGTTCGGCTTGCGGAAATCCGTGTCCTCCTCGCGGAAGTACGGGATGTTCGCCCACATCCGCCACGCCGTGAAGTGGTAGTGGGCGCGAAGGAAGATGGCCTCCCCCGCGATGCCGGCGACGTCGGCGGCCGGGATCTCCCCCGGGTGCTGCGCCTGCACGTCGTTGAGCAGGCGCAGCGTCGTGTTGGCCCGGGAGATCCCCTCGTAGGCCCCCTTCCACGCGTCGTTGAGGTAGAGGTCCGTGCCGTTCGTCGTCCACTGATACAGCTCGATGTCGGTGACCCCCGGCTGGTCGCTGGCCTCCGACCCCTTGTAGGCGTCGTCGCTCGTCACGCTCCCCCACACCCAGTTGCTGGCCGCCCAGCCCCAGCTGTCGAAGCCCGCCCCGTCGAACCAGTCCAGCGCCCGGTACGTGGCGATCAGGCTCGCCTCGACGCCCTGGGCGTTGCTGATGGTCGACGGGTCGAGCGTCCCCTGGGGTTCGGCAGCGTCGGTCAGCGTGCGATCGCACGCATACACCCCGAGCGCCAGGAGGATCGGCAGCGCCGCCCCGACGAGCAGGATGTGCCTCGATGTCTGTTTCATCGACTCGCCTCGTCGCTGAGGGACGGGTGGCTAGAACTCCGTCACGATGCCGATGCTGAACGTGCGGTTGCTCGGGATGATCCCCTCGTCGATGCCGCGGAACTGGTCGCGGGTGTCGCCGGCGGCCCCGGTGAAGTTCGGCAGGGGCAGCGCCGGATCGAGGCCGTCGTAGCCGGTGATGGTGAACAGGTTCTCCCCCTGCACGTAGACCCGCGCCCCCGCCAGCAGGCGGGCCGTGGCCGGCAGCGTGTAGCCGACCTGCAGGTTGCGCAGCCGGACGTAGGTGCCGTCCTCGACGTAGAAGCTGCTGATCTGCTTGCTGAACGTGTCGTTCACGTCCAGACGCGGGTACTTGGCATCCGGGCGGTCGGGCTGCCAGGAGTTCGCCAGCAGGTCCTTGCGGACGTTGGTGGAGAAGTCGCGGAAGACGTAGAAGTCCTTCTGCGCGTCGAAGATGTCGTTGCCGAACGAGCCGAACAGGGTGCCGCTCACGTCGAAGCGGCCGAAGCGCACCTGCGCGTCCAGCCCGGCGGTGAAGCTCGGGTGCGGGTTCCCGATGATCGTCCGGTCGGCCAGCGTGATCTGCCCGTCGCCGTTCACGTCGCGGAACTTGATGCGGCCCGGCGCGGCGCCGTCCTGCCGCGCGTGGGCCTCGACGTCCGCGGCGTCGCGGAAGAGCCCCTCGGCGACGTAGCCGTAGAAGGAGCCGATCGGCTCGCCGACCTGGTTGATCACCATCCGGCCGATGCGGGTGGAGCGCTGGCTGAAGAAGAAGTCCGTGCTGCCGTCGATGCGGAGGATCTCGTTCCGGTAGTGGCTTCCGGTGAACGTCAGCCCCCACCGCTCGCTCTGGTGGCCGATGCTGAAGTCGACCCCGCGGTTCCGCATCTTGCCGACGTTGACGATCGGGGCGTCGGCCGCTCCCGCCGTGGCCGGCAGCGCCGGGTTGAAGAGCAGGTTGTCGGTCGTCCGGCTGTAGACGTCGACGATGAGGTTCAGCCGGTTGTCGAGGAGCCCGAGGTCCATCCCGGCGTTGATCGACTTGCTCTGCTCCCACTTCAGCTTCTCGTTCCCCAGCGAGACCACGCGATAGCCGACCACCGATGAGTTGCCCGACCCGTTGATGTCGTAGTAGGTGGCGTCCCGCTCGCCGCCGAACTGCGCGAAGATGCGCCCCGGCGGGATCTGCTGGTTGCCGGTGACGCCGTAGCCGACGCGGAGCCGGAGGTCCGAGATGAACCGGTTGTTCTCGAGGAAGGGCTCCCGCCCCACGCGCCAGCCGAGGCCGAAGGCCGGGAAGGTGCCCCACTGGTTCTGCGGGCCGAGGTTCGAGGAGCCGTCGCGGCGCAGCGTCACGCTCGCCGTGTAGCGCTCCAGGAAGGTGTAGTCCACCTTGCCGAAGAAGGAGATCAGCGCCGTCTTGCCGCCGGTGCTCACCACGTTCTTGGTGTTCGCGTCGCCCAGGACGTCCTGGATGTAGCGCGAGTTCGGATCGGTGGAGACGAGGCCGCTGATCCGCCCCTCCAGGTACCGGTTCCGGCTCTCGTTGAGCTCCTGCCCGACGAGGAGCGCGACGTCGTGCCGATCGCTCGGCCGCGTGTAGCGCAGCGTGTTGCTCCAGGTCCAGTCGGTGAACCGGCGCGTGTGCTCGCTGGCGCTGCTGGTGAAGACCGCCTCGGAGTTCTCGGGCGTGGCCGCCGTCCAGCCGTTGAACGAGGTCTCGCCGATGGTCCCGCCGAAGGTGCTGCGGAAGGCCAGCTGCGGGGTGATCTCGTAGCCGGCGAACACGTTCCCGAAGACCCGCCCGTTGATGGTCGGGCTGGTCCGGTTCTGCCAGGCCAGCTTCACCGGGTTCGTGTTGTTCCCCAGCCCCACCGCCTTCCCCGAGGCGAAGTTGCCGTTGATGTCGCGCACCGGGATCACCGGCTGCGACAGGATGTTCTTGCCGACGATGTTGTTCTCGCCCAGCGAGTCGTTCGCGACCCCGCCGATGGCGTGCTCGCCGGTGACCGAGATGTTCTCACCGACCGTGAACCGGCCGCGCGTGAACTGCGTGTTGGCGCGCACGCTCCCGCGCCGGAACCGCGTGTAGAGCGCGGTCCCCTGCTGGTCGAAGTAGTTGAAGGAGACGGCGTACGCGTTGCCCGTGCCGGCGCCGGTGATCGCGACGTTGACGTCGGTGACGGGGGCCGAGCCGAAGACCTCGTCCCACCAGTTGGTCCCGGCGCTCCCCCGCATGATCAGGTTGTTCGGGTAGGAGTAGGTCGACGGGTCCACGTCGGTGCACGGCGCGTCGCCGCACCAGATGTACGCCGGGACGGTGGGGTGCTCGGGATCTCCGTACACGCTCGGGATGTCGCCGAGCGGGAGGCCCGCGTTGAGGTAGCTCTGCTTCACGACCTCGAGATAGTCCAGCGAGTTCGTGATGAGGAAGTCGTCATAGCCGCGCACCGGCGTGGCGATCCCCGTGCGCAAGGACACCCGGGTCCGCGGCGGTCCCATCGCGCCGCGCTTGGTGGTCTCGATGATGACGACCCCGTTGCTCGCCCGCGAGCCGTAGATCGACGCCGCCGACGCATCCTTCAGGACCTGGATGGACGCGATGTCCTCCGGGTTCAGGAAGTTGACGTACGTGTCCTGCACCGGCGTACCGTCGACGATGTAGAGCGGGTCGTTGTTCTGGAACGAGCTGACGCCGCGGATGCGGACGGTGCTGCGCGAGCCGGGCGAGCCGCTCGCGTTGACCGTCACGCCGCTCACCGTGGCGTCCATCCGTTGCACGACGCTCGCCGAGGTCTGCCGGTCGGCGGCCGCGACGTTGACGCTGGCCACCGCGCCGGTGATCCCCGACCGCCGCTGCCCCTCTCCCTCGTAGCCACTGGTGACCACGACCTGATCGAGGCTGACGACCGCGGCCTCCATCGTGACGTCGACCGTCGTGCGCCCGTCGACCGGCACCTCGACGCGGCGGTAGCCGATGCGGGTGAACGCCAGCGTCGCCTGCGCGGGCGCCCTGATGGAGTAGCGGCCCGCCTCGTTCGTGACCACGGCCGAATCCTCGCCCAACACCCGCACCCGCACGCCGAGGATCGGCGCCCCGTCCCGGGCGGTCACCGTCCCGGACACCCGTCCCTGTGGCGCCTGGGGCGACTGGGACGTCTGTGGCGGCTGGGACGTCTGTGGCGCCTGCTGCCCTGCTGCCGTCGCCCCCGCTGCAGGCGAGAACACGATCGGCGTGATCGCGCCGAGCGCGATCACGCCGACTGTCGCCGCCACCCGGCCGTAGCGCGGTTGGCGATGGCACTGCACGAACGCGAGCTCGACCGACCGCATCCGCTCCATGGCACACCTCCGGGTGTCACGCATGGCCCCGGCCTCCGGCGGTGACGCGAGCGCTGCGAGACACTCGACCGCTGCGCGCGTCCACGGGCGCGCCGGCGGTCGGCTCGTCAGCGAGGCTTACCTCCCGGCGACCGTTGCATCCGTCTTACCGAGCAACGCATCCCTCCATCTGATCGGGTTCGCCCTGCCCCGTCTGCGAGACTCCATTCCTCGCCTTCGCGCGCGGCTTGTCAAGAACGACAATGCGAATCCGGCCGATGCGGTGGCGCGCTCGGCCGTGAGGCGTTCGCCGTCAGGCGACGCCACGCTACGGTCGCGTCCGCCGCGTCCGCCGCGTCGCGCGGCGCGCGCACGAGCGCTCACGTGCGAGAGGTCACGCGCGTGCGCTCAGGCGCGTGCGCTCAGGCGCGTGCGCTCACGCGCCGGGTGCGCCGCACGGCAGCCGGTGCCGGACGGCGGCGTCTGCCGTGGCGGTCAGGGGTGCTTCGTCGGCGGCCGCTTCGTCGTCACGAGGATGACGCCGTTCGCGCCGCGGGCGCCGTAGATCCCCGTGTCGGCCGGGTCCTTCAACACCCGGATCGACTCGATGTCGTGCGGGTTGACGCCCATCAGGGCGCCGCCGGGGCCGGGCCGGACCGGCACGTCGTCCACGACGTACAGCGGCTCGGTGCCGCTCAGGAACGACGAGGGCCCCCTGATCTGCAGCGCGATGCCGCCGTCGGCGGTTCGCGTCACCAGGAGGCCCGGGACCTTGTCCTGCAGCACCTTCTCGATCGGATCACCGCGGTTCTCGAGGTCGCGCGTGGTGACCGCCGGGGTGTCGGGGGGCGCGCGGCGCGCGCCACCGGAGGCGCAGCCCGCCGCGAGCCCCACGAGCAGGCAGGCGGGGAGCGCGATGCGGAGTGGAGAGGTTGGCATGGGAGGCAGGCGGCCGAACCGCCTCGCGAGGGAGATGCGCCTCGGGCGGCCGTTCCGTCCGGCGCTGGCGTGCAACATCCGGTACGGCCACCGGTGCCGCAAGCCCCGTGCGCCGCGGACGCCTGCCGGGCGCGTCCGCACGCCGCGTGGCCGCTCAGCGCCGGGCCGAGGACGATCGCGTCGAATCGGCGAAGCCGAGGAAGCGGTCCATCCGCCAGCTGCCATCCGCCTGCCGCACCAGGAAGGAGACGTACCGGCCGAACTCCGTCATGCGCACGCCACTGGAGTCGCGCCAGGACTGCTGGAAGGCGCCGAACTCCGTCGCGTGATCCGCCGCCACCCGCCGCATCGAGACGTTCAGCCGGAGGTCCATGTCGCGCAGGGGCGCCCAGTTGCTCCGGGCCATCGCCGCCAGTGCGGAGGTACCGCGAACCGTCTCGAACGCCGGCCATTCGAAGACGGCCGTATCGGTGAACAGGGCGGCATAGGCGCGCGCGTCGTGACGCCGGTACGCCTCGACGAGACGCGCATTCAACGAGTCGATGCCGGCGTCCGCGTCGCCGGCGGGGGACCGCGGCGGCGCCGCGCAACAGATCGCGAGGATGCACAGCGCCGGCGCCGCCACTCTGGTGTAGGAGCTCATGGCTCGGTGTCGAAGCCCGCCCGGCGGCCGAACCGCGCGGCGCTCGGCGAGCGCCCGCGCGTCGCGACGTGGGCGGCGCGTCAGAACGTCAGCGACGAGAGGTAGGCGTAGTCGCGGCGCACGCTGTCGAGCGGCGCCCCCGGGTAGCTCTCCTGCTCCACGTAGACGTGCTTCCCCTCGAGGGAACCGGCGCGCGCGAGCAACCGCCGGAAGTCGACGATCCCCTCGCCGAGCTCCACGTCGTGGGCCGCGCCGAGCTGCGGCGCATCCTTGATGTGGAAGAGCCAGTAGCGATCCGCGTAGCGATCCATCAGGGCCAGCGGGTCGCTCCCGCCGATCGCGGCGTTCCCGGTGTCGAGCTGCAGCCGCACGCGCGCCGGGTCGAGGCGTTCGACGAGCACGTCGTATGGCAGCTGGCCGTCGATCGGCCTGAAGTCCCACGCCTCGTCGTGGAAGCCGAGCCAGAGCCCGGCGCGCCGCACCGTCTCGCCGGCCGCGTTCAACCGGTCCGCCCAGCGGCGGTAGTCGTCCAGGGTGGCGCGCGAGCCGTCGGGAAGCGACGCGACGATCAGATACTCGTGGCCGAGCGTCTGCGCGTCGCCGATGAGCCGGGGCAGGTCGTCCAGCGCGGCCGTGTCGATGTGCGTGGACGGCGCTCGAAGGTGCAGCCGGTCGAGTAGCTGCCGCAGGCGTGCGGCCGGCATGCCGAAGTTGCCCATGGAATCCAGCAGCTCGACCTCGCGGTACCCGATGGTGGCGATGTCGCCGAGCGTCCGCTCGAGATCGGCGCGGGCGGCGTCGCGCAGCGTGTACAGCTGGATCCCCACGCGCTCGACGCGTCCCGCCGTGTGGCGGAGCGCACAGCCGAGCGTGGACGGCAGTACCAGGGTGGCGCCCAGCCCACGCAGGAAGGAGCGGCGGTGCATGCAGGCCCCCGGACCGGGGTGGGACGGCCGTGGCATCGGTGGACGCCACATCTTACGCCGCCGGCGCAGAGGGCGCGAGGCGGCGGTGACCGCGTCGTCCGGCTGCCGACCGCGGCCGTCGCCCACGTCGCCTGGCCGCCGGCCGTGCCCCATATTGGGGCGCGCCCGTGGGACCCTGTTCCGGGCGAATCGCTCGTCACGTCCACCCGACCGTCACCGGCGAGGAGGGGACATGCGCGCTCCGGAGTACGACGCCATCGTCGTGGGGTCGGGGATCTCCGGCGGCTGGGCCGCCAAGGAGCTCACCGAGCGAGGGCTCCGCGTCCTGCTGCTGGAGCGCGGCCCGAACGTCGAGCACGTCACCGACTACGTCAATGCCACCAAGGGCCCGTGGGAGTACCCGCACCGCGGCGGGCGCACGGTGGCGATGGAGAAGGCGTATCCGGTGCTCGCGCGCGACTACCCGCTGAACGAGAAGAACCTCTCGTGGTGGGCGTCGGACCGCGACTCGCCCTACACCGAGGTGCGGCGCTTCGACTGGTTCCGCGGCTATCAGGTCGGTGGGCGCTCCCTCATGTGGGGGCGGTGCAGCTTCCGCTGGAGCGACTTCGACTTCGAAGCCAACGCGCGCGACGGCATCGCCGTCGACTGGCCGATCCGCTACGCCGAGCTGGCTCCCTGGTACGCCCATGTCGAGCGCTTCGCCGGGATCGCCGGCTCGCGCGAGAGGATGCCGCAGCTCCCCGACGGCGAGTTCCAGCCGCCCATCCCGCTCAACTGCGCCGAGCTGCTCGTGGCCGGGCGGATGACGCGGCTGTTCGACGGCCGGCGGCGCCTGATCCCCAGCCGGACGGCGAATCTCACGCGCCCGCTCCCCGGTCGCGGCGCCTGTCAGTACCGCGACGCGTGCTGGTTGGGCTGCCCCTACGGCGCCTACTTCAGCACGCAGTCCTCCACGCTGCCGGCGGCCATGAGGACGGGGCGCCTGACGCTGCAGCCGTGGTCGATCGCCACCGAGGTGCTCTACGACCGCGACCGGAAGCGCGCCACGGGCGTGCGCGTCATGGACGCCCGCAGCATGCAGACCACCGACTACCCGGCGCGCGTGGTCTTCCTCTGCGCCTCCACGCTCAACTCGACGTGGCTGCTCCTCCGCTCCGCGACCGACGTCTGGCCCGGCGGGCTGGGGAGCAGCTCGGGGGAGCTGGGGCACAACCTGATGGACCACCACTTCCGGGTCGGCGCCGAGGGACGCATCGAGGGGCTGGACGACCGGACTACCTTCGGCCGCCGCCCGAACGCGTTCTACATCCCGCGCTACCGCAACCTGTTCGGCGAGAAGCGGCCGTACCTTCGCGGCTTCGGCTACGAGGGCGCCGCCTCCCGCGCAGGGTGGTCGCGCGCGGTGGCCGAGCTCGGGGTGGGCGGCGCGTTCAAGGACGCCATGTCGCAGCCCGGCCCGTGGACGATCGGCGCGACGGCGTTCGGCGAGATGCTCCCCGATCACCACAACACGGTGTCGCTGGACGAGACGCGGACGGATCGGTGGGGGCTGCCGGTGCTCAGGATCGACTGTGGCCACGGCGAGAACGAGCGCCTGATGCGCGTCGACATGGCCAACGACATGGCCGAGACGCTCAGCGCGGCCGGGGTGAAGGACGTGACGACGTTCGCGGAGGAGAGCTTCCCCGGCGCCGGCATCCACGAGATGGGCACGGCGCGCATGGGTCGCGACCCGAAGTCGTCGGTGCTCAACGCGCACAACCAGGTGTGGGACGCCCTCAACGTCTTCGTCACCGACGGCGCGTGTATGGCCTCGACCGCCTGCCAGAATCCCTCGCTCACCTACATGGCGCTCACCGCCCGCGCCGCCGACCACGCGGTGAACGAGCTCGATCGGCGCAACCTGTAGCCGGATGGTGCGTGCGTCGTGGGCGCCGGCGCCGTCTGGCGCGGTCGTGGCCCCGATGCTAGCGTAGCACCCCGTCGTCACCCCGTCGCGTCAGCCGTCCGAGGGCCTGGTATGTCCCCGTCGCTACCAGCCTGCCCGCGCCGCTCCGCGCCGCTGCTCGTCCACGCGGCCACCCTCGTGCTCCTGGCGCTCGCCGTGCACGCCACGCCCGCGCGCGGCCAGACCCTCGACGACGGGCTCACGCTCCCGCGCCGCCAGCTCCGCGTCGGCGTCGAGTACGGCCACGACCGGTGGGACCGGTACTGGGAGGGGACGCTCCGGCGGAGCAACGAGAACATCGGCACCCTCACCACCCAGTCGGTCACCTGGACCGCAGGCTACGGCGTCACGTCGCGCCTGACCGTCTTCGCCACGATTCCGCACGTCTGGACGCGGGCCAGCGAAGGCGTGCTCCAGGAGATGCGCGGCTGGCAGGACGTCACGGTGGCGGCCAAGCTGGGGTTGCTCGAGCGACGCGTCGCCGATCGCGCCACAGTCGGCACGGTGCTCCTCGTCGCCGTGGGCGCGCCGATCTCCGACTACACGCCCGACTTCCTCCCGCTCTCCATCGGCCTCGGCGCCCGCCGCGCGACGGCGCGCGGGGTCGTGCACCTCCGCGACCACACGGGTGTTTTCGCGGAGGCGGGCGCCGGGCACACCTGGCGCTCCACCGTCCACCTCGACCGCCCGGCGTACTACACCGACGGGCACCTCGTCCTCAGCGACGAGGTGGCGATGCCCGACGTGTTCGACTACGCGGTGGGCGCCGGCTACCAGCGCGGCGGGCTCCGGCTCCCGATCATGCTCGTGGGACAGCGCACCCTCGGCGGCGGCGACATCCGCCGCCAGGACATGCCCTTCGTCTCCAACCGCATGGACTTCGTGCGGCTGCAGGCGAGGGCCATGTACGCCCTGCCCCGCGCCCGTGGCGTCATGCTCGGCGCGGGATTCGCCCGCACGCTCACCGGCCGCAACGTCGGTCAGTCCACGACGCTCTGGGCCGGGCTCACGACCGTCTTCGGCCTGTAGCCACTCTCCCCCGATGCCACACGCCGTGGTCGCCTCTCCACCCGGCCGCGCCCGCCGCGTCGTCTCCACCGCGCTCGCGCTTCTCGTGAGCGCAGTCGGGGTGGCCGGCTGCGACCGCACCGTGCAGCCCACCGAGGTGCTCCCGGCGCTGCAGCCGGGCAGCGTCGATGCCGACGCGGGAAGCTGGCGCATGCTCGTGCTGGGCGGGCCGGAGCAATTCCAGGTCCCCGCGCCCGCCGCGGTGACGAGCGACCTCTACCGCGCGGAGCTCGCCGCCGTGAAGGCCGCACAGGCGCGCATGACGGGTGCTCAACGCCGCGCGCTGGACTACTGGAGCGGCGGCGGCGTGCTGCGCTGGAACCAGCTGCTGCGCGAGCTCGTGGCGCGCTACAACCTGCCGCCGGCGCCCCGCCCCGACGGGTCGTACGCCGCGCCGGACGCCGAGAACCCGTTCGCCGATCCACAGTTCCCGTTCGCCAATCCGCCGTATGCCGCGCGCGCCTACAGCTACGTGAGCGTCGCGCAGTACGAGGCGCTGAAGGCGGCGTGGCACTGGAAGTTCCGCTACGGCCGTCCATCGCCGGCGCGGGTCGATCCCGACGTGCAGGCGCTCGTCCCGACGGGCGACCTGCCGGCCTACCCGTCGGAGGACGCAGTACTCGCTGGGGTGACGGCGGAGATGCTGAAGCTGCTCTTCCCGGCGTCGGTGGACGAGATCACGCGCAGGGCGGCCGAGCAGCGCGAGGCGGCGCTGCTCTCCGGGAAGGCGACGGCGAGCGACGTCGCCGCGGGGCTCGCGCTCGGCCGGGCGGTGGCCGCCGTGGTGATCGCGCGCGCCCGCGCCGACGGGATGGGCGCGGCGGGCGGCACCCCTGCCGAGTGGCAGGCCTTGGCCGACGACGCCCGCGCGCGCGGCGAGATCGCCTGGGTGAGCCTGGAGACGCCAGCCCGGCCGCCGATGCTCCCCAACTTCGGCCGCGTGCAGCCGTGGACGATGTCGGCCGCGGAAGCCGTCGGCCTCGAGCCGGGCCCGCCACCCTCCACCAGCTCCACCCGGATGCAGGAGGAAGTGGCGGAGGTGAGGCACGCCGTCGAGGGCCTCACGCGCGCCCAGCTCGCCATCGCGCTGAGGTGGAACGACGGCGCGGGGACGTACACGCCGCCGGGCCACTGGAACGACATCGCCGCCGAGTACGTGCGGGACGCGCGGATGAGCGAGGTGCGGGCGGCGCGCGTGTTCGCGCTGCTGAACGCCGCCATGCACGACGCGGCGGTCGGCTGCTGGGCGGTCAAGTTCCGCTACTTCAACCCGCGCCCGTCCCAGCTCGACCCGTCGATCAGGACGACCATCGGCCTGCCGAACTTCCCGTCGTACCCGTCGGGACACTCCACCTTCTCGGCCGCCGCGGCGGAGGTGCTGGGGTACTTCTTCCCCGCCCACGCCGCCGAGCTCGCGGCGATGGCCGACGAGGCCGGGATCTCGCGCCTCTACGGCGGCATTCACTACCGGAGCGACATCGAGCAGGGGAAGGCGCACGGGCAGCGGATCGGCGCGCACGTGGTCCGGTTCGCGCGTGCCGACCGCGCCGAGTGAGGCGCGGCCGGCCTGCTGCGCGGGCAGCCGACGTCACTCGTGGCGCGTGAGGTTGGTGAGCGCCACCCGGTACTCGCCCGCCTGACTGTCCCAGGTGATGCGGTAGGCGGTCGGGTAGTAGCCGGGCACGTGGTAGCGCGCCGGCAGGGCGATCGGGATGATCTCGTCACGCACCGCCGCGTCCGACGTGCTCTTCTTGGCGAGCATGTGCGCGCGGGTGATCATCGGCTCCCAGAAGTGGAAGCGGCCGTTCCACGAGCCGAGGAGGAAGGTCCGGGTGAAGGGCCGGTACGCCTCCGGCTTCCCGAGCAACTGCTGCAGCTCGGCCGAGCGCGCGTCCACCCAGTGCACGCCCATCATCGGCACGGCCACGTCGGCCGGCGCTGCGCCCGGCGGGCCGAGCTGCAGGGCGAACGGGGGCACGTAGTCGCCCGTGGGCAGCGCGTTCGCCTTCGCCGCGTACTCCGGGTCGGTGGGCACGATGGCGTCGCGCTCCGCCCGGCTCACGGTGTAGAAGTGGAAGTCGAAGTGCGGCACGTCCTGGTAGACGCCCGCGGGCTCGTGGCCCAACGGATTCCAGTTGACCTCCACGAAGCGGAAGGGCGCGGTGTTGGAGGACGGGAAGTCGAGGACGTACTGGTGGATCGGCGCGCCGCCCCCGTGGTGGCCGACGCCGGTGGTCGGCAGCCCGTCCAGCGCGCCCTCGCTGAAGGCGACGCCCAGCTCGGCGGGCGCGCCGTCGCGCTCCGTCACGTAGGCGCGCAGCGTCCCGCGGCCGACGGTGACGGGGGCACCATACGTCGTGCGCGCAGCGGGGGTGTCCGCCCCGGACGCCATCTGGCAGGCACCGAGGACGGCCGTGGCGAGGAGCGTGAGCGCGAGGGCGCGCCGGCGGGTATGATCTGCAGCGGTCTGTCGCATGTGATCCTCTCGAGGAGT
Organism: Gemmatimonadaceae bacterium; assembly: GCA_035761165.1. Lineage (GTDB taxonomy): Bacteria > Gemmatimonadota > Gemmatimonadetes > Gemmatimonadales > Gemmatimonadaceae > CALCHX01. Next base: position 21,710 of record DASTRO010000307.1, on the reverse strand, counting down.
GGGTTCGACCCCCATGCGAGAAAACCGGCGACGGGTGCTCACCCCGCTCGCGCCCGCCGGGTCGGCCACGACGGCCGGCGGCGAGCCTTGCGCGCCGTGGGGCGCCCCCTAACGTTGGCACGGCCATGACCGCGCCCTCGCCGCACGATGTGACCCGTCTCCTCGACTCGCTCCGCGGTGGCGACCGGGCCGCGCTGGACGCGCTCTTCCCGCTCGTCTACGACGAGCTGCGCCGGCTCGCCAGGCGGCAGCTCGCCCGCGAGCGGCCCGGGCACACGTTCGACTCGGTGGCGCTCGTGAACGAGGCGTACCTCAAGCTCGTGGACCAGGACGGCGTCCACCTGCAGAACCGCGCGCACTTCTTCGGCGTGTCGGCGCGGGCCATGCGCGCCATCCTCGTGGACCACGCGCGCGCCCGCAACGCCGCCAAGCGCGGCGGCGGCGGCGTGGCCATCCCGCTCGACGAGGTGGCCGAGCTGCTCTCCGACGAGCAGGCCGAGCACGTCGAGCGTCTCGACGACGCGCTGGCGGAGCTGGCCGGCGCGAACGAGGAGGCGACGCGCGTGGTCGAGTGCCTCTACTTCGGCGGGCTGACGCTGGACGAGACCGCGGAGGCGCTCGGCATGTCGGTGGCCACCGTCCGCCGGCGGTGGGGCTTCGCGAAGGCGTGGCTCGGGCGGACCCTGCAGGCCGGCGCCTGAGCGACGGCGCACCAACGATGACAGGGGCCGACGTGCGCCGCCGGGTGGCCGACCTCTTCGACGCCGTGGTGGAGCTCGACCCGTCGGACCGCGCCACCTTCCTGGACCACGCCTGTCGGGACGAGCCGGCGGTCCGCCGCGAGGTGGAGGCGCTGCTGGCGGCGTTCGAGGGCACGCGGACCGACGCGCTCTTCCCGACGCTCTTCCGGGCCGATCACGCCGCGATGCTCGCCGTCGGCCAGCGCGTCGGCCCGTACAGGCTCGTCCGCGAGGTGGGCGAGGGAGGGATGGGCGTCGTCTTCGAGGCGGTACGCGAGGACGTGGGGAAGACCGTCGCCCTCAAGCTGGTGCGCCACGGCCGCCTCGCCTCGCCGGAGCACCTGCGGCGCTTCCACCTCGAGCAGCGCGTGCTGGCCCGGCTGGAGCACGCCAACATCGCCCGCCTGCTCGACGCCGGCGTGACCGACTCCGGCCTGCCGTACCTGGTGATGGAGTACGTGGAAGGCGAGCCCATCGACCGCTACTGCGACGCGCGGCGACTGACCGTCGAGCAGCGGCTCGGGATCTTCGGGCAGGTCTGCGACGCGGTGCAGTACGCGCATCGCCACCTCGTCGTCCACCGCGACCTGAAGCCGTCGAACATCGCGGTCACGCACGAGGGCGTGGTGAAGCTGCTGGATTTCGGCATCGCCACGCTGCTCGCCGACGACGGCGGCACCGACGGCCGGCTGACGCGCACGGGCATGGCGATGCTGACGCCGGAGTACGCCGCGCCCGAGCAGGTGCGCGGGGCCGCGGTGACGACGGCCAGCGACGTGTACGCGCTGGGGCTCCTCCTGTTCGAGCTGCTCACCGGCCGGCGGCCGTTCCGGCGCGAGTCCCGCTCGACGCCGGAGCTGCTGCGGGCCGTCTGCGAGGAGGAGCCCGAGCCCCCCTCCCGGGTGGTCCGGAAGACCCACACGGAGTCGCGCGGGGACGGTGCGCGCGAGCCCCTGACGCCGGACGAGATCGCCGACGCGCGGCGGATGGCGCCGCCGCGCCTGGGCCGGCGGCTCGCCGGCGATCTGGACACGATCGTGCTGCACGCGCTGCGGAAGGAGCCCGAGCGTCGCTACGGCTCCGTGCAGGCGCTGCGCGAGGACGTCGATCGGCACCTCGCGGGACTGCCGGTACGGGCTCGCGGGGACTCGCTGTCGTACCGCTCGCGGAAGTTCGTCCGGCGGCACCGGGCGGCTGTCGCGGCGGCCGCCCTCGTCCTGCTCACGCTGGCGGCGGGGGTCGTCGCCACCGTGGCGCAGGCCCGACGCGCGGAGGCCGAGCGCGCGATCGCGCAGCAGCGCTTCCGGGACATGCGCTCGCTCGCCGGCGCGCTCGTCTCCGACGTGCACGACGTGATCGTGGACCTGCCCGGCGCGCTGCCGGCTCGGGCCACGCTGGTGACGCGGGCGCTGGAGCACCTGCGCCGTCTGGACCGGCAGGCCAGCGACGACCCGGCGCTGCAGCGGGAGATCGCCGACGCGTACGTGAAGCTCGGCCTCGTGCAGGGCAACCCGACCGGCGCCAACCTGGGCGACCTGGCCGCCGCGCGCGCCAGCTTCGCTCGCGCGCTGTCGATCGCGCAGGCGCTGGTCGCGACGGACTCCACCGATCGCGCGGCGCGCCGCACGCTCGCCCTGGCGCACGAGAAGCTGAGCGACGCGGACGCGTGGGTCGGCGACCTGCCGCAGGCGGTGGAGCACGCGCGCCACGCGCTCGAGCAGTGGGAGCGCCTGGCCGCCGACGGCTCGGCGGGCGTGGCTGCGCAGCGCGCGGTGGCGATGAGCCACATCAAGCTCGGCGACGTGCTCGGCAATCCCAACCTGCCTAGCCTCTCCGATACCGCGGCGGCGACGACGCAGTATCGCGAGGCGCTCGCACTCATGCGCGCGGTGCCGGGCGACAGCCTCCGCGACTGGACCACGCGGCGCCTGCTCGCCCTGGTGCACGAGCGGCTCGGCGCGATGCTGAGCCTGGCGGGGCGTCACGCCGAGGCGATCGCGCAGTTCGAGCAAGCGACCGGCATCCGCGAGGGGCTCGTGCGCGAGCGCGGCGCCAGCGTGGATGCCGTGCGCGACCTGGCGGTCGCGCACCAGCTCCTGTGCGAGGCGCAGCTCGCGGGCGGCGATGACACCGGGGCGCTCGCGCGGTGCACGCGGAGTCTGGCGCTGTACGAGTCGCTCCACGCGGCGGATCCACGGAACACCCAGAGCGTGCGCGACCTGTCGCTCGGCCATCAGTCGATGCACAAGGTGCTGGCCGCCCGCGGCGAGCTGTCGGCCTCGCTCGCGCAGCTCGAGCGGAGCGCCGCCCTCTCGCGCCAGCTGCTCGCGGCGCAACCGGACAACGTTCCCGTCCGGCACGACCTCGCTCGCGGGCTGCTGTTCGCCAGCGCGGTGCACGCGACGCTCGCCGCCCGGCCGGCTGCGACGCCGGCCGGGCGCTCGGCGCAACGTCAGCGCGCGGTCGCGACGTACGAGGAGGGGCAGCGGATCCTCGCGTGGCTCCACGAGCGCGGCCAGCGGTCGAGCGAGGATTCCGTGCTCCTGGCGCGCGCGCGGACGGCCCTCGTCGGCGGTGGGGCGGGGCCGTGAGGTGACGGCGTGGGTGGCCTGACGCGCCGCGGGCGCTCGCCTTCAGCCGTCCTGCCGGACGAACTGCACCTCGCCCGCCACTCGCACCAGGTTCGCGACGAGGACGCCGCCGGTCTCGAGCGCCTGGTTCCACTTGAGCCCCCACTCCCGGCGGTCGAGCTCCGTCCGGAAGCTGAAGCCCGCCCGCGTCTTCCCCCACTGGTCCGTCCTCCGCCCCAGGTACTCGCCGTCGAGCACGACCTCCATCGTGCCGTCACGCATCACCAGGTCGCCCACCACCTGGAAGCGGTCCCCGTCCGCCTTCGGCGGGCTCCCGTCGAATCGCTTCGCGGTGGAAGATTGACGTCGAGATCCGCCGCGCGGGATCGCGCGACGCCCTCGTCGACGCGACCGCGCGGCAGCGCCACGGTGGTGCACGACGCGCTCGTCGGGCCGCATGGCCCTGCGCGCCGCGTCTCCGCATCCCGGGGGTGCCATGGCTCCGCTCTGCCTGGTCGCCACCGCGCTCGCGCGCGGCGCCGACGGCGCCGCATCGACGGCGTGGACACCGGTGGCACCGCGGAGGAGCCGGCCTACGGCTACGCGCTGCAGGAAAGGCCGGACGTCGGGGCGACGCCGCATCCGCGGCTGCCGGGACCGACGCTCCTCCTGAAGCGCGGGGAGCCGGTGAGCATCATGGTCGTGAACGCGCTGCCCGAGCCGACGGCCGTGCACTGGCACGGGATCGAGCTGGAGAGCTACTCCGACGGCGTCGCCGGCTTCAGCGGCACGGGCGACCGCCTCTCGCCCGCCATCGCCCCGCGTGACTCGTTCGACGCGCGCTTCACGCTGCCGCGCTCGGGCACCTTGATGTACCACCCGCACGCCGACGAGGTGCGCCAGCAGCAGGCCGGGTTCTCCGGTGCGCTCCCCGTGGTGGACTCGCCCGCCGCCTTCGACCCCGCCACCGACCTCGTGCTGCTCATCAGCACCCCGCGGCGTGCGGTGGACGACGCGCGGGTGCTGCTGAACGGCAGCACGACGCCGCCCCCACTCGAGCTCCGCGCCGGCGTGCGCTACCGCCTGCGACTCGTCGACATCCACACGTCACGCCCGAGCATGATCGTTCGGCTGCTGCGCGACTCGACGCCCGTCGCGTGGCGTGCCGTGGCCAAGGACGGGATGACGCTGCCACCGGAGCTGGCCACGGTGCGACCCGCGATGCAGCAGATGGAGAACGGGGAGGCGGACGACTCCCGGACGGGGGCGATGGACGAATCAGCTGACTACTGATGGGCTCCGCGGCGAATGCGTGACGAATTGCCATCCCGCAGGAGCGGCGGCGCAGGCAGCCGCGCTCCGCGAGTTGTCATCCCGCAGGAGCGAGCGAAGCGAGCGAGTGTCGGGATCTACTCTCCCTGCAGCGTGGCTGGCCACCAGGTACGGACAGTGGATCCCGACACTCGCCCGCCGGCGGCAGGCTCCTGCGCGGTGACAGGAGGCGCGAGGTTGCCCCGCGGCAGGCTCCGGCGGGAGAACAGGACGCTGCGAGGTCGGCCTGCGGCAGGCTCCTGCGGCAGGACGACTCGTGACCCGACCTCCGCGCAACGTCTCAGTCGGCCTGCAGCGCCGTCCTCGGGTCCACGCCGGCGGCACGCAGCGCCGGGACACCGCTCGCGACCACCGCCACGCCGAGCAGGACGAGGGTCACCAGCGTGAAGACCCTGGGATCGTGCGGCGACTGGTGGAACAGCAGCGGGCCGATCCACGGTCCCAGCAGCAGCGCGCCGACGCCGCCGATCAGGATGCCGGCGAACGCGAAGCGGACACCCTCCATCACGACGAGCCGCACGATCCTCGCCCGCGCGGCGCCGAGCGCGAGGCGCACGCCGAGCTCCTGCCGGCGCTGCGCGACGTTGTAGGCGATCACGCTGTAGAGCCCCACCGCGGCGAGCACGAGTGCCAGTGCACCGAAGGCCGTGAACACCGTCGCGCCGACGATCCACGAGCGTCTCCGGGCATCCACCACGTCGGCGAGTGGCTGGACCGTGACGTAGGACGCCCCGGGCATCTCCCGCTGCAGATGCCTTCGCACCGGCTCCACGAGCCGACCAGCGTCGCCGGCGGCGCGGACGAAGAGGCCTCCCTCCTGCGGTAGCCACTGCGCCGCGGGCAGGTAGTAGAAGAAGCGTCCCGGCTCGGCCTCGAAGGACTGTTGCTGGATGTCTTCCGCGATGCCGACCACGCGGGTGCACGGCATCGTGTCGGCCGCCACCCTGAAGCAGCGCCCGATCGGATCCTGGCCCGGCCAGAGCGCGGCGGCCATCGATGCTCCGACCACCGCGACGCGTGGCGCGCCCTCGCGGTCCATCTCCTCGATGCCGCGGCCACGCAGGATCCGCGTGCCCATCGTCCGGAAGTAGTCGGCCGACACCATGTTCGTGTAGAACGTGCCGAGCCTGTCCACGGAATCGATCCCGGGCACGAACAGCGGCCAGGACGAACCTCCCGCGAACGGAATCGACTCCTGCAGCGTGGCGTGCGACACGCCCGGTACGCTCCTCACTGACTCGAGGAGACGCAGCCGGAGGGCGACCTTTTCCGCGCTGTCCAACGCTGCGTCCCGCATGGTGAGCGAGACCACGAGCACCGAGTCGGCGTCGAAGCCCAGGCGCACGTCGCGCACGCCGCGCAGGCTCTGCACGAACAGCGTCGCGCCGACGAGGAGCACCGTGGACAGGGCGCACTGCACCAGGAGCAGTGCCGCGCGCAGGCCCCGGCGCTGATAGGTTCCCTCGCGTGCCCCCGACTTGAGATCGGCGGTCGGGCGGCCGCGCGCCGCCTGCGCCATGGGCGCCAGCCCGATCAGCACGCCGACACCCAGCGCGACCGCGCCGGCGAAGAGCAGCGTTCGGACGTCGGTGACCACCGCGGTCTGCTCCGTGCCGGGCAGGAAGGCGGCGCGAAGCACGTTGCCGCCCCACACGGCGACGCCGAGGGCGGCGACGCCGCCGAGGAGGGCGAGGACCATCCCCTCCGTGAGGAGCTGCCGGAACAACCGCGCGCGGCCGACGCCGAGCGCGATGCGCACGGCGATCTCGCGACGCCGGCGGATGGTGCGCACCAGCAGCAGGTTGGCCACGTTCGCGCAGGCGATGAGCAGCACGACCAGTGCGACGCCGCTCAGCCACAGGGCGGAGCGCGCCATGGTCGACGCCTCGGGGCCCCGCGCGGCCAGCACCGGCCCCGCCAGGGCGCGCGGGCGGAGCTCGCCGAGCGGCGGCGTGTCCGGCTGGCGCTCGCTCTGCTTCTGGTAGCTCCGCCGCAGCGCGTCGGTGAGATCGGCGCTGGCCGCGCGGACGCTCACGCCGGGGCTGCGCCTGACGATGATGCCCAGCCCGAAGGCCGTACCGTACGTCGTGGCCCACTCCGGTCGCCCGCGGCTGGCCGCGTACGTCGCGACCGGAACGAAGGCCGCCGGCGGCTGGTACGGCCACAGTCCGACGAACCCGTCGGGCGCGACGCCGATGACCGTGTACGCGACCGCGTCGATGTGCAGCGTCGCCCCCAGGACGTCCCGGCGAGCCCCGAATCGCGTCTCCCACAGCCGCTCGCTCAGCACCACGACGCGCGCCGGGTTCGGGGGCGCGTCCTCGCTCGCGGTGTAGTAGCGCCCGAGCACCGGCGGGGCATCGAAGAAGCCGAAGAAGCTCGCGCTGACGATCGCGACGTTCGCGATCGCCGCGTCCTCCCCGCGGCCGACGGCCAACGGCTTGAGCGCGACGCCGGAGATCCGCGCGGACGACCTGGACCACGCGGCGAGGTCGAGGTATCGCGCGTACACCCCGCCGGTCTCCCGTTCCTGCCCCCGAACCGTTCGGTAGAGGTGCACGCGGTGCACCGTCGCCGGATCGATCATGTGGGCGGGCGGGCGGAGCAGCAGCCGGTCGACGAGCCCGAACATGGCGGCGTTGGCGCCGATGCCCAACGCGAGCGTGAGGACCACGCCGAGCGTGAACGCCGGCTGGCGCCGCAGGTCGCGAAGGGTGTACGTCACGTCCTGCCAGAGCGCGTCGAGCCACGGCCACAGCCAGACCGCCCGCGCTTCCTCGCGCATGAAGGTCTCGTTGCCCATCGTGCGCCGCGCCCGCGCGCTCGCCTCGGCGGGTGACAGACCGCGCCGGATCAGGTCGCGTTCGATCATCGCGCGGTGAAACGCGAGCTCGTCGGTCAACGCGGCGTGATGCGACGAGAGCCGCAGCCAGTATCGTAGCCGGCGGAGGAGGCGCATGGATGGAATCCTCAGGCCAGGTCCAGGACGAGGCGCATCGCCGCGACGACTCGCTCGAACTCCGCCCGCTCGGCGGCGAGATGCCGTCGACCGGCGGCGGTCAGGGTGTAGTAGCGCGCCCGTCGATTGTTCTCCGACAGGCCCCACTCCGGCTTGATGTAGCCGTCGAGGGTGAGGCGCTGGAGCGCGGGGTACAGGGAGCTCTCGCCGACCTGAAACACGTCCTGCGACAGCTCCCGGACGCGCTGTGCGATGCCATACCCGTGATTGGGCCCGCGGACGAGCGTCCGCAGGACGAGCAGATCGAGCGTGCCGGGGAGGAGCTCGGCGGGCGTGGTCCGTGCCATGGTCGTGGCTCCATCGATAGGCGATGGGAACAGTCGAGTCGGCGAGCCGGATTGTCAACCCCCATCGATAGACGATGGGGCGTGCGCCCGACCGGCCCGGTCCCGGGAGCGGATGCAGCACCGGCGACCGGACCCGTCGCCGTCCGGAGTCGACCGCCGACGCTGGATGACGACCGCGACGGTGGCGATGCGGCGCGAGCCCCGGCGCGTGTGCGCCGGGGCTCGCCGGTCATCGGCTTCTGCAATGGCCACGATGCGCGAGCGGCCGGACCCGAATCGGGGACGTCCGGCGTGGCAGGGGGACCGGTCGACGCGACCCTGCCCTGCCATGAGACGGTACTCCAGAAGGTTGCGCCCGGCACACCACAGCTCGACACCGACCGCTCCGGACCGGAGGACGGACCTGGTGGATCCCCGGTCCGGTCGGGATGCTCGGGCGTCAGGCGTGGTCAGCCGGTACGCGCAGCAGCGCGGTGCCCGTCCGCCAGGCACGTGGGGTGCACGCGAGACGCGTAGCCGAGCGGAGATCAGATGCCGAAACGAGCAGCGTCCGGTCCGGCGTTGGCCGGCAAGCACTCCCCCGATGCGGATGCACACGGTCAGGAGGCGGAGCATCGAACGGCTCCCGCCGTGAACTTCTGGGCGGTGTTCGAGTCGGCGCCCGACGCGTACCTCCTGCTGGCGCCGGATGCGCCGCGCTTCACCATGGTCGCGGCCAACGAGGCCCGGCTTCGCGCCACGATGACCCGCCGCGAGGACGTGCTCGGCCGTCCGCTCTTCGAGGTCTTTCCGGACAATCCCACCGATCCCGCGGCGACCGGGGTCCGCAACCTCCGCGCATCGCTCGACGAGGTGATCCGGACGGGGAAGCCGCACCGCATGGCGCTGCAGAAGTACGACATCCGCAGGCCCGACGGCAGCTTCGAGGAGCGGTACTGGGATCCGCTGAACGCGCCCGTCTTCGACGATCGTGGGAGGCTGATCTACATCGTCCATCGGGTGGAGGACGTCACCGAGCAGGTTCGGACGGGGCGCCGGCTGCGAGCGCTGGAGTCCGCCGCGGCGGAAAGCGCCCGGCAGCTCACGCGGGAGACGGCGGCCCGCCTCCAGGAGACGAAGGCGCGCAGGGAGGTCGAGGCGCTCCTGTCGAGGCTCCGCGACAGCGAGGAGCGCTACCGCCTCCTCGTGGACATGATCCCGCAGAACATCTGGACCACCGACGCCGCCGGGCAGCACACCTTCTTCAGCCGTGGCTGGTACGAGTTCACCGGTGCCAGCCCCGAGGAGTCGCACGGGGAGGCGTGGATACGGTTCATCCATCCCGAAGACCGCGAGCGCATGCTCGCGCGCTGGCACCACTCGCTGGAGACGGGTGAGCCGTACGAGATCGAGTACCGGTTTCGCGACGCCGGTGGGACGTACCACTGGTTCCTGGGGCGGGCGCGGCCCCTCCGCGACGAGGCCGGCGAGATCGTCGAGTGGTTCGGGACGGCGACCGACATCTCCGAGCGGAAGCGGCTCGACGAGGAGCGCGAGCGCCTGCTCGCGCGGGAACGGGAGGCCCGGGAACAGGTCACGACGATCCTGGAGAGCATCACGGACGGGTTCTTCGCGGTGGACCGGGAGTGGCGCTTCACCTATGCGAACCGTGAGGCGGAGCGCCTGCTGCGGCGATCGCGCGAGGCGCTCGTCGGCCGCACCGTGTGGGCGGAGTTCCCCGCAGCGGTCGGCGCCAGCTTCGAGCGCGAGTATCACCGGGCGATGGCGGAGGGGACGACGGTGCACTTCGAGGAGCACTTCGCGCCGCTCGACACCTGGTTCGACGTCCACGCCTATCCGTCGGACGCCGGCCTCTCCGTCTTCTTCCGCGACGTGACGGCCCGCAAGCGCGCGGAGAAGCGGCTCCGGGAGAGCGAGGAGCGGTACCGTCTGCTGGCCGACCTGATCCCGCAGAGCATCTGGACCACCGACCCGCAGGGCTACCACGGCTACTTCAGCCGGCGGTGGTACGATTTCACCGGCGCCACCCACGAGGAGACGAAGGGCACGGGGTGGCTCGACTTCCTGCACCCCGACGACCGCGAGCGCACGATCGCGCGCTGGGAGCACTCACTGCGGACGGGCGAGCGGTACTCCGTCGAATATCGCTTCCGCAACACCACCGGTGAGTACTGCTGGTTCTGGGGGCAGGCCGTGCCCCAGCGGAGCGAGTCGGGCGAGATCGTGCAGTGGATCGGGACCCTGACGGACATCTCGGCGCGGAAGCAGCACGAGGAGGAGCGCGAGCGACTGCTCGCGGCGGAGCGCGAGGCGCGCGCCGAGGCCGAGCGGCGGCGTGAGGAGCTGGAGCGGGTGACCGAGAGCCGCACGCGCCTCATGCGCGGCTTCAGCCACGACGTCAAGAACCCGCTGGGCGCGGCCGACGGCTTCGCAGCGCTGCTCGAGGAGGGGATCGGTGGCGAGCTGTCGGAGCCCCACCGACGGAGCGTCCAGCGCATCCGTCGCTCCATCCAGACGTCGCTTCGACTGATCGACGATCTGCTGGAGCTCGCGCGAGCCGAGGCGGGGCAGGTCGAGCTCAAGGTGCAGCGCGTCGATGTCGCGGAGCTGGTGCAAGAGATCGCCGAGGACTTCCGCGGGCAGGTGGACGCGGCGGGGCTGGCGCTGGAGGTCCTTGCGTCCGATTCGCTGCCGGTGGAGTCCGATGCGGCGCGGGTGCGCCAGATCCTGAGCAACCTCGTCTCGAACGCGGCGAAGTACACGCACGAGGGGCGCGTCATGCTGGTCGCGTGCCGCCGGACCGGCGCCGGCGCACCCGGCCCAGGCGCGTGGACCGCGATCGAGGTGACGGACACGGGCCCCGGCATTCCGCCGGAGAAGCACGAGACGATCTTCCAGGAGTTCACGCGCCTCGATCCCGACGCCCCGCACGGCGCTGGCGTGGGCCTGGCGATCAGCCGCCGGATCGCGCGCCTCCTGGGCGGTGACGTGACCGTGGAGAGTGAGGTCGGGCGCGGCGCCACCTTCACGCTCTGGCTTCCGCCGAGTGCCTCGATGTAGCCGGTCACCGGGCAGAGCACGCTCGGGACGGGGAGCGGTCGCCGTCCTCGCTCTGCCCGTTGCGCAGCTGCCGGCGCTGACGTCGACCGGAACAGGGGTGAAGCACGAGAGCCCCGGCGCGCCGGCGCCGGGGCTCTCGTGCTGTTCTCCATCACCATCTCTCGTCAGAGCGGGCGACCGGACTCGAACCGGCGACGTCCAGCTTGGGAAGCTGGCATTCTACCAACTGAATTACGCCCGCGAACCGTGCACGATTCTGAATACTGCCGCGGGAGCCGGATCCCGCAAGAGCCAGCGGTCGGGATTGAACCGACGACCGCCCGATTACGAATCGGGTGCTCTACCACTGAGCTACGCTGGCGGTCTCTCGGGCAGCGCGACCGCTACCCCATGCCCTGGCGCGGACTCGAACCGCGACGCCTTTCGGCACCACCCCCTCAAGATGGCGTGTCTACCAATTTCACCACCAGGGCAGCGCGACGGCCTCGGCGGGCCCTCGCTCCGACGACGGCGGGGGGTCGCCGCGTCGGCTCCTTGCACGATCCGATCCTGCTACGTCTGCGAGCGGGACTGACGGGGCTCGAACCCGCGACCTCCGGTGTGACAGACCGGCACTCTAACCAGCTGAGCTACAGTCCCAGAACGATCAGCCTTCACGCACATCGGGCCCGTCCGCCGACGGGGCCGCGGGTCGCCGCGCCGGTCGGCGGCGCGTGCCCAGTAGCCCCAACGGGAGTCGAACCCGTCACTCCACCTTGAAAGGGTGGCGTCCTAACCGATAGACCATGGGGCCGGCGCCGGGCGGCGATGCCACCCATCCGCTGCCGCACGGGCTGTCCTGCGAGATAGCGGTAACGGGATTCGAACCCGTGTTCCAGCCTTGAGAGGGCTGTGTCCTAGTCCCCTAGACGATACCGCCACGAGACCTGCAAGCTAACCGGACTGGTGCCCCTTTTGTAGTGCCCGGCGCTCTCCGCCCGACGGCGCGCACCATCCGAACAGGCCCGGAGGGACTTGAACCCCCAACCGCTGGTTTTGGAGACCAGTGCTCTACCAGTTGAGCTACGGACCTAGAACCTCGTGCTGGGCGCGCCCGGCGCCTCGCCGGCGCGCCGTGCCACGACCCGGACCCCGCGATCCGCCGCCCGAGGCGGGCCAATCGCGCGGGCAGGGTGACTGACGGGAATTGAACCCGCAACCCCCGGAGCCACAGTCCGGTGCTCTAACCAATTGAGCTACAGTCACCATCGGAGCCTCGCCGGCGCCTCACGACGCGGCCCGGTGCTCTCGACCGGCCTCTCCCGACGGCCGCGACCGTCCCGGAGACAGGCCCCAAGTATAAACGGGGCCAGAAAGTGAATCAAGCGACGCCGGGTCCCGCGTGGACCCGGCCTCACCCCTCAGCCGAGACGCGCGCCGCTCAGTCCTTGGCGCGGTCCAGATACTCGCCCGTCTGCGGATTCACGCGGACCCGCTCGCCCTGGCTGATGAACTCCGGCACGTTCACCGTGACGCCGTTCTCCAGCTTCGCCGGCTTCGTCGACGCGGTCTTCGTCGCCGACTTCATCACCGGGTTGGTCTCCACGATCTCCAGCGTCAGCGAGTTGGGCAGCTGGATGCCGATCGGCCGGCCGTCGTAGTACTCGGCCTGGATCCGCATCCCGGGCTGCATCCACTGCGCGTTGTCGCCCAGCGCCTCCTCGTCCAGCTCGATCTGCTCGTAGTTCTCCGTGTTCATGAAGTGGTACGTGTCCCCACCCTGATAGAGGAACTCGAGCTCGTGCGTCTCCATGTGCGCCCGCTCCACCGAGTCCGCGGCCCGGAAGCGATGCTCGAAGCTGCTCCCCGTCCGCAGGTTCTTGAGCTTCGCCTGCACCATCGCGCGCAGGTTGCCGGGCGTGTGATGGCGGAACTCCACGACGCGGCATGGCTCGCCCTCGAAGACGAGCACCATGCCGCGGCGGATCTGGGTGGCGGGCATTGCCATGGAAATCTATCCTGAGCTGAGTGAAAACCTGTCTAAACGTCGGCAGCCTCGTAATTTAGCCCTCCGGACGGGCTCGGTCAAGCGAGTCCAGCACCGGCGCCAGCGGCCGCCAGAGCGTCGCCGCCACGCGCGCCGCCCCCTCCCCGTTGGGGTGGATCCCGTCCGCCTGGTTGAGTGCGCGCACCCCGGCCACCCCCTCCAGCAGGAAGGGGAGCAGCGTCGCCCCGGTCTCCCGCGCCACCGCGCCGTACACGTCGTGGAAGCGCCGCGTGTACGTCGGCCCGAAGTTGGGCGGCGCCTCCATCTGCACCAGGTAGACGCGCGCCGCCGGCTGCAGCTCGTGGATCCGCTCGACGATGCGACGCAGGTTCGCCGCCAGCGTCTCGACGGACAGCCCGCGCAGCCCGTCGTTCGCGCCGGTCTCCACCACCACCATCGCCGCCGGCTCCCGCAGCAGCCAGTCGATGCGCCGCAGCAGGCCCGCGGAGGTCTCCCCGCTCAGCCCCGCGTTCTCGATCCGCACCGCGAAGCCGGCCGAGTCGGCCTTGCGCTGCAACAGCGCCGGGTACGCCATCGTAGGATCGAGGCCGAGCCCCGCCGTCAGGCTGGTGCCGGCGATGAGCACGCGGGGACGCGCGACGCTGTCGGCGCTGCCCTGCCCTGTCGCCGCCGCGCCCGTGGTCGCGAGGCTATCCTTCGGGGCGATGCCGACGGCGCCGTCCGTGGCACTCGCGGTGTCCGGCGCGCCGGGTGCCTCGGCGCGGGCACGGGCCGACTCGCCGCCGCCGCACGCGGTGGCCACCCCCAGGAACGCCACGACCATCCATCTCACCGGCCAGCGTCGCACCCGCGACTGCCTCGTGCCCTTCACGCTCGCTCTCGCTGATCGCATGCTCGTCGCTCGCTCGCTGACCAAACAATACCAGAGCGGCACGCGGCCGCTCACCGTGCTCCACGGCGTCTCGTTCGAGGTGCCCCAGGGGAGCTTCGTCGCCATCGTCGGCCCGTCGGGCAGCGGCAAGACGACGCTCCTCGGGCTCCTCGCGGGCCTCGATACCCCGAGCGGCGGCAGCGTGATCCTCGACGGCGTGGAGCTCACGCGGCTGGACGAGGACGCGCGCGCCCGGGTGCGTGGCGAGAAGGTGGGCTTCGTCTTCCAGAGCTTCCAGCTCATCCCCACCCTCACCGCGCTGGAGAACGTGCAGGTGCCGCTGGAGCTGCGCGGCGAGCGCGGCAGCGAGCGGCGTGCCCGCGACCTCCTGGAGCGCGTGGGACTCGGCGACCGTCTGGACCACTACCCCGCACAGCTCTCCGGAGGCGAGCAGCAGCGCGTCGCCATCGCCCGCGCCTTCAGCATCCGCCCCCGGATTCTCTTCGCCGACGAGCCCACGGGCAACCTGGACGGCGCCACCGGCGCGCGCATCGTCGAGCTGCTGGAGTCGCTGAACCGGGAGGACGGCGCGACCGTGGTGCTGGTGACGCACGACGCGGCGCTCGCCGCCCGCGCGGGGCGCGTGCTGCGGATGAGCGACGGCCGGATCGTGAGCGACAGTGCCGAGGCGGTGGACCAGCCGACGGCCGGCCGTGGCGCCGACGGCGACGACGACCTCCCCGCCCCGGTGCCGGCGCTGGAGCAGGAGCTGTGAGCCGCCGCTGGCGCGGCCTCGCCGCGCTCGCCTGGCGCGAAAGCCGCACGGCCCGCCGCCGCCTGCTCCTCTACATGTCCTCCATCTCGCTCGGGGTGGCGGCGCTGGTGGCCATCGACTCCTTCGCCGGCAACGTCGAGCGCTCCATCCGGCAGCAGTCCAAGGCGCTGCTCGGCGGCGACGTCTCCTTCGGCGCCCGCGACGGCTTCACCCCCGCCGCCGACTCGCTGCTCGACTCGCTCGCCAGGGCGAGCGGCGGCGCGCTGGCACACGTCACCAGCTTCGCCTCCATGGCCTACGTGCCGCGCAGCGAGCGCACGCGGCTGGCGCAGGTGCGCGCCGTGGACCCCGGCTACCCGTTCTACGGCACCGTCGTCACGCGGCCGGCCGGCCAGTGGGACGCGCTGCACAGGGGCCACACCGCGTTCGTCGATCCGGGCCTCCTGCTCGCCCTCGACGCGACGGTGGGCGACACGCTCACGCTCGGACGCGGGCGCTTCCGCATCGCCGGCGTGCTGGAGAGCGTCCCCGGCGACCCGGGGATCGCCTCGGCGATCGCCCCGCGCGTCTTCATCGCCCGCCGCTGGGTGCCGGAGACGCAGCTGCTCGTCTTCGGCAGCCGCGCGGACTACGAGGCCGTGCTCCGCCTCCCCGAGGGGACCGACGCGGACGCCTTCCTCGCCCCGCTCGAGGAGCGGCTGGACTCGGCCCGCGTGCGCACGCGCACGGTGGCGGAGAACGAGCTGGACCTCACCGACGCGGTGGGGGAGCTCGGCCGCTTCCTCAGCCTCGTCGGGCTGGCGGCGCTCCTCCTCGGCGGGATCGGCGTGGCGAGCGGCGTGCACGCCTTCGTGCTGCGCAAGATCGACACGGTGGCGGTGCTGCGCTGCCTCGGCGCGACGAGCGGCCAGGTGATGGCGATCTACTCGGCGCAGGCGGCGCTGATGGGGCTCGCCGGCGCGGCGGCGGGCGCCGCGCTGGGCGTGGCGGTACAGCTCGCCCTCCCCGGCGTGCTGCGCGACGTCCTGCCGGTGGACGTGCACGTGCGGCTGGAGCCCACGGCCATCCTCACCGGGCTCGGTACCGGCGTGTGGGTGGCGCTGGCCTTCGCCCTGCGGCCGCTGGCGGCGCTGCGGCGCGTCTCGCCGCTGCAGGCGCTGCGGCGCACGGCGGATCCGGCAGCGCTGCGCGGACACTGGCGGGAGTGGCCGCGCCTGCTCGTCGACGCGCTCATCGTCGCCACGGTGGTCGGCGTCGCCATCGCGCGCGCCGGCGAGCTGCAGGACGGACTCGGGATGAGCGCGGCGGTGGGCGCGGTGCTCCTCCTGCTCTGGCTGAGCGCGCTCCTCGTGCGCCGCGTCACGCGCGCCGTGCTGCGCACGCGCTGGCCCTACCTGGTGCGCCAGGGCGTGGCCAACCTGGCGCGCCCCGGCAACCAGACGGCGGCGGTGATGCTCTCGCTGGGCTTCGGCGTCTTCCTCGTCGGCACGCTCGTGCTGGTGCAGCGAAACCTGCTCGCCCGCTTCGAGTTCGACATGGACGCCTCGCGCGGCAACGTGCTCTTCTTCGACGTGCAGGAGGACCAGATCGGGGGGCTCGACTCGCTCGTCCGGGCGCAGGGGGCGCGCGTGGTGCAGCGCACGCCGATCGTCACCATGCGCATCGCCGCGGTGAACGGCCGGGCGGTGGACACGCTGCTCCGCGACACGACGCGGGCGCGCTGGGCACTCCGGCGGGAGTACCGCTCCACGTATCGCGACGCGCCGGTGCCGACCGAGCAGATCACCGCCGGTCGCTGGGTGGCCGCCACCGACACGACGACGCTACCCGCCGTCTCGCTGGAGCAGGAGATCGCCCGCGACCTGCGCGTGGGCGTCGGCGACACGATCACCTGGGACGTGCAGGGCGTCCGCGTGCCGACACGGGTGACGAGCCTGCGCGAGGTGACCTGGGCGCGGCTGGAACCCAACTTCTTCGCCGTCTTCGAGCCGCGCGCCATCGCCGCCGCGCCGCAGCAGCACGTGCTGCTGGCCGAGGCGCCGGGCACGGCGCTCACGGCGCGCGTGCAGCAGCAGGCGGTGCGCCGCTACCCGAACGTGTCCAGCATCGACCTCTCGCTCATCCGCCGCACGGTGGGGCAGATCGTGGAGAAGGCCTCGGTGGCGGTGCGCTTCCTGGCGCTCTTCAGCGTGGCCATGGCGATTCCGGTGCTGACGAGCGCGGTGGCGGCCACGCAGCGCGCGCGCGTGCGCGAGGGGGTGCTCCTGAAGACGCTCGGCGCCACACGCCGCCAGGTACGCCGCATCCTGCTGGCCGAGTATGCCCTGCTCGGGCTGTTGGGCAGCGCGACCGGCCTGCTGCTCGCCTACGGGGGCGCGTGGGCGGCGATGCGCTGGATCTTCGAGGCCGAGTTCCACCCGGTGGCCGGCCCCGCGCTCGCCGTGGCCGCCGTGATGACGGCCCTCGCCGTCCTCCTCGGCCTGGCCGGCGGCCGCGACGTGCTGCGGGCGACGCCAATCGAGGCACTGAGGGCGGAGTAGGGCAGCGATCAGCGCTGAGCGCTCAGCGATCAGGGGAACACCCTCGGGCAGGCCAGTACTGGCCGGCCCGAGGCCGTTACGCCGATCGCTGAGCGCTGACCGCTGAGCGCTGCGCTACTTGAACCGCATCCCGTTGGGCGCGATGTCGCCGGACTTCGGTGTGCGGTAGGTGGGTGCCGGTGCGCGACGACTCTTGTCGCGATCGCGGCCCTTCGCACCGTGGCCATTCGCGCCCGGCCTGCCCGGTGCCTTCGCGCCCTGCTGGCCCGGGCTCGACTTCATGCTCAGCGCGATGCGGTTGCGAGCCAGGTCCACCGAGAGCACGGTGACCTTCACGCGCTGGCCCACCTTCACCACCTGGTTCGGGTCGCTCACGTAGCGGTCGGCGAGCTGCGAGACGTGCACCAGGCCGTCCTGGTGCACGCCGACGTCCACGAAGGCGCCGAAGGCGACGATGTTGGTCACCACGCCCTCGAGCACCATGCCCTCGCGCAGGTCCTTGGGCTCGGTGACGTCGTCGCGGAAGGCCGGCGCCTCGAAGGTGGCGCGCGGGTCGCGGCCCGGCTTGCGCAGCTCGGCGAGGATGTCCTGCAGCGTCGGCAGGCCGACGTCGCCGCCCACGTAGCGCGCGAGCTCCACGCGGTCGAGCAGCGTGTCGTCGCCCACGAGCTGCGCCAGCGGCGCGCCGACATCGGCCGCGATGCGCTCCACGACAGGGTAGCGCTCCGGGTGCACCGCGCTCGCGTCCAGCGGATGGTCGCCGCCGCGCACGCGGAGGAAGCCCGCGCACTGCTCGAACGCCTTCGCCCCCAGCCGCGGCACCTCCAGCAGGTCGCGGCGTGAGCGGAAGCCGCCGCGCGTGTCGCGCGTGCGCACGATGTTCTGCGCCAGCGACGGCCCGATGCCGGCCACGTACGACAGGAGCGCCACCGACGCGGTGTTCAGCTCCACCCCCACCCGGTTGACGCAACTCTGCACCGTCTCGTCGAGCCGGCTCTTGAGCTTCGGCTGGTTGACGTCGTGCTGGTACTGCCCCACGCCGATCGACTTCGGGTCGATCTTCACCAGCTCGGCCAGCGGGTCCTGCAGCCGGCGGGCGATGGACACCGCGCCGCGGAGCGAGACGTCGAGCTCGGGCAGCTCCTCGCGCGCGAGGTCGGAGGCGGAGTAGACCGAGGCGCCCGACTCGTTGACGACCACGACCTGCGGGCGCGCGCCGGCGGCGCCGCGCAGCGTCTCGCGCACCAGCGTCTCCGTCTCCCGCGACGCGGTGCCGTTCCCGATGGCGATCAGCTCGGCCCCCGTCTGCGACACCAGCCGGAGGAGCGCCGCCGCGAAGCGATCCGCCTGGTGCAGGTACCAGGTGTCGGTGGCCGTGACGGCGCCGGTGCGCGAGACGGCGGCCACCTTCACGCCGGTGCGGAAGCCGGGGTCGAGCCCGATCACGGCGCGGCCGCCGGCCGGCGCGGCGAGCAGGAGCTGCTCGAGGTTGCTGCCGAAGATGCGGATCGCCTCCTCCTCGGCGCGCGTCTTCAGCTCCAGGCGCAGCTCCACCTCGATGGAGGGCGCGAGCAGCCGCTTGTACGCGTCCTGCACCACCAGTGCGAGCTGCCCGGCCGCGCGCCGCGATGCGACGACGCGCTCGGCGAGCGCCGCCTGGATCTCCTCCACCGGCGCCTCGATGGTCCAGACCAGGAAGCCCTCCGCCTCGCCGCGCCGGATGGCCAGCACCCGGTGCGACGGCATGTCGTCGAGCGGCGCGCGAAAGTCGTAGTAGTCCTGGAACTTCGAGACCTCCTCCGCCTTCCCGACGGCGGCCGTCGCGCGCACGGCGCCGCGCGCCCGCGTGCGATCGCGCACCAGGCCGCGCACGTCGGCGTCCTCGGCCACGCGCTCGGCCAGGATGTCGCGCGCCCCCTGCAGCGCGGCGGCGGCGTCGGCCACCTCGCGCTCGGCGCTGACGTACGCCGCCGCCTCACGCTCGACGTCGGCGTCGCTCGCCTCGCCCGCCCAGAGCAGCTCGGCCAGCGGCGCGAGCCCGCGCTCCACGGCGATCATGGCGCGCGTGCGCCGCTTGGGCTTGAAGGGGAGGTAGAGGTCCTCCAGCGCCTGCTTGGTCTCCGCCGCCAGCAGGCGCGCCCGCAGCGCGTCGTCGAGCTTCCCCTGCTCCTCCACCGACTTGAGGATCGCCGCGCGCCGCTCCTCCAGCTCGTGCAGGTACGCCGCCCGGTCCCGCACGTCGCGCAGCTGCACCTCGTCCAGGCCGCCGGTGGCCTCCTTGCGGTCGCGCGCGATGAAGGGGAGCGTGTTTCCCTCGTCGAACAGCGCCAGCGTGCTGGCGATCTGACGCGGGGCGAGACCGAGCTCGCGGCCGAGGCGGTCGAGCAACGTCGGAGAGTGCATCGGGACAGGCAGGAAGCAGGGAGCAGGGAGCAGGAAACCCGAAATCGGGGGCGGAATACTGGCCAAACCACCCGGACCGATCAACGGCTTGCGCGACGCGCCGCCACTCGCTCGGACGGCGGGCTCGAGGCTCCAGGCTCCAGGCTCCAGGGCGCGCGAGGCTGCGTCCCGACGCCGTTGCCGGTCCCCGCTGCCCGCTCCCCGCTCCCTGTTCCCCGCTCCCTGTTCCCTGCTTCCTGCTTCCTGCTTCCTGCTTCCTAACCCCTCACTCGTCCCGCCCGTGCACCTGCGCCGGCGGATGCGTGGCCTCCACCGCCGAGAAGCGCTCCAGAATGCGGTAGCTGTGCTCGGCGCCCCGCGGCACCACGTACGAGTCGCCGCGCGCCAGGAGCACCATCTGTCCCTCGACGTGGAGCTCGGCCCGCCCCTCGAGCACGTAGCCCACCGTCTCGTAGTCGCGGCGCACGGTCGGCTTCTGCTCACCGGGCTCCTCCCCGTCCCAGAGTCGCATCGCGAGCGACTTGCCGGAGGCCAGGTACCGCTCCCCGTGCGGCCCCGTGGGCGAGTGCGCGCTGTCGATCTTCTTCACGGTGGTGTCGCTCATCTCGGTCCTCCTGCGCGGTGGCGGCGGGCGTCGGCAGCGCGCCGACACGACCGCGCACCCGCGCTGGAAGGCTCGTGCCACGAGCCGCGCGAACCGGCACGCGCGGGTGGGGCACGATGGCCCGCGCGCGCCGCGGCGTGACGGGACGGCGGTCGCTCGCGTCATACCGGCAGCAGCCGCTCACTCCCGATCGCCGAGGGCCGCCCGACGCTCGCGCCATGAGACTCCACCTCACCCGCCAGCCGATCTTCGATCGCGACGAGCGCATCGTCGCGTACGCCGTGCTCCATCGCGACGCCGAGCTGGAGGCCGATGCGGGGGACCCGTACGCGGCGGCCGAGCAGATGCTGCTCGACGGGAGGCTGGAGCACGGCATCGAGCAGCTCTCGGAGGGGCGCCCGGCGCTGCTCAAGGTGTCGGGCCGCTTGCTGGAGAGCGACGCGGTCGCACGGCTCGACCCACGCCGAGTGGCGCTCGAGCTGGACGCCGGCGCGGTGGCCGAGCCGTCCGTGCGCCTGGCCTGCGAGCGGCTCGCCGGCGCCGGCTTCACCCTGGCGCTGGACCGCTTCACCCACACGCCGGCCACCGCCGCCGTGCTGCCCGCCATCCGCATCGTGAAGGTGGACGTGCGCGGCCGCGAGGCGCCGGAGCTGGCGGCGCTCGCCGAGCACGTGCGGCCGCACCGTGCGCGCCTGCTTGCCGAGCACGCCGAGCATCGCGGCATCATGGACCGCTGCCTCGAGCTCGGCTTCGACCTCTTCCAGGGCTACCGCTTCACCCGCCCGGAGACGCCCTCGCGCCGCGAGCTGCCCATCCAGCACGTGCAGACCTTCAAGCTGCTGAAGGAGCTGCGCGACCCCGATCTCTCCGAGTCGGTGATCGAGGAGAGCTTCCGGCGCGATGTGGCGCTGTCGTACAAGCTGCTGCGCATGGTGAACTCGGCGGCCGTGGGCGGGCGCGGCATCTGGTCCATCGGCCACGCCGTGCGGCTGCTCGGCCGCGAGGCGCTCTACCGCTGGCTCACCCAGCTGCTCCTCTCGTCCGCCGCCGATGGTGGCGTGAAGCAGGAGGTCGCGTACACCTCGCTGCTCCGCGGGCGACTGTGCGAGCTGCTCGCCGCCCCCACCGGCATGCGCCCGGCGTCGGGGCCTCTCTTCCTCGTCGGCGTCTTCTCGCTGCTCGATCTGATGCTGGGCGTGCCGATGCCCGAGCTGGTCGCGCGTCTGGACGTGGACGAGGAGGTGGCGGCGGCCCTGGTGAGCCGGGAGGGCTTCTTCGGCGCGGTGCTCGGGCTGGTGGAGGCGTACGAGGCCGGGTACTGGGGCGAGATCGAGGTGCGCTGCGACCTACTGGGCGTACCCCGCGCCGAGCTCGCGGGGCACTACCTGGACGCCGTGCACTGGGCGCACGTGCGCCTCGGGCAGCTGGCCGAGCCGGTGAGCCGGGTGGCCGTGGGCTGAGCCAGCCCTCCGGCACGACGAACGGGGCGGAGCGCCCCGCGGTGCGCTCCGCCCCGGTCGGC
>DASTRO010000306.1:0-17171 GCA_035761165.1 Gemmatimonadaceae bacterium | reverse complement strand
GAGGCGATGCGCCGCGAGCGGGGCGACCGGCGCGAGCGCACCGGCGCCGTGCGGCTGCAGGCACAGGAGGGGGAGCGCTCCGGGCGGCTGGTGATCGAGGCGCGCGACGTGAGCTTCGCGCGCGGTGCGCGCCCCATCGTGCGCGACCTCACCACCACCATCATGCGCGGCGACCGCGTCGGCATCATCGGGCCCAACGGCTCCGGCAAGACGACGCTCCTCCGCCTCCTGCTGGGCGACCTGGAGCCGGACGCCGGCACCGTGCGGCCGGGCACCGGCATCGAGCTCGCGTACTTCGACCAGCTCCGCGAGCAGCTCGACCCCGAGCGCAGCGTCTTCGACAGCATCGCCGACGGCGCGGAGTTCGTCACCGTGGACGGCGCGGCGAGGCACGTGCACGGCTACCTGCAGGACTTCCTCTTCCCGCCCGAGCGGGCGCGCACGCCGGTGCGCGCGCTCTCGGGCGGTGAGCGCAACCGGCTGCTGCTGGCGCGCCTCTTCACGCGCCGCTTCAACCTCCTCGTGCTCGACGAGCCCACCAACGACCTCGACATCGAGACGCTCGACCTGCTGGAGGCGCTGCTGCTGGACTACGCCGGCACGCTGCTGCTGGTGAGCCACGATCGCGCCTTCCTGGATGCGGTCGTGACGAGCACGCTCGTGCTGGAGGGCGGCGGGCGCGTGGACGAGTATGCCGGCGGCTACACCGACTGGCTACGCCAGCGCCCGGCCGCCGCGCTCCCGTCGGTCAGTGCACCGGCGACGCGTGCGCCGGCCAGACCGGCCGCCGCCAGACCGCCCGCCGTGCGGCCGGAGCGGAAGCGGCGCCTCTCCTTCCGCGAGACGGCGGAGCTGGCCGCGCTTCCCGACCGCATCGACACGCTGGAGCGCGAGCGCGACGCGCTCTACGCCTCGCTCGCCGACCCGGCGCTGCTGCGCGACGGCGCGGCGACGGCCGCGGCCAAGGCGCGCCTGGCCGCGCTCGACGTCGAGATCGCCGAGGCCACCGAGCGGTGGGAGGCGCTGGAGACGATCGCCGCCGAGGGCTGACGCCCGCTCCACGCGCGCGCGCCGCTCAGCGCACCCGGACCAGTACCGTGGTGGCCGGGAGGGCGGGGCGCCGGCCGAGCGGCGGGGTGCGATAGGTGAGCCGCAGCGTGCCGGCCGCGCGCGGGACGAACTCCACGTCGTGGATCTCGCCCGGCAGGAAGCGCAGCTCCGCCGGACGCGCGGTGGCCTGGCTCGCCGGCAGATCGGCGCCGTCCTTGGCGATCGGGCGCCACGCCACCGGTCCGTGCTCGTCGGTGAGCGTGAGCGCGACGGGATCGTCGGTGTGGATGTTGATGAGCCGCAGACGGTAGCGGACGCCGGCCCTGAGCTCGATCGGCGCCGGCTGTCGCTGCCCGTTCAGCAGCGTGGGCGGGAAGGGCCCCTTGATGGGCGAGAGGGTGGGCCCGCCGTCGCTGAAGAGCAGCACGCGGTCGGTGGTGGAGTCGTAGCGTGCGCCGGGCTCCATCACCACGATGGGTCCGTAGAGCCCGGAGCCGATCTGCTGGAATTCGTTGAAGTGCGAGTGATACATGAACGTTCCGGCGCGCGGCGGGGTGAAGCGCACCGTCAGCGAGTCGTGCGGCGCGACGGCCGGCAGGAGGTCGCCCGGCCGGCCGCTCCAGCCGGGCACGCCGTCCGGGAAGCTCTCCAGCTCGATGCCGTGCCAGTGCACGGCCGCCGGCTCGTGCGACTGGTTGACGAGGGTGATCGCCACCGGCACGCCCCGCTCGAGCACGAGCAGCGGGCCGGGCACCGTCAGGCGATCGGCCACCGCCTCCTCCGGCGAGCCGCCCAGCACGTAGCCGTAACCCGCGTACGGGCCGTACACGTCGGGCAGCGAGCGGATGAGCAGGCGGAGCCGCCGCGGCTCGCCGCCAGCGCGCACCGTGGCGCCGCGCGGCCTGACGTGGATGCCGAGCACGAGCCCGCCCATGGCGTGCGCCATCGGGCCGGACCCCGCCGCGGTGCCGGGCGGCGCGTGCATCGCGTGCGGCCCACCCGCCCCGCGGCGCGCCACCTCGGGATACCGCTTGCTGGCATCGAGCAGCGCGGTGGGCGTGATGTGGGCCGCCATGTGGCAGTGGAAGATCCAGTTGCCTGGCCGCGTGGGAGCCCACGCCAGCTCCATCGCCCCGCCGGGCGGGACGGCCTCGGTCACGGCGAGCCGGCGCTCCGCGGGCGCGAGGCGATCGTACCGGACGCCGTCGCCCCGGCCGCGCAGCTGGAAGTAGAAGCCGTGCAGGTGCATCGGGTGCGGAAGGTTCGTGAGGTTGAGCACGCGCCAGTGCAGCGAGTCGCCCTGCGCCACCTCGATCCGCTCGGTGTGCGGCCAGGAGCGGCCGTTGAGCGTCATCAGCCCCTTCGCGATCCCACTCGGCTTCGTGGAGTCCACGCGCACCCAGAGCGAGATCAGGAAGACGCGGTCCGGCACCGCGCCGGCGCCCTCCGGCGGGTCCACCACGATCGCGCCGTTCAGCTGGCTGTCCTCCTGGTTCCGCGTGAAGAGGGGGCCGGGCCCGTGCGTCGTCCGCCCGGCGTAGTAGAAGCTGCCCGGCGTGGTGGCGCTGAAGCGGAACGCATGTGCCTCGTCCGGCGCGATCACGACGGTGTCGCCGGCCAGCCCGCGGCGCTCCCCGAATCCGTAGATGGTGACCGGCACGCGGAGCGTGTTGCGCACGGTGGCGTGCACGGTGGTCCCCACCGGGACGCGGACGAGCGGGCCAGGTACCTGCAGCGCCCCGCCCTCCTCGGCGAACGCGGCCACCTCGGCCGCCAGCCCGTCCGGCCCCTCCGGCCGCCAGGTACCGGTGCGCACCTCGAGCCGCAGCGTGAGCACGCCGCCGTGCAGGCGGCCGGCGGGCTCGCGGTTGTCGTTGAGCGTGACCTCGGTCGGCGACGGGGTGCCGCGGATCGCCAGCAGCGCCGACAGCAGGCCGCCGGTGAGCAGGGGGGAGAGCCGGTACGCCATACGTTCCTCCGGCGAGGAATCGAGGGCAGGCGCGCACGCGGCGTTCGTCGCGGTCGTGTCGCGCACAACTGCTAGGGGCGTCCGGTGGGGCCGTCAAGCGAGCGCCGGTGTGCCGCGCGAGCGTCCGGCGGCGGCCCGGGCGCCGCGCCGGGCCGTGCCTAACGATCGCGCCGCCAGCGCTCCAGCTCCGCCACGCGTGCCTCGAGCGCGCCGATCCGGTCGTCGGGCGCGGCGGCGGCGGCGGTGGCGGGCACGGCGCCGGTGCGGGCGGCCGCCGTCCTCGAGCCGGTCGTCGCCCTCGGCCCGGCCACGGCGGGCGCCGGTGGACGCACGGCGATCCCCGCCGGCCGCGTGCGGGCGCCGAGTCCGGCCAGCCGGACGAACGCCCGACCCAACGGTCCCAGCCAGACGACGCGGAAGAGCCGCTCGCCGGGCGGCATCCGGAAGGGGCTCTTGAGCAGCAGCACCACGCTCATGCCGAGCAGCGCGAAGCCCGAGAAGACCAGCGCGATGCCCGCCGGGGGATTGCCGTAGATGCCGCCGGAGAGCGGCACGCGCAGGCGCAGCGCGGTGGCGACCATCGTCACGGCCATCGCCAGCATCACCGCGCCCCAGACGATCGTCGCGCGCCGCCGCCGCCGCACCACGGGGTCGGCGCGCAGCTCGTCACGGCGTCGCGCCCGCTCCGCCATCACCCGTCGCAGGCCGTCCAGGACCTCGTCGGGCGAGAAGCCCGCCTCCGCCAGCCGCCGTCCCTCGCTCAGCGTCGTCAGCGTGCGCATGAGGAGGACCGCGAGCAGCAGCACGACGGGGAGCAGCGTGTCGATGAGCGAGAGGTCGGAGGCCTGCGCCGCGTTCACCAGGTACACGGCGAACAGCAGGACGCCGAGCACGAGCACGGAGAGGGTGCCGAGCTCGCCGGCGAAGAGGCGGACCGGGACCGGGATCTCGCGCTCGCCCAGCTGCGCCGCGTCGATCGCCTCCACCAGCGCCTCGGCGGTGGGGAAGCGGTGAGCCGGGTCCTTGGCCACGCAGCGGTCGATCGCCGCCGCCAGCGCCGGCGGCAGGTCGGGGCGCGCCGCGGCGATCGGCGGGACGGGCTCCGTGAGCTGGCGGACGAGGATCTTCTGCGTCGACTCGCCCGTCATCGTGACGCGGCCGGTGGCGGCGAAGTGCGCGGTGAGCCCCAGCGCGTACAGGTCGCTCCGCCCGTCCACGTCGTCGCCCGACGCCTGCTCGGGGCTCATGTACTCCGGCGTGCCCACCACCTCGCCCACCCGCGTGAGCGCGGGGGTGGGGTGGGCCGCCGCGATCGAGCGCGAGATGCCGAAGTCCATCACCAGCGCGCGACCGGTGGCCCGCTCGACCATCACGTTGTCCGGCTTGATGTCGCGGTGCACCACGCCGCGGCCGTGCGCGTAGGCCAGCGCGTAGCCCACGTCCTGCAGCAGCCGCACGAGCTCACGCACGGGGAGCGGGCCGGTGCGCTGCACGCGCTCGGTGAGCGTCTCCCCCTCCACGAGCCCCATCGCGTACGCCAGGAGGTCGTCCGACTCCTCCACCGCGTACACCGGCACGATGTTCGGATGCGAGAAGCCGGCAGCGGTGCGCGTCTCGCGCAGGAAGCGCTCGCGCAGCGCCGGCTGGGCCGCGTACTCGCCGGGGAGCACCTTCAGCGCGACGGGGCGGTCGAGGCGCAGGTCGCGGGCGAGATACACCGCCCCCATGCCGCCGCGGCCGAGCTCGCGCTCCAGCGCGTACCGGTCGCCGAGCGACCGGTGGAGGACGTCGGCAGCGGCGGTGGGAGGGAGGGTGGCCGACACGTGCCGAATATGTGGCCCGCATCGCGAAGCTCAAGATGCGCCGCCGCCCCGTCGCCGCGGCGCGGCCCTGATGTGCTCGAGGGAAGTCGGCTGCCCTCGCCATCCCGCCGGAGCCTGCCGCCGGCCGGCCTCGCACCGACCTGTCCTCCCGCCGGAGCGCACAGCTCGCGCTCGGCACGGTCCTCCCGCCGGAGCGCGCAGCTCGCGCCCGGCACGGTCATCGGCCCTGTTGAACGCTCCCTCAGGGTGCCGAGCCACCATCCGCCGCGGGCTTTGGACGGAGCCCCTGTCATCCCGCAGGAGCGAGCGCAGCGAGCGAGTGTCGGGATCTACTTTCACGTGCTGGTGGCCGGCCACGCCCCAAGCACGGTAGATCCCGACACTCGCCTGCCTGCGGCAGGCTCCTGCGGGATGTCGAGACCGGGGGGCAGGACGGCGTCGATCCAACAGAGCCGATGACAGTTCCGGGCGCCAGCGCCGCCCCCGCTCCGGCGGGATGACGGCTCCTCACGGAACTGCCGCGAAGCCCACTAGCTTCCGCTCATTCACCCGCGACGCCGGCCGTCGCGGCCCCCACATCGATCCTCCGAGGTCAACGTCATGGAGCTGGGGATCTACACCTTCGGAGAGCGCACGCCGGACCCGCACACGGGGCGGCTCGTCAGCGCCGAGCAGCGGATGCGCGACCTGCTCGAGGAGATGGAGCTGGCCGACCAGGTGGGGCTCGACGTCTTCGGCGTCGGCGAGCACCACCGCCCCGACTACATGGTATCCGCGCCCGCCGTCGTGCTGGCCGCCGGCGCCGCGCGCACCTCGCGCATCCGGCTCACCAGCGCCGTGACGGTGCTCAGCTCCGACGACCCGGTGCGCGTCTTCCAGGACTTCGCCACGCTCGACCTGCTCTCGGGCGGGCGGGCGGAGATCATGGCGGGGCGGGGGTCGTTCATCGAGTCGTTCCCGCTCTTCGGCTACGACCTGAACGACTACGACGCGCTCTTCGCCGAGAAGCTGGAGCTGCTGCTGGCGCTGCGCGGCAGCGAGCGCGTCACCTGGCGCGGCCGCTTCCGCGCGCCGCTCGACGACCTGCCCGTCTACCCGCGTCCGGTGCAGGACCCGCTGCCGGTGTGGATCGCGGTCGGCGGCACGCCGCAGTCGGTGGTGCGCGCCGGCACGCTGGGGCTGCCGATGGCGCTGGCCATCATCGGCGGCCACCCGGAGCGCTTCGTGCCGCTCGTGGATCTCTACCGCGACGCCGCGGCGCGCGCCGGGCACGATCCCGCCACGCTGCCGGTGAGCATCAACTCGCACGGCTTCCTGGCGGAGACGTCGGAGCAGGCGGCGGAGGACGCCTTCCCGCCCTACCTGGACGTCATGGGGCGCATCGGGCGGGAGCGCGGCTGGCCGCCGCCGACGCGCCGCCAGTTCGACGCCGAGCGCTCGCCGCGCGGTGCGCTGCTCGTCGGCAGCCCGCAGGAGGTGATCGACAAGATCCTCTTCGAGCACGAGCTGTTCGGCAACCAGCGCTTCCTCATCCAGCTCAGCGTGGGCACGATGCCGCACGCCAAGATGATGCGCGCCATCGAGCTGTTCGGCACCGAGGTGGCGCCGGTGGTGCGACGCGAGACGGCGAGCACGCGGGCCGGCTGAGTGGGCGCCGATCCCGCCGTCGCCGGCCTCGTCGCCCCGGTGCGCGAGAAGCTGCTCGCGGGCGACGGCTTCACCGTGGCGCCGATCCCGGCGCGCCCCTATCGTGGCCTGCCGCCCGTCTCCTCCGACCCGGAGAGTGCCCCATGACGCAGATCCTCGGCCTGCACCACGTCACCGCCATCGCCAGCGATCCGCAACGCAACCTGGACTTCTACGCGGGGCTGCTCGGCCTGCGGCTGGTGAAGCGCACGGTGAACTTCGACGACCCGCAGACCTACCACCTCTACTACGCCGACGAGGTCGGGACGCCGGGGAGCATCATGACCTTCTTCCCCTGGCCAGGCGCACGGCGCGGGCGGCAGGGGACGGGGCAGGTGGCCGTCACCTCCTTCGCCGTGCTCCCGGGCGCGTTGGGCTTCTGGCTCGAGCGCCTGGTGCGCCACGGCGTGCCGTACGAGGGGCCGACGCGGCGCGGCCCCGGCGGCGGCGACGGCGAGCAGGCGATCGCCTTCAGGGACCCCGACGGGTTGATGCTCGAGATCGTCGCCCACGCCGGCGCCGAGGCGCGCCCGGCCTGGGACGGTGCGCCGGGGATCCCGCGCGAGCACGCCATCCACGGCTTCCACGCCGTGACGATCTGGGTGGAGGACGGCGAACCGAGCGAGCGCGTGCTGGTGGATACGCTCGGCTTCCGGCCGGTGCGCGAGGAGGGGAGCACGCGCCGCTTCGCCGCCGGTGACGGCGGGCCGGGGACGCTGGTGGACCTGCGCGCGGTGGGCGGCTTCCTGCGCGGCACCGGCGGCGCGGGCACGGTGCACCACGTGGCGTGGCGCGTGGCCGACGACGCCACCGAGCTGGCCGTGCGCGAGCGCGTCGTGCAGGCAGGGCTGCAGCCGACTCCGGTGATCGACCGCAACTACTTCCACTCCGTGTACTTCCGTGAGCCGGGCGGGGTGCTCTACGAGCTGGCGACGAACCCGCCGGGCTTCGCCATCGACGAGCCGGTGGAGCGGCTGGGCGAGCGGCTGATGCTGCCGCCGCAGTACGAGCCGAGCCGCGCGCAGATCGAGGCCGTCTTGCCCCCCATCCACCTGCCGGTCTCGCCGTCGGCCGCGACGCTCCTCGGCAGCGCCGACGGGCCGGAGGACGTGAGCGGCGACGCGCTGGGCTTCGTCCACCGCTACCTGCCGCCGATCGGGCCGGGGGAGCAGGCCGGCGGCACCACGCTGCTCCTCCTCCACGGCACCGGCGGCGACGAGAACGACCTCGTGCCGTTAGGCAGGGCGCTGCTCCCGGGCGCCGGGCTCCTCAGCCCGCGCGGCAAGGTGCTGGAGGGGACGGCGCCGCGCTTCTTCCGCCGGCTGGCCGAGGGGGTGCTGGACCAGGAGGACCTGGCGCGGCGCACCGTGGAGCTGGCGGAGTTCATCGAGGCCGCGGCAGCCACCTACGGGCTGGACCGCGACGGGATCGTGGCCGTCGGCTTCTCCAACGGCGCCAACATCGCCGCCAGCCTGCTGCTGCGCCGGCCGGGCCTGCTGCGGGGCGCGGTGCTCCTCAGCCCGATGGTGCCCTTCGAGCCGGAGCGCGTGGCCGGGCTCGAGGGGACGGCCGTGTTCATCGGCGCGGGCCGGGTCGATCCGCTGGTGCCGGCCGGGCAGAGCGAGCGGCTGGCCGAGCTGCTGCGCAGTGGCGGCGCCGACGTGACGCTTCACTGGGAGCCGGGCGGCCACGGCGTCACGGAGCGCGAGGTGGCGGCAGCGCGCGACTGGCTGGCGCACCGTCTGGTCACGCACCGCCCGGGCGGCGCAACCACGCCGGCCACGCGGTGACCACGCCGGGGGGCGGCCCATGCCGCGCCCCGGCAGCCAGAGATTGCGCAGCCCCGGATTGCGCGGCCCCCACCTCGCTCGTGCGACACGGCCGGCGAGCCGCCCATCCCGGCACCACGCGCGCCCGAGCGCGGGGAGCGTCGCCCCGCGCCTCGCTATCTTTCCGCCAACTACAGCGGAGGGACGACGAGGATGAGCGAGCGGGTGGTGGTGATCACGGGAGCGAGCAGCGGCATCGGCGCCGCGCTCGCCGAGCGGCTGGCCGCGCGTGGCGACGCGGTGGTGCTGGCGGCGCGGCGGGAAGCGGCGCTGCGTGAGGTCGCCGCGCGGTGCGGGGGGCGCGCACACCCGGTGGCGACGGACGTCACCGATCGCGACGCCGTGCGCGGCGTGGTCCGCGAGGCGCTCGACCGCTTCGGGCGCATCGACGTCTGGGTGAACAACGTGGGCCGCGGCATCTCGCGCCTGCCCTCGGAGCTCACCGACGCGGACGTGGACGAGGTCATGCGCGTCAACGTGAAGTCGGCGCTCTACGGCATGCAGGCGGTGCTGCCGCACTTCATCGAGCGCGGCACGGGGCACATCGTCAACGTCTCCTCGATGCTCGGGCGCATCCCCCACGCCCTCCAGCGCTCGGCGTACAACGGCGCCAAGCACTTCCTCAACGCCCTCACCGCCAACCTGCGCGACGAGCTGCGCGAGACGCATCCGGGCATCCAGGTGTCGCTCGTCTCCCCGGGCGTCGTGGCCACCGAGTTCGGCCTCAACGCCATGCACGGTGGGCCGGATTCGCGCACCCTGCCCGGCGCGCAATCGCCGGAGGAGGTGGCCGCGGTGATCGCGCGCGTGATCGACACGCGGGCGCCCGACGTCTACACGCGTCCCGGGTCGCGCCAGCGCGTGCTCGACTACTACGCGTCGCACGGCACCGACCCGGCCGACATCCCCGACTGAGCGCCCTCGCCGTCGCGCGGCTCGTGCGAGGGCCGCATCGACCGAACGACCACGGCCGCGCACCGGACGGACTCCGGTGCGCGGCCGTGTCGTCGCGCGGTGTGCGGCGGATGCGCGCGGCGCGCTAGCGCCCCGCTCCGCCCACCGTGGGCGTCGGCGTCGCGCCCTTCACGTAGCGGTCGAACCAGCCGATCCAGCGCGCCCACAGATCCAGGTTGTTCTCGATGGCGCGCGGCGTGTGCGACTCGTACGGGTACTCGAAGAGCGCCGCGTCCTTGCCCAGGCTCGTCAGGGCGTGGATCATCCGCTCGCTCTGCACGGGCCAGGTGCCGGTGTTGTTGTCCGCGGCGCCGTGGTACATGAGGAGCGGCGTCTCGATCTGGTCCGCCTTGAAGAAGGGCGACATCTCGAGGTAGGTGTCGGGCGCCGACCAGATGTTGCGCGGCTCGGCCTGGAAGCCGGTGGGCGTCAGCGACCGGTTGTAGGCGCCGTCGCCGGCGATCCCCGCCTTGAAGAAGGGGGTGTGCGCCAGCAGGTTGGCCGTCGCGAACGCGCCGTAGCTGTGCCCGCCGTGCCCGATGCGGTCCATGTCCACGACCCCGAGCTTCTCGACGGCGCGCATGGCGCCGTACATGGCGTCCACCATGTTCGAGATGTAGGTGTCGTTGTAGTTCTCGCCGATGATCGGGATGTCCGGGTAGACGAGGGCGTAGCCCTGCGTCAGCCACAGCTCCGACCAGCGCAGCCACGTCAGGTGCGTGAAGGCGTTGTGGTTGCGCTCGCGGACGGCGGCGCGGGTGTAGGCCTCGGGCGTGGTGTACTCGCGCGGGTACGTCCAGAAGACGGCGGGCACCCTGTCGCCCTCGTGGTAGCCCACCGGGAGCGTGACGCGTCCCTGCACCTCCAGCCCGTCGCGGCGGGTGAAGGAGAAGTCGATCCGCTTCGCCGCCGCCAGCTCGGGGAAGGGATTCCGGTTGTGCGTCAGGTTCACCGGCTGGGCGCCGGGCGTCCAGAGATAGCTGTCGGGGAAGACGTCGGTGGCCTCGCGGCTCACGATCATGCGGCGCAGGTCGGGGTCGAGGGCGACCAGCGGCTGGTCGAACGTCGTCTTGGCGCCCTCGAAGAGGCGCGTGCGCTCGCCGCCGGCCAGCGCCACGCGGTCCACGAACGGCTGCGGCTTGAAGTCCGGCTTCAGCCCGTCGCCGCGCAGGTAGGCGGCGTCGCCGGCCGAGGAGACGAGCGCGTACGCGATGCCGTTGGGTGTGCGCTGCGTCCAGATCTCGCCGGGGGCGGTGAACAGGCTGTCGGGCTGGTGGAAGGGAACGAGCAGCCGGCGCTCCGGCTTCCCCTGCCCGAGGTTCCAGTAGGCGATGGCGTTGCGCCCGTTCCGCGAGACCTCGGCGAAGAGGTGGCGGCCGTCGCGGCTGAAGCTCGCGCCGCGGATGTTGTCCTCGCTCGTCGCCACGACGTGCGCCGCCGCCGTGTCGAAGGGCGCGGTGAGCTGCATGACATGGTCGGTGCCGCCGGTGCGCTTCAGGTAGGTGAGCCCCGCGCCGTCGGGGCGCCACGCCAGGTTGCGCAGCCCGCCGCCGCCGAAGCGGCCACCTCCCTCGCGCAGCTCGCTCACCTGGAGCGTGGCCACCAGCGCGCCGTCGCGGTCCAGCACCACGGTGCGGCTCGGGAAGCCGCGGTAGCTGGTGATGAAGGAGAACGGGCGCTCGATGAAGCTGGCGAGCACGTGCTTGCCGTCGGCGCTCAGCTCGATCGACTCGTACATGCGCGGCTCGCCGAGCGGGCGCGGCGCGCGCCCCGGGGCGAGCTCCACGAGCTGCGAGCGCGTGTAGTACTCGAAGAGCGCCGCGTCGTGCTGGTCGCGCAGCAGGTTGTGGAAGGTGCGCGTGGAGGTGGGCTCGGGGCGCGTGTAGCGCACCATCGGCCCCTGCGGGGCGGGGCTCTCCTCCGGCTCCGGCCCGCGGTCGGCCGGCACCATCAGCGTCAGCAGCGTGCCCTCGGGCGTCCACTGCAGCATGCGCGACGGGCGCATCTCCACGCCCGGCGCGATGTCCACCTGCTCCGACGTGCCGATGGTGGCCAGGATCCGCGCGTCGCTGACGCGGCTGGCCCGCCCGGTGGCCGCGTCCGCCGTCCACACCTCGGTGCCCGTGGGCAGGTGCGCGAGGAAGGCCACGCGCTTCCCATCCGGCGACCACATCATGTCGCTGACGAAGGTGTTCGCCGGCAGCTGCACGTCGCGGAAGCGGCGCGCCTCCAGGTCGTAGATGCGCAGCCCGTCGATGCCGTAGGTGTCGAGGCGCCAGAGCCGGTCGGTGGCCGGCTGGAGCTCCAGCTCGGCCAGCCGGTAGACGGGCTTCGACATCAGCGCCAGCGTGGAGAGCTGCGTGGCGTGCGGCACGACGAAGTAGCGGCCGTCCGGCGACGGCGTGTCGAGCACGGCGAAGTTGGGGTCGCGCCGGAAGAACTCGCCGATCGGCGCGGGCGGCTGGATGTAGTGCGCGCTCATCTCGGCGCGCGCCACCTGCTCGGCCGAGGTGGCGGTCGGGAGCTGGGCCGCGGCGTGGGCGGCGGGGACGGTGGCGAGCGCGAGCAGCAGCGCCGCGCCAGGACGGATGCCCCGCCGGGGCAGGCCGTGGACGGTCATCTGGGATCTCCGGGGACTGAGCGGATACGGACCCGGAATCGAAGCGATGACATGGGGGGCGTCAAGGCGGGCGAGCTCGGTGACTGCGTCACGTGGCGAGATGCCGGCGGTCGGGATCCGGGCGTCGTGAGCGACGACGGGTCCGGCATGCATCGGGTGTGGCGATCATCGCGTCGGTCGTTCCCCTCCTGCCCCGAGCAGCGCCTCGAACGCCCGGGCCGGCGCGCCCGGCCGCCGCCCCGTGAGCCGCAGTAGCGTGAGCCGTCGCCGGATGACCAGTCCGGTCGCCCGCACTGCCCGCACGCACCCGAGTGCCAGCTGATCGGCCGCCGCGGCGCGCGAGACCGCGGCCAGCCCGAGCCCCGCCGCCACCGCCTGCTTCACCGCCTCGGTGCTGTCCAGCGTGAGCGCGACGCGCAGCCGGATGTCGTGCGCGGCGAACGCCGCCTCCGTCACGGCGCGCGTACCCGAGCCGCGCTCGCGAAAGACGAAGGGCTCGGCGGCCAGCGCGGCCAGGGGCACCGCCCGCCGCGATACCGCGAGCGGATGGTCGGGCGGGGCGATCACCACCAGCTCGTCGTCGCGCCACGGCTCCACGGTGAGGCGCGCGTCGTCGACCGGCCCTTCCACCAGCGCGACGTCGAGCCGTCGCCCGAGAAGGGCGCGGGCCACGGCGCGCGTGTTCCCGCTCGTCACGTGCAGCGCCACGCGCGGGTGCCGCGCCTGGAAGGCGCCGAGGATCGGCGGGAGCAGGTAGGTGGCGACCGTCGTGCTGGCGCCGACGCGGAGCGCGCCGCCCTCCAGCCCACGCAGCGCGCGCAGCTCGTCCTCGGCCGTGCGCTCCACGGCGAACAGCTCGCGCGCCCGCTCGTAGAGCGCCGCCCCGGCCTCGGTGACGCGCACCGCGCGCGGCCCGCGCTCGAGCAGCGGCAGCCCCACCTGTCGCTCCAGCCCCAGCACCGCCTTGGAGACGGCGGGCTGGCTGAGATGCAGGGCAGCGGAGGCCCGGGTGAAGCCGCCCCGCTCGACCACGGCCGCGAAGACGCGGAGCGCGTTGAGGTTGAGTGTCATGCCAAAAGGTAATGACGGCATGAGGACAATGTCTTTGTCTCATGGGAGTGGCGTGGCGAGACTTCGAACAGTCGATCGTATCGCACCGTCCGCCGCCCATATCGCGCGATGTCCGCTCCAGCCCTGCCGCTCCCCGCGCCGCCGTCTCCGGCCGGCCAGGCCGTCCCACGCCCGCCGCGCCGTCCCCGCGCCGCCTGGCGCGCGCTCGTGCCGGGCGTCGGGCTGGCCGTGGCGGTGGCGATCGCGTCGCAGGGGATCGCCGCGCTGGAGACGCGCGTCCTCGGTCATCCGGTGATCGAGGGGCTGGTCGTGGCGATCCTGCTCGGGATGGTGCTCCGCACGTCGTGGACGCCGCCGGCGCGCACCGAGGCGGGCATCCATTTCACGGGCAAGCAGGTGCTCGAGGTGGCGGTCTTCCTGCTCGGCGCGTCGGTGGACCTGCCGCTGCTGCTGCAGGCGGGGCCGGCGCTGGCCGCCGGGATCGTGCTGCTGGTGGTGTTCGGGATCGCGGCCAGCTACGGCATCGGCCGCGCGGTGGGGCTGCCGCGCAAGCTGGCGATCCTGGTGGCGTGCGGAAACTCGATCTGCGGCAACTCCGCCATCGCCGCCATCGCGCCGGTGATCGGCGCACGGAAGGAGCACGTCGCCTCGGCCATCGCCTTCACGGCGATCCTCGGCGTGGTGGTCGTGGTGGGGCTCCCGCTGCTCCGCTTCCCGCTCGGGTTCGACGACTACCAGTACGGCGTACTGGCGGGGCTCACGGTGTACGCCGTGCCGCAGGTGCTGGCGGCGGCGTTCCCGGTGAGTGTGCTGGCGGGGCAGGTGGGGACGCTGGTGAAGCTCGTGCGCGTGCTGATGCTCGGGCCGGTGGTGCTGGTGCTGGCGGTGTGGCAGGGGGGCGCCGACGGCGCCGACGGCGCCGACGGCGCGGAGGGCGCGGAGGGCGCGACGGCGCGAGGACGCGGGGCCCCCCCCCGAATCACACGATCGCGCCGAGCGCCGGCGAGCGCGTCATCCGACGCGCGCCGGGCGCATCCTCTGCGCCTCGCCCGCTTCGTTCCCTGGTTCATCGTCGGCTTCCTCGCGCTGGCCGTCCTCCGCTCCGTCGGGGCCATTCCCGCCGCGTGGGTGGGGCCGACGCGCGCCCTCTCCACCTGGCTCACCGTGGCCGCCATGGCCGCCCTCGGCCTCGGCGTGGACCTCCGCGCCATCCGCCGCGTGGGCGTTCCGGTCGTCGCCACCGTCACCGCGTCGCTGGCGCTGCTCATCGTGCTCGGCGTGACGCTCATCCGCCTGCTGCGCATCGGGTAGCGGGCGCGCACCGGCCTGCGCGGGCGGTACATTTCGCGCATGAGCACCCCCGAGCTCCCGGCCGAGCGTGCGCGCTCGGCGCTGATCCTGGTGGACATCCAGCACGACTTCCTGCCCGGCGGCGCGCTCGCCGTGCCCGACGGCGACGCCATCCTCGCGCCCGTGCGTCGGCTGCTCGAGCAGGACGCGTTCGGGCTGGCCGTCGCCACGCAGGACTGGCACCCGCCCGACCACGTCTCCTTCGCCAGCCGCCATCGGGGGCGCGCGGTGCTGGAGACCGTCGAGGTGCACGGGCATCCGCAGGTGCTCTGGCCGGACCACTGCGTGCAGGGCTCGCGCGGTGCCGAGCTCCATCCGGCCATCCCGTGGGAGCGTGTCTCGGCCGTCCTCCGCAAGGGCGCCGAGCGCGACGTCGACTCGTACAGCGGCTTCCGCAACAACTGGGACGCGGCCGGGGAGCGGCCGCCGACGGGGCTCGCCGGCTACCTGCGCGAGCGCGGCGTGGAGCGGGTCGTGCTCTGCGGGCTGGCGCGTGACTACTGCGTGAAGTGGAGCGCCGAGGACGCCGCCGCTGCGGGCTTCCGGGCGACCGTGCTCTGGGAGCTCACGCGGCCGGTGGATCCGGGCTCGGACGCGCGGGTGCGGGCGGAGCTGACGCGGGCGGGCGTCGAGGTGCGCTGAGCCGCCGCGTGCGGCGCCTGCGGCTAGCGGTGGCGGTGACGTGATGCGGCCGCGCGTCCACTCCGGAGGCATGCGGGGGCATGCGTCATGGCTCCGCGCCCGCCGGGAGGATGGAGATACGGACATGGCCACGGCGACGACGCGGTGGACGGCGGCGATGGTGCACGCCCTCCCCGACGACGGCAACCGGTACGAGGTCATCGACGGGGAGCTGTTCGTGACTCCCGCGCCCTCGTGGCGGCACCAGGCGGCCTCGCGAGCGCTCTTCCTCCAGCTGCACGCCCATCTGGCCGCGCACGCCCTCGCTGAGGCGATCTCCGCGCCGGCCGACGTGGAGTTCGCCGAGGACCGGATGGTGGGGCCGGACCTGTTCGTCGTCCCGCTGGTCGGCGGCCGCGCCCCGCGCACGTGGGAGGAGGCGGGCCGGCTGCTGCTCGCCGTGGAGATCGTGTCGCCGAGCACGGCGCGCGCGGACCGGCAGGTGAGGCGCCGGCTCCACCAGCGGCAGGGCGGGCCGGAATACTGGATCGTGGACGTGGACGCGCGCCTGGTGGAGCGGTGGCGGCCGGCGGACGAGCGGCCGGAGCTCCTCACCGAGCGGCTGATGTGGCGGCCGGACCCGGCGGCGCGCGCGCTCGAGATCGACCTCGAAGCGTACTTCGCCGGGCTCGACGCGACCTGACTCGGCCCGGGGCGGCCTAACGCCGTCCCACGCCGCCCGCCCTTCCTACACGCCTACCGCGGGTAGGCGCTCGCCGGCAGCCCGCGGCGCGCCAGGAGATCGCCGTAGTACGCGGTGATGCGGTGCCGCACGTCCAGGTGCGAGTCGCCGGCCACCGCGTGGAACGGGGCGTAGCGATGCCGGTCGCCGGTGACGCGGAACCACCACCACACCTCGTGCTGCGTCCCGGCCCGCGCTTCGACCGAGCAGCTGTACGTGCGTCCACCCTCGGTGAAGTCGAACGTGTCGTTCATGGCTGTTGCTCCGTGCAGGAGGTGGTCCGACCCGGCCGCCGGTCGGGAGACGACGACGGACGCGGCGCGCGCCCGCGCGGGCGCGCGCCACGAGGCACCTCAGTGGCGCAGGAGCACCGTGTCGATGCCGCGGATCATGCCATTGGAGGCGCGGGCGTGCGGCCGCACGATCCGCGCGCCATTCACGCGGTAGGTGCCGTCGTGCACGGTGACGTTGAGCTCGGAGCCGCCCACCGACGTCGCCGGCGACGGCACGCCTGGCTGTGGCGACGTCACCTGGCCCGCCACCAGGTGGCTCGTGAGGACGCGCTCCAGCCAGGCGGTGTCGCGCAGCAGGGCATCGAGGACGCCGTCCGGCAGCCGTGTGAAGGCGCGGTCGGTGGGCGCGAAGAGCGTGAACGGGCCGCTGCCGGCGAGCAGGTCCGTCATCCCCGCGCCATGTAGCGCGGCGACGAGCGTGGCGAAGCAGCCAGAGCGCGCGGCCGCCTCGACGATCGTCGGCCTGGCGCGTGGCGCCAGGCGGAGCTCGGGCCGGCCCTCGCTCACCGGCGCGGCGGGGGAGATCGCGCGCGGCGCCGGGGCGGCCACCGTGGAGCGGTCGGGCGCGTCGGCGGCGTGTGCCGCGGCCGGGGTGGGGCGCGGGGACTTCGCGCGCCGCGAGGCGTCCGGCGACTGCTTCTTCATGGCACTGCTCCGGCAGGGGCCCGATGACTGCTGCTTGACGACCGGCCCGATGCCGCCCCGCATCATGGAAGCTTCGCCGCGGGACCGGCGATTGTCAACGAACGATCACGCGACCGCACATTGCCCGTCGCGCCTCGCCCTGTTAGGTTTCCCTCTGCGACACACACGCATCACGCGTGGACAAGTTCCGATTCGTCTTCTGGGGCCTGCCGATCTCGTGCGGGCCCCGTTTTGCGTGCAGTCGCGCCCGCCGTGGGCGGGAGCCCGTCGTGAGGGCAACATCACGAGTCTGTTGTGTCGGTCCGTACCGCATCCGCACTGCCCGAACACAGCACCACGTTTCTTCATCAGGAGCACGACCATGCGTACGACCGGCACCGTGAAGTGGTTCAACGACACCAAGGGCTTCGGCTTCATCACGCCCGAGGACGGCAGTAAGGACCTGTTCGTCCACCATTCGGCCATCCAGGGCGGCGGCTTCAAGTCGCTCGCCGAGGGTGAGCGCGTGGAGTGCGACG
>DASTRO010000305.1:0-3406 GCA_035761165.1 Gemmatimonadaceae bacterium | reverse complement strand
GCGGGTTGCGAGCCGCGTTGACTTATCCACATTCGGCCCGTAGCTTGGCCTCCCCGCCCCATGGAATCGCTCGACCTCTCACCGGCCGACGTCTGGTCGCGTCTTCTCGAGCGCGCCCGGCTCGAGCTCCCGGATCAGACCTTCCGCACCTGGCTCGAGCCCACCGAGGCGCTGGCGCTGGAGGGCGACACCATCATCGTCGGCGCGCCCGACCAGTTCGCCGCCGACTGGAACGAGAGCAAGCACGCCGCCCTCCTCGCCGGCTACGCGCCCATCGCCCTCGGCCACCCGCTGCGCGTCATCTTCCGCGTGCACGAGGAGCGCAAGGCGCGGCCGCAGATGGACTTCTTCGTCGCCCCGCCGCCGGCGCCCCCCCCGGCCGCCGGCCCGGCGCCCAGGGCGCCGGACGGCGCGGGCACGGCGGGCGCGGGCGGCACCCAGGGCGCCGACGCGGGGGCGGGGCGCCGCGGGACGGCCAACGGCAATGCCCCGCTCAGCGACCGCTACACCTTCGAGCACTTCGTCATCGGCAAGTCCAACGAGCTCGCCGCCGCCGCCGCCCACGCCGTCGGCCAGGCCCCGGGGCGCGTCTACAACCCGCTCTTCCTCTACGGCGACACGGGGCTCGGCAAGACGCACCTGATGCAGGCCGTCGCCCACGAGATCCTGCGCCGCCAGCCCGAGACGCGCCTCGCCTTCGTCGGCACCGAGCAGTTCACCAACGAGCTCGTCACCGCCATCCAGAGCCGCACGCAGCAGGAGTTCAAGCGGCGCTACCGCGAGACGGACCTGCTCCTGGTGGACGACGTCCACTTCCTGAAGGGGAAGGAGGCGACGCAGGAGGAGTTCTTCCACACCTTCAACGCGCTCTACGAGGCCGGCCGCCAGATCATCCTGACGAGCGACCGCCCGCCGTCGGAGATCGCCGGCTTGGAGGCGCGTCTCGTCAGCCGCTTCCAGTGGGGGATGGTGGCCGACATCGAGCTCCCCGACTTCGAGCATCGCATGGCCATCCTCCGCCACAAGGCGGAGCAGGACCACCTCGAGCACACCATCCCCGACCCGGTCATCCGCTTCCTGGCCGAGCACGTGCGCTCGAGCGTGCGCGAGCTGGAAGGGTGCATCATCAAGCTCCTCGCCTACGCCTCGCTCAAGCACCGCGAGATCAGCGTGGAGCTGGCGCGCGAGGCGCTGCGCGACCGCCTGCGCGCCCTGGATGCGGCGGGGGGCGGCCCCACGGCGGACGTGGGCCTCACGGTGGCGACGATCCAGGACGTCGTCGCGCGCGAGTTCGGCGTCACGGCGGACGGGCTCAAGTCCAAGACGCGGACGAAGACGCTCACCGTCCCCCGCCAGGTGGCGATGCACCTCTGCCGCGAGCTCCTCGGCCTGCAGCTGGTCGAGATCGGCGGCGCCTTCGGGGGGCGCGACCACTCCACCGTCATCCACAGCCTGGAGCGGGTGGCCGAGTCGACGGCCGCGGACGCGGCGTTCGGGGCGCGCGTGGCGCGGCTGCGCGGCATGTTGGAAAGCCTGCGCTGACTGTGGAAAGCGCGCGGTTGTGCACAGCGACGCGGAGTTCTCCACGCATCGATGCGCCGGACCGGCGGGGCGCGATGTGGACGGGGGCGGAGAGCCGCGTTTCTCCACGCCGCGCCCACAGCGGGTCGGGGGTGCGGAACTCCGCCGGCCCGCGTAAGTTCCGGCGTTTCTCCACGGTTCCACAGGCCCCTGCTGTTACTACTGCCTTTCTATATCTAAGAACTGCGGAACAGCAGACCGGCACGGGATGTGGGGAAAGCCGGGAGACAGGGAGCAGGAAGCAGGACCGGCGGCCGAGCACTCCCTCCTGTCTCCTGTTCCCTGCTTCCTGATCCTCCGGACCTCCCCTCCGTACACCATCAGGAGCTGGAATGCGTTTCACGATCTCGCGTGAGCAGTTGCAGGAAGGCCTGGCCGCGGTGGCGGCGAGCATCCCGGCGAAGACGACGCTGCCGGTGCTCGCCAACATCCTGGTGGAGACGACGGACAAGGGGATCCGCCTCTCGGGCACCGATCTGGACATCGCGGTGAGCACCGAGGTGGTGGCCGACGTCGAGACGCAGGGCGCCATCACGATCCCGGCCAAGAAGCTGAGCGAGATCGCGCGCGAGCTGCCGCCGTCGCCGGTGAAGATCGCCGCCGCCGGCGAGCAGCGGATCACCCTCGAGTGCGGCCGGTCGCGCTTCAAGCTGCTCGGCCTCCCGAAGGACGAGTTCCCGAGCTTCCCCGGCGTGCGCTTCGACGAGAGCTGGCGGGTGAAGAGCGGCGACCTGCAGAAGCTGATCACGCACACCAGCTTCGCCGTCAGCACGGAGGAGAGCCGCCCGATCCTGAACGGCGTGCTCTGGGAGCTGCGCCCGGAGCGCATGCGGATGGTGGCGACGAACGGCCACCGGCTGGCCAAGATGGAGCTCCCGATCGCCTCGGCCGGCGCGCCGTCGAGCGACCTGATCGTGCCGCCGAAGGCGCTGGACCAGATCCGCCGCCTCTTCCCGGCCGAGGAGGAGCTGGAGATCGCCCGCGGCGACAACCACCTGGGCTTCCGCAGCCCGGTGACGAGCGTCTTCACGCGCCTCATCGAGGGCCCGTACCCGAACTACGAGCAGGTCATCCCGAAGGACAACGAGAAGCACTGCGTGGTGGACAAGGCGTCGCTGGTGAGCGCGCTGAAGCGGATGAGCGTGATCGCCAGCGACCAGACGCACCGCATCAAGCTCTCGTTCAACGCGGGGATGCTGAAGTTCGCGGTGCAGACGCCGGACCTGGGGGAGGCGGCGGACGAGCTGGCGGTGCGCTACGAGGGGGACCCGCTGGACATCGGCTTCAACGCCAGCTACCTGCTCGAGATCCTGCGCTACATGCCGACGGACGAGGTGAAGCTGACGTTCAAGGCGCCGGAGCGGGCGGCGACGGTGGAGCCGGAGGGGTGGGACGACGCGGCGCAGTACCTCTGCCTGGTGATGCCGCTGCGGCTGGTGGACTGACGGGCGTGGCGGGCGGCGGGGGCCGACGGCGGTCCCCGCGCTTCGTGTGCGCCGCTGCTGTCGCGCGAGCCCGCTGACCCGTCGCGGGCTCGCGCCGTTTCGGGGTCGCGATGCTCGTTCCCCTGCTCGGCTTCCTGGTGGTGGCCGGGGTGTCCGCCTTCCTCGCGTGGGACCGTCACGTCATGTACGTGGCGACGATCGAGGGAGCGCTGCGGCGCCATCATGCGCGCGACATCCGCGTGTCGATCGACTGGTTCGACACGGACTGGCGGCACGGCATCCACAGCTACGACGTGGCGTACGTGGACGCGTCGGGGCGGCGGCGGGCGAACCGGTGCCGGATCGGGGCGGGGCCGGGGGGCGGGCCGGAGGTGCCGTAC
>DASTRO010000304.1:0-7021 GCA_035761165.1 Gemmatimonadaceae bacterium | reverse complement strand
CGCCGGACGTCGCCGCCACGCTCGCCGCCGAGTGGGTGGACGGTTGCCAGGGCGCCGGCGTGCTGGCCTGCGCCAAGCACTTTCCCGGGCACGGGCGCACGCGCGGCGACTCGCACATGGAGCTGCCCGTGGTGCGCGCCGCGGCCGACACGCTCTACGGCCAGGACCTGGTGCCCTTCCGCGCCGCCATCGACGCCGGCGTGGCGGCGGTGATGACCGCGCACGTGGCCTTTCCCGCGCTCGACGCGCGTGACGTGCCGGCCACGCTCTCGCGCCCGATCCTGCACGACGTGCTGCGCCGCCAGCTCGGCTTCGAGGGGCTCGTCGTCACCGACGCGCTGATCATGGAGGGCGTGCACGCGGCGCGCGCGCGCGAGGAAGGCGGGCCGGCGAGTCGCGCGACCGGCGGCCCGCCCCCGCGGCCGGCCGACGCGTGGCCGCCGGAGGTGCGCGCGCTCGCCGCGGGCTGCGACCTGCTGCTCTACCCGCGTGACCTCGTGGATGTCGCGCGTGCGCTGGAGCGCGCGCTGCGCGACGGTGCGCTCGACGCCGAGCGCGTGCGCGCCTCCCTGGCGCACCGGCAGCAGTGGGCCGAGTGGGCCGCACCGGCTACGGGCGAGGCCGCGCCGGACGCGGCGCTGGCACCGGACCCGTGGGGCGTGGAGGTGGCCGAGCGCGTCGTGCACGTCGTGCGCGGGCGCGTGCACGCGCTGCGCGGCGACGTCGAGGTCGTGATCGTCGACGACGATCTGGGCGGACCCTACCCGCCGCCCTCGCGCGAGCCGCTGCTCGCCGCGCTGGCGGCCGACGGGGCCACCGTGCGGCGCGTGGAGGAGCCGGGGGCGAGCCGCGGGCCGCTCATCGTGGCCCTCTTCGGCGACATCCGCTCGTGGAAGGGGCGGCCCGGCTACTCCACGGCCGCGCGCGACGCCGTGGCGGGCGCGGTGGCGCGGGCGCGCGCGGCCGCGCGCGACGCGGTGGTGGTCCAGTTCAGCCATCCGCGGCTGGCCGCCGAGCTGGCGGGCGCGCCGGACGTGGTCTGTGCGTGGGGCGGCGAGGAGGTGATGCAGCGCGCCGCGGCGCGCTGGCTGCTGCGCCGGCGCTGAGCGCCACCCGGCCGTCGCCGGCGCCCGCCGGTCAACCCGCCGCGGCCGCGGTGACGGTGCGCGCCTCGCGGGCCGCCAGCGCCCGCCGTACCCACGGCAGCAGCACGAAGGCGGGGAAGGCGAGGACGAAGGTCAGCAGGAAGTAGGTCGGGTAGCCGAGCTGCTCCGCCGCCACCCCCGACTGCGCGAAGACGAGCCGCCGCCCCACGTCGAACAGCGCCGAGAGGAGCGCGTACTGCGTGGCCGCGTAGCGCCGCTCGCAGAGCGCCATCAGGCACGCCAGGAAGGCCGCCGTGCCCAGCCCGCCGGTGAACTGCTCCACCACCACCACGCCGTAGAGCAGGGGGTGCGAGGGCGCGGCCAGCGCCGCACCGTAGTACGCCAGGTTCGACGCCGCCTGCGCCAGACCCAGCATCCAGAGCGCGCGGAAGATCCCGAGCCGCGTCGTGAGCCCGCCGCCGAGCAGCGCGCCGGCGATGTTCGCGACGACACCCACCGTCCCCACCGCGACGCCGATGTCGCCCGGGCCGAAGCCCGCGTC
The DNA here is from genome assembly GCA_035761165.1 of Gemmatimonadaceae bacterium. Classification (GTDB taxonomy): domain Bacteria; phylum Gemmatimonadota; class Gemmatimonadetes; order Gemmatimonadales; family Gemmatimonadaceae; genus CALCHX01. Next base: position 5,374 of record DASTRO010000304.1, on the reverse strand, counting down.
GATCCAGAACGGGCGGGACATCGGCAGCAGCGCGAAGTCACCCGCCTTGAAGGCGAGCACGAAGACCAGCACCGGCACGGCGCCCGGGATGGCGAGGAAGGCGCGGAACGGGTCGACGACGGCGATGCGCATCTCCTCGCCCCAGGAGCGCGAGCGCGCGCGCTCCACCGGCGGCGAGGGGACGGTGGCGGTGACGACGACGAGGAGCGCCATGAGCACCGCCGCCGCGGCGAACACGCCCGACCAGGGGACCACGGCGGCGAGCGCCACCAGCAGCCCCGACGAGGTGATGAGCGCCAGGCGGTAGGCGGTGGTCTTCACGCCGTTCCCCACGCCGTACTCCCGCTCCTCGAGCAGCTCGATGGCGTAGGCGTCGATGGCGATGTCCTGCGTGGCCGAGAGGACGGTGAGCGCCAGCAGCACGCCCCCCACGAAGAGCAGTGCGCGGCCGCCGCCCCCGACCGCCGCCACGTCGCTCAGCGCGAGCACGGCGAAGTCCGCGGCGAGCAGCAGCTGCATGGCCAGGATCCACCGCTTGCGCGTGCCCAGGCGGTCGACCAGCGGCGCCCACAGGAACTTGATCGACCACGGCACGCCGATCGCCGTCAGGAATCCGATCTCCGCCAGCCCCACGCCGCGGAAGCGCAGGAAGGTGGGGACCAGCTCGCTGAAGACGCCGTACGGGAAGCCCTGCGCGAAGTAGAGCGCCGCGATGATCGCCAGCTTGGCGCGCAGCGACCGCGCGGGCGGCGATGCGGCGGACGGCGCGGCGGTCAACGCACGCGCGGCACGAGCCCGTCGGGGAGGAGCGCGAGCAGCCGCGCCGCGGGCACGGCGTAGACGATCCGGCCGCCACTCTCGCGCGCGCCGCCGTAGACGACGCCCACCACCGCGCCCCGACGGTCGAACACCGGGCTGCCACTGGAGCCGTGGCCGGCGTAGGCATCGATCTGCAGCACGTCCGCGGTGTTCTTGCTCACCATGCCGGCGAAGAGCGAGGTGCGGGCGATGAAGTCGGACGCCGGCCCGTCCATCGGCGTGTCGAAGCCGAGTGGGTAGCCGATCAGCGCCACCGGGTTGCCGACGGCCGGTGCCGTGCCCGCCGCGGCGATGCCGCGCACCACCGGGAAGTCGCGCCCGCCCTCCACCTGCACCAGCGCCAGGTCGCCCGCGTCGTCGGCGCGCACGAGCCGCGCCGGGATCCACTCGTCGGTGTCCGCGTACTTCACGACCATGCGGCGCGGCGGCGCGTCCGGCCGCTCCTCCACCACGTGGCGATTGGTGACCAGCATCCCGTCGCGCGTCACGCCGAACGCCGTCCCGGACTGCACCTCGCCGCTGGCCGCCTCGACGACGATGAGCGCGACGGCGCGTTGATTGGCCGCGGCCACGCCGGCGTAGTCGAAGCCGGCCAGCGTGGCCAGCTGCGCCTGGCGGCGCGCCGCCTCGTCGAGCGCACGCGCCACCGTCGCCGGGGCCGGCGCCCTGCCGCCGTCGCGCGCCGAGCGCAGGCTGCCGAGCAGCTCGCCGGTGCGCTGCCTCTCCGCCGCCAGCGCGCTGTCGAGCCCCGCCAGTCGCCCGGAGAGCAGCTCGGCGTTGCGCTCGGCGGCGAGCCGGATGCTGTCGGCGCGTTGCAGCACGGCGTCCACCTGCGCCAGTTGGGCGGCGGCACGACGCTGCGCCACCACGTACGCCCCGCCGCCGACGAGCAGGACGCCGGCGGCCGTGGCCAGGAGCCAGCGGCGGTGCTGGCGCGCCGCGCGGTGGGCAGCGCTCGGGCGCGGTGCCGGACCTGGGGCCGCGGCCGGGGCGGCCGGCGCCGCCGGCGCGCCGGCGTGCGCCGCCGGCACGGGGCGCGCGATCGTGTGGTGGCCGTCGTCCACCAGCTCGTCCAGCGACTCGACGACCAGCACCGGGCCGCCGGCGCCGCAGCCGATCCGGTCGCCGCGCCGTAGCCGCGCCTCGCCGTGGATGCGCGCCCCGTTGACGTACGTGCCGTTGGTGCTGTTCAGGTCGCGCACGCTCCAGCGGCCGTCGCGCCGGCGTAGCTCGGCGTGGCGCGTGGAGACGTCGCGGTCGAGCAGCGGGTCGAGCCGCAGGTCGGCGCTCGCGTCGCGACCGACGAGCACCGTCTCCTGGTCGAAGGTGGCGCGCTCGCCGTCGCGCGCCCCGCCTGCGATGCGCAGCTCGAGCAGCATGGCCATCGTCCGCGTGCGCGCCGGCTCAGCGGCCGAGCCAGCGCCAGAGCCACCACGCCGCGGCGCCGGCCGCCGTGAGCACCAGCAGCGCGCCGAGGACGCGCACCCACAGCTCTCCGCGGGCGCGGCGCTGTGCCGGCACCGGCGGCGGGCTCGCGGGCAGGGCGACCGGCGGGTCGAGGAGCTCGGCCGGCGGGGGGGGCGGCGCCGCCTCGACGGTGAGCGGCGGCGGCGGGAGGATCGGATCGCGGTTGATCCAGTCGTCGTCCGGCGGTGGCGCGGCGTCCGGGAAGCGGCGGTGGCCCACCTCGTCGCTCTCGGTGGCCGGGGCGAGGCCGTCGCCCGTGAAGCGGGCCGCGATCACCGTGATGTTGTCCGGCCCACCACAGGCGTTGGCGGCATCGATCAGCCGCTCGCACAGCTCGCAGACGTCCTTGCACGCCGCGGCGATGCGGGCGATCTCCTCACCGCGCACGAGCGACGAGAGTCCGTCGGAGCAGAGGATGAGCAGGTCGTCGCGGCGCAGCTGCTGATGGGTCAGGTCGATGACCACGCGCGCCTCGGGGCCCAGTGCCTGGAGGATAATGTTGCGGCGCTCGCTCCGCTCCGCCTCCTCCTCCGTCATCTCCCCCGCCTCGACCAGCCGCTGGAGCAGCGACTGGTCCTTGGTGATCTGCAGCGCGCGCCCGCCGCGGATCAGGTAGGCGCGGCTGTCGCCCACCTGCGCGATGTAGATCGTGTCCTCGAAGAGGCCGGCGATGGTCGCCGTCGTCCCCATGCCGCGATACTCGGGGTGCTCCGTCGCGTGCAGGTGGATCCGCCGGTTGGCCTCCTCGGCCGCCTCGCGCAGCGTGAGCGCGAAGGCGGTGGCGTCGCCGTCCGGGGCGGGGCCGCTCCCGTTCACCGCCCACCGCGCGGTGACGCGCTCGAAGACGGTACCCACCGCCATGTCGCTGGCGATCTCGCCGGCCGCGGCGCCGCCCATCCCGTCGGCCACCATGAAGAGGAGGCGCCGGCTGCCGTCGCCGATGGTGACGACCGCGTGCTCCGGGAGCTGGGCGCCGCCGCTCACGTCGCCGAGGAGGAAGGAGTCCTCGTTGTGCTCGCGTGTGCGTCCCACGTCCGTGCGACCGCACACGTCCACGCGGATCATCGCGCTGCCGGAGGGAGAGAGGGGGGAGAGGGAGGAGGTCACGTGGGCGAAAGAGTACGTCGGTCCCCCGCGGTGGTCTAGAGGCCGGCAGCCGGGATCGTCGTCGGACGCGCGACGGCACCGCCGCCGATGTTCGCGGGATGTTCGCGAATCGTGCTGACGGAGTTGGTCCGCGGCGAGTCGTCCCCCACGTTCGGCCGACAGCTCATGGCGAGGATGGACCGGGCCTGCTCGCGGAGCAGCGTCGAGACCGCGTGCTCGAGCCGCGCATCGCCCACCGCGTCGCGCAACTCGGCGCACGCGCGCGCCACCGACGCTTCCGTGGTGTCGGCGACGCCGAGCAGGAGTGCATGCGCGACGCCGAGCCGGAGGGCGTCGTCGCTCGCGCCCGGTACGCGATCGAGTGCCGCTTCCACCTGCCGCAGCGCGGCCAGCAGCGCGCCCCGATCCTGCCCCGCGTCGTAGATCACCGCCTCGGCGGCGGCGACGGCTCGGTCCGCCGATGTCTCGCGCGCCGTCCTGCCCGGGGCAGCCTCTCCCGACCGTGCCGCCGCTCGCGTCGCCAGGTCGCGCCCGGCCGGAGCGGCCGGGGGGCCGTCCGGGAGCATCGCCCGGTACGGCACCGCGCCCGAGGCGTCGGCCGCGTGCTCGCGGCCCTCGAGGTCGGCGACCTCTCCGGCCGTCGCATCGCCCGACCCTCGCCGATCCGTCGCGGTGGAATCGGCCGTTGATCTCGTGAGCGTCGCCGATGCCTCCGAGCGCCGGGTCTGCAGGCCGCGCGCGGCGGCCGGGTTCGCGCTGTCGGTGGCAGCCGTCGGAGCCGCGCGGTCCGTGGCATCCGCCGGCGGGGCCTGCAACTGCCAGGCGGTGATACCCCCCACCGCGATCAATGTGGCGGCGGCCACCGCCGCCCGGCGGGTCCGCCGCATGCCGGCCGCCGGGCGCGGCTGCGCTCCTGCCGCCGCGTCCGATGCGATCCGCGTGGCCGGCACCGTGCCGACCGGCAGCGTTCGCGTCTCCGCCGCCGCCAGGGCCGCCAGCCCGTCCGCCGCCAGCACCTGCGTCGGCGCCTCTGCCGCGGCGGCCAGCCCCGGCGCGCCGGTGGTGCGCGCCGCGTCCACCGCGATCAGCCCGAACGCCTCCGCCAGCTCGCGCGCGAAGTCGCTGGCGCGCGCGTAGCGGTCCACCGGCCGCCGGGCCAGCGCGCCGTCCAGCACGCGCTGCACCCCCGCGGGCCAGCGCAGGTCGGGGCGCAGCTCGGCCAGCCGCAGCGGCGGCGTCGTCAGCCGGAGGACGAGCGTGTCCTGCACCGTCTCGCTGGGGAAGGGGTGGAGTCCGGTGAGCATCGCGTAGCTGATCAGGCCCAGCGCGTAGACGTCGCTGCGGCCGTCGGACGGATCACCGGCCAGCTGCTCGGGGCTCATGTACTCCGGCGTGCCGACGATGAGCCCCGTGCGCGTGACCTGCTGCCCCTCGGCACCGCTCGCCTTCGCGATGCCGAAGTCCACCACCTTGATGAGGTCGGATCCGTCGCGGTCTCTACCGACCATGACGTTGTCCGGTTTCAGGTCGCGGTGGACGATCCCCAGCGCGTGCGCGGCGTCCAGCGCGTCGGCCACCTGGCCGGCGATCGCCACGGCGCGCGCCGGCGCCAGCGTCCCGTCACGTTCCAGCAGGGTGCGCAGCGGCACCCCCTCCACGTACTCCATGGCGAGGTAGATCAACCCGTCGGCCGTCTCGCCGAAGTCGTAGATCGCGGCGACGTTGCGGTGGTTGACGCGGCTCGCGTTGGCGGCCTCGCGGTTGAAGCGGCTGACGGCGTCCGGGTCGTCCACCGAGCCGGCGCGCATCACCTTCACCGCGCAGGGCCGGCCCATGCGCACGTGCTCGGCCAGGTAGACCTCGCCCATGCCGCCCTCGCCGAGGCGGCGCAGCACGTGGTAGCGCTCGGCGATCACCTCGCCCACCAGGTTGCCGTCGTCCGTCTGGCCGCGCAGCCCTGCGCCGTCGAGGGGGCAGAAGC
>DASTRO010000303.1:0-5346 GCA_035761165.1 Gemmatimonadaceae bacterium | reverse complement strand
AGCTGCATCGACTGCCCGTACATCTCGACGCGCACCGTGTCGAGCAGGTTCGGCGACGCCTTGCCGGCGCGGATGGTGCCGAACTCGCGCCGCGAGCTGTCGACGGCCTTCTCCATGTTCGTGCGCGCCGTGCGCAGGATGTCGGAAGTGGTGGTCATTGCACGAGGGTCCCCACCCGCTCGCCGCGCAGCGCCTGCGCCACCGAGCCGGGCCGATGGATGTTGAGGACGACGAGCGGGAGCTTGTTCTCCTTGCACAGCGTGATGGCCGTCTGGTCCATCACCCCGAGCTCCTCCAGCATCACGTCGCGATAGCTGACCTGCTCGTAGAACACCGCGTCCGGATTCTTCTTCGGATCGGCGGAGTAGATGCCGTCCACGCTGGTGGCCTTGATGATCACGTCGGCCTTGATCTGGATGGCGCGCAGCGCGGCGGCGGTGTCGGTGGAAAAGTACGGGTTGCCGGTGCCGCCGGCAAAGATGACCGTGCGCCCCTTCTCGAAGTGGCGCAGCGCGCGGCGACGGATGTAGGGCTCCGCCAGCTCCTCCATGCGGATGGCGGTCATGACGCGCGTGTCGACGCCCTCGCGCTCCAGGACGTCCGGGAGCGCGAGGGCGTTGATCACCGTGCCGAGCATGCCCATGTAGTCGGCGGCCACGCGGTCCATGCCCAGTCGCGAGATCTGCGACCCGCGGACGATGTTCCCGCCGCCGATGACGAGGCCGACCTCGGCCCCCATCCCGACGACCGAGCGGATCTCGCCGGCGAGGCGCGAGATCGTCTCGAAGTCGAAGCCGAACCCCTTGTCCCCGGCCAGCGCCTCCCCGGAGATCTTGAGCAGGATGCGGCGGTAGGCGAGCGCCGACACGGCGGCGGTCACGCCTCGCCGAGCTGGTAGCGGACGAAGCGGCGCACCTGGATGTTCTCGCCGACGCGCGCCGACGTCTCCTTCACGAGGTCGCCGATGGTCTTCTTCGGCTCGCGCACCCACGCCTGGTGCAGCAGGGCGACGTCCTTGTAGTAGGCCTCGACCTTCCCGTCGACGATCTTCTCGATCAGGTTCTCCGGCTTGCCGCTCGCCCGGACCTGCTCGACGAAGATCGCGCGCTCCCGCTCCACCGTCTCGGCCGGGACGCTGTCCTTGTCCACGCCGAGCGGCGCCGCCGCGGCGACGTGCTCGGCGACGAGGCGGGCGAGCTCCTTGAAGTCGTCCGTGCGGGCGACGAAGTCGGTTTCGCAGTTCAGCTCCACGAGCACGGCGATCTTGCCGTTGTGGTGGACGTAGCTGCCGATCACGCCCTCGCTCGTCTCCCGGCCGACGCGCTTCTCGGCCTTGGCGATCCCCTTCTTGCGCAGGTTCTCGATCGCCTTCTCGATGTCGCCGTTGGTGTCCTGGAGCGCTCGCTTGCACTCCATCATGCCGGCGCCCGTGCGCTGGCGGAGCTCCTGCACGTCCTTCGCGGTAAAGCTCATCGTCTCGTTCCGTCGTTCGGTGGCGTGAGAACGCCGCCGGCGGGTGGCCGGCGGCGTATCAAGTCTACTGAGATCGGCAGGCCCGGACTACCCGGCGGCTCACTCGGGGCGCTCGCCCTCGCCGCCGCTGTCGGGCGCCCCGCCCTCCGGGGCCTCGCCCGCCTCGCCGCCCTCGCCCGCCTCGCCGGTCTTCAGGCGGGCGGCGATCGCCTCGGGCTTGGCGCGGCGGCGCCGCGGGCGCGAGCGCCGGCGGCGCTTGTCCTCGCTCTCCGGCTCGGCCCCGCGGTCGGAGCTGTAGGTGTACGACTCGGCCTCCTCCACCTCGTCGCGCACCGGCGCCTCGCGCCGCGCCTCGAGGATCGTGTCGGCGATGGCGTGCGTGATCAGCTCCACCGAGCGGATCGCGTCGTCGTTGCCGGCGATCGGCACGGTGATGAGGTCCGGATCGGCGTTGGTGTCGACGATGGCGACGATCGGGATGCCGAGCTTGTTGGCCTCGCTGACCGCGATGCGCTCCTTCTTGGAGTCGACCACGAACATCAGGCCGGGCAGGCGCGTCAGGTTCTTGATGCCCGAGAGGTTCTTCGACAGCTTGTCGCGCTGCCGCCCGAGCATCAGGCGCTCCTTCTTCGTGTAGTTGGCGAACTCGCCGCCCTCCTCGCTCCCCGCCTCCAGCTCCTTCAGGCGGCGCAGCTGCTTCTTCACCGTCTGGAAGTTGGTCATCAGGCCGCCGAGCCAGCGCTCGGTGATGTACATCGCGCCGCAGCGCTCGGCCTCCTCCTGCACGATCGCGGCGAGCTGCCGCTTGGTGCAGACGAAGAGCACGTTCTCGCCCCGCAGCACGACCTCGCGCACCAGCTTCTGCGCGAGCTCGATCTGGCGGAGCGTCTTCTGGAGGTCGATGATGTGGATCCCGTTGCGCTCCGCGAAGATGAAGCGGCGCATCTTGGGATTCCAGCGGCGGGTCTGGTGTCCGAAGTGGACACCCGCCTTGAGCAGGTCGTCGAGATCGGGGAGCGACATGGCGAGATGTTTCCTACACGTGGGTTGTGATCCGCCGCGTCCGTCGTGGCCAGCTCGCGACCGACCGGGGTCGGCACCGGCGAGACGGCTCGGGACGCGTGAGTGATGAACTGCCAGGGAGCAGGAAGCAGGGAGCGGGGGGACGGAGCGTCCCGTCGGTGTTCCTGCTTCCCGTTTCCTGGTTCCCCGATGTTACCGCTTCGAGAACTGGAACCGCTTCCGGGCGCCCGGCCGGCCGGGCTTCTTGCGCTCGACGGCGCGGGCGTCGCGCGTCAGCAGGCCCAGGTCGCGCAGCTTGCGGCGGTGCCCCTCGTCGATCTTGACGAGGGCGCGCGCCACGGCGAGGCGGAGCGCCCCGGCCTGGCCCGTGCTGCCGCCGCCGGCGATCGTCGCCTTCACGTCGAAGCGGCCGAGCGTGTCGGTGGCCGAGAACGGCTGCTGGATGGTCGAGACGAGCGTCGGGCGCGGGAAGTAGTCGCCCAGCGTGCGGCCGTTGACGTCCCACTTGCCGGAGCCGGGGCGCAGGTAGACGCGGCAGACGGCCTCCTTGCGGCGGCCGATCGCGTGCGTGTTGCCGGTGTCCGCCATCGGTTACTTCGCCTCGCTCTTCGGGAAGGTGATCGGCTGCGGCTGCTGGGCCGCGTGCGGGTGCTCCGCGCCGGCGTAGACGCGCAGCTTGCGGCGCAGCGTCGTGCGGGCCAGGGTGGTCTTCGGCAGCATGCCGTGGACCGCCTTCTCGATCACCCGCTCCGGGTGCTTGGCCAGCATCTCGGCGAACGGCGTGTGCTTCTCGTGGCCCATGTAGCCGGTGTGCGAGAAGTACGTCTTCTGCTCCGCCTTGCGCCCGGTGACGCGCACCTTGGCCGCATTGATGACGATGACGTTGTCCCCCGTATCCATGTGCGGGGTGAACATCGCCTTGTGCTTGCCCCGAATGATCTTGGCGATCTGCGCCGCGAGGCGGCCCAGCACCATCCCGTCGGCATCGACCACGTACCAGCGGTGGTCGATGTCCTTGGGCGTCGCAGTGTACGTTCGCATGAAACCTGATGCCCCTAGCAATGGGTCGTGCGCCTCACCGGTGCGTCATGCAACCCGGGTCTCGGCCGCCAGCGAAGGCGTTTTTGTGCAGACCGAAAAGCTAGACAAGCACTTACATGCTGTCAATCTCTACCAGCACGGCCCCCTTCTCCACCGCCGTCCCCGGCGCGGCGAGCACCCGCGCCACCCGGCCGGCGGCCGGGGCGCGGAGCTCGTTCTCCATCTTCATCGCCTCCATCACCACCAGCCCCTGCCCCGCCTGCACCGCGTCCCCCTCGGCCACGTGCACCCGGACGACCAGCCCCGGCATCGGCGCGACCAGGGGGGCGGGGCCCGAGGCCGCCGCGCTCTGCGCGGTCATGTCGCGGATGGCCCGCGTCCGCTCGTCCAGCGCCTCCGCCTCGTAGCGGCGCCCGTCCACCCACAGGGTGTAGCGCCCCCGCGCGCCGGCGTGGCGCCGCGCGATCACGCGGTGCACCGTCTCGCCCACCGTCACCAGGCGCACCGGGGTGCCCGGCACGTCCACCAGCCGCACCGGCGCGCTCGCGCCCTCCACCGTGGCCACGTCGTCGTCCAGCTCCACCTCGACGCGCTCGGCGCCCACCTCCACGACGTACTTCACGCACCCTCCGGGACGAGCTCGCACACGGTCTCCACGTGCGCGGTCTGTGGGAACATGTCGAAGGCCGCCAGCGCGGCGACGCGGAAGCCGGGCAGCCGGGCCACGTCGCGGGCCAGCGTGGCCGGATTGCAGCTGACGTAGACCACGGCCCGCGGCGGCCGCTCCACCAGCGCGCTGGTGACGCGCGCGTCCACCCCGGCCCGCGGCGGGTTGAGCAGCACGACGTCGGCCGGCAGGCAACCGGGCAGCGCCTCCTCGGCCCGGCCGGCGATGGCGCGCGACGGCGCCGGCAGGCGCGACGCCGCCCACGCGGCCGCCTCGGCGTCCAGCTCGATCGCCGTCACCGTCGCACCGCGGGCCGCCAGCGCGACAGCGGCGTCGCCGGCACCGGCATAGGCGTCCACCACGGTCGCGGACGCGTGGTCGCCGACGTGGGCCAGCACGCGGGCCACCACGTGCGCCTCGAGCGCGGCGGCGACGGCCGGATTGACCTGGACGAACGACGCCCCCGGTGTCGCCGCGCCCCGCCGATCGGCCACCAGGCGACGGGGTGCGCCCTCGGGCTCCCACCAGAGCGCGCGCACCGCGGGCACGGCGGCGAAGAAGCGGTTCGCGGCGGGCCAGCGGCGCCCGCCCTCCAACACGAAGGCCACGCCGTCGTCGAGCAGTCGCACCGCGCCGCGCAGCGCCGGCACGCGCGGCAGGTGCGCGGCCGCCGCCAGGATCTCGCGCCACGCGGCCAGCACGCGCTCGTCCGTGATCGGGCAGTCTTCCAGCGCGAAGATCCGCCCCGCCGTGTCGTACGGGTGCAGGCCGGCCGTCCAGCGCCCGCCGACCCAGCGCAGCGCGAGGGTCAGCTTGCGCCGGTAGCGCCACGGCGCGCCGGCTCCCTGCACCACCGGCGGCTCCACCGGCCGTCGGCCGATGCGGGCGAAGGCGTCGGCCACGATGCGCGCCTTGGCGCCACGCTGCGCGTCCAGCGCCAGGTGCTGGAGCTGGCAGCCGCCGCAGCGGTCGCGCACGTAGTGCACGCAGGGCGGCTCCACGCGATCGGCGGAGGGCCGCTCCAGCGACAGCAGGCGGCCACGCGCCAGCCGGCCGTGCAGCGCATACTCGGCCTCGCCCACGTCCCCCGGCGCGGTACGCGGCAGGAAGAGGACGAGGCCCTCCACCCGCGCCCCGCCATC
>DASTRO010000302.1:0-9399 GCA_035761165.1 Gemmatimonadaceae bacterium | reverse complement strand
GATGCCGGCCGGCTCGCGTCCGACGTGCGCCGCGAGCTTCGCCGGCCGCACGACGCCGCCCCCGAGTTCCCGCCGCACGTCGACGTCGTCGACTCGCACACCGAGGGGGAGCCGACGCGCGTCGTCGTCGCCGGCTGGCCGGCCGTGGCCGGGGCGACGATGGCCGAGCGGCGCGAGGAGCTGCGCACGCGCCACGATCACCTGCGGCGCGCCATCGTCTGCGAGCCGCGCGGGCACGACGCGGTGGTCGGCGCGCTGCTCACGCCGCCGGTGACGGAGGGCGCCACGGCGGGCGTCGTCTTCTTCAACAACGGCACCTACCTGGGCATGTGCGGCCATGGCCTCATCGGCGTCGTGCGCACGCTGCAGCACCTCGGCCGCATCGGCCCCGGACAGTGGCGCTTCGACACGCCGGTGGGGACGGTGGGCGCCGTGCTCGACGACGCGGGCGCGGTGACGATCCAGAACGTGCCCGCCCACTGCCACGCCTGGGACGTCGCCGTGGACGTGCCGGGCCTGGGTCGCGTCACCGGCGACGTGGCGTACGGCGGCAACTGGTTCTTTCTCACCCACCTGGACGCGCCGCCGCTGCGCCTGGAGCACAGCGGCGAGCTGCTGCGTGTCACGCGGGCCATCTGCGATGCGCTCCGCGCGCAGGGCGTCACCGGCGCGGACGGCGCGCCCATCGACCACATCGAGCTCTCTGGCGCGCCCACCCGCAGGGACGCCGACGCGCGCAACTTCGTGCTCTGCTCCGGCGGCGAGTACGACCGCTCCCCCTGCGGCACCGGCACCTCGGCGGTGATGGCGGCGCGACACGCGCGCGGCCTGCTGCCGGTCGGCGCGCTCTGGCGGCAGGAGGGGATCACCGGCAGCGTCTTCACCGGCTGGCTGGTGCGCGGCGACGGCGGCGAGCTGGTGCCGCACATCCGCGGCACGGCGTACGTCACCGGCGAGACGCGGCTGCGCTTCGACGCGCGCGACCCCTTCCGCGGCGGCTTCGCCGACCGATGACGCCCGCGGCGCGGCCCGACGCCATCGTCGTCGGCGCGGGCGTGGTGGGCGCGGCCTGCGCGCTGGCGCTGGCGCGCGACGGACGGCGCGTCCTGGTGCTCGACGGGCGGACCGTCGCGAGCGGCACGACGAGCGCCGGGATGGGGCACCTGGTGGCGCTCGACGACTCGCCGGCGCAGCTCGCCCTCAGCGCCTGCTCGCTCCGCCTCTGGCGCGAGCTGCTCCCCGAGCTGGGCGACGCGGTCGCGCATCGTCCCATCGGCACCCTCTGGCTGGCCGAGGACGACGCGCAGCTAGCCGCCCTCGCCGCCCGGCGCGACGGCTACGCCGCCGCGGGCGTCGAGGCCGAGCTGCTGGATGCGCGCGAGCTGGCCGCGACCGAGCCGGCACTGTGCCCCGGGCTGGCCGGCGCGCTGCGCGTGCCCGGCGACGGCGTGCTCGACCCGCCCGCCGCCGCGCGCCGCCTGCTGGCGCTGGCGCGCGAGCACGGCGCCGAGCTGCGCGAGTCGTGCGCGGTGCACGCCCTCGGGCCGCACGAGGCGCGCGGCGCCGACGACGTGTACCGTGCGGAGGTGATCGTCAACGCCGCCGGCGCGTGGGCGCCGCGTCTCACGCCCGCGCTGCCGATCGTCCCGCGCAAGGGGCACCTCGTCCTCGGCGACGCGCAGCCCGAGCTCTGTCGGCACCAGCTGGTGGAGACCGGCTACCTGGCGAGCGCGCACGCGCTGGACGGCGCGTCCGTCGCCTTCAACGTGCAGCCGCGTCCCGGTGGCCGGCTGGCGGTCGGCTCCTCGCGCGAGCTCGCCGGGTGGGACGCGTCGGTGAACGAACCGCTCGTGGTGCGCATGCTGGAGCGGGCGCGCCACTTCCTGCCGGGGCTGGCGACGCTCCGCGCGGAGCGCGTGTGCACCGGCTTCCGGCCGGCCACGCCCGACGGGCTCCCGTACGTGGGCCGCTGGCCGGCGCTGGCGGGGCAGTGGGTGGCGGCCGGGCACGAGGGGCTCGGGCTCACCACCGCGCCCGGCACGGCGCGCCTCCTCGCCGATCTCGTCGCCGGCCGCGAGCCGGCCATCGACGCGCGGCCGTACGACCCGGCGCGCGTTCTCCAACCTCACGGAGCATGAGCGACATGCGGCAGCAGGACTGGCAGGGCGTCTTCCCGGCCATCACCACTCCCTTCGACGCGCGCGGCGCGGTGGAGCTCGATGCCCTGGCCGATCACGTGCGCTGGCTCGCCGGCCACGGCTGCCGCGGCATCGTCGCCCTCGGCTCGCTCGGCGAGGCCAACACGCTGCGCCTGGAGGAGAAGGTGGCGATCCTCGAGCGCTGCCGCGCCGAGCTCGAGCCCCGCACGCCGGTGGTCGCCGGCATCGCCGGCATGGGCACGGCCGAATGCGTGGCGCTGGCCCGCGCCGCCGAGCGTGCCGGCTGCGATGGGCTCATGGTGCTGCCGCCGTACGTCTACCGCGGCGACTGGCGGGAGAGCGACGCGCACTTCTCCGCCGTCATCGCGGCCACGGGGCTCTCCTGCATGCTCTACAACAACCCCATCGCCTACGGCACCGACGTGAGCGCGGCGCAGCTGGCCGAGCTGGCGGCGCGCCACGCCAACCTGCACGCGGTGAAGGAGAGCAGCGGCGACGTGCGCCGCGTGAGCGCCATCCGCGAGCGGCTGGGCGACCGGCTGGCCATCTTCGCGGGGCTGGACGACATGATCGTCGAGGCGGTGGCGGTGGGCGCGCGCGGTTGGGTGGCAGGGCTGGTGAACGCGCTCCCCGAGGAGAGCGTGCGCCTCTTCGACCTCGCCGCGGCCGGCCGCATGCCGGAGGCGCTGGCGCTCTACGACTGGTTCCTGCCGCTGCTGCGGATGGACACGACGCCGAAGTTCGTCCAGCTCATCAAGCTCGTGCAGGCGGCGGTGGGGCGCGGCAGCCCGGCCGTGCGCCCGCCGAGACTGGAGCTGGCCGGCGCGGAGCTGGAGGCGGCGCGCGCGCTCATCGCGGAGCGGCTCGCCGCGCGCCCGGCTGCGACCCCCGCCGGGCGCGACGGCGCGCTCAGCGCGGCGCGGTGAAGATCGCCTTCGGGATGCGCACGTGAACGGTCATCGTGCCGTCCACCAGCTCGGCGTCCTCCACGTCGCCGGCCACGCTCACCAGCATGTAGGCGTCGTCGCGCGACAGCCCCTTCGTCCGCACCAGGAAGTCGATGGCGTTGCGCACGGCGAGCTTGGTGGCGGTCAGCAGGTCGCGGTCGATCCCCATCAGGATCCAGTGGGTTGGCGTCTCGGCCATGGGCCAGGCCAGCTGCAGGTCCTTGCGCACGATCACCTCGAACGTGCCGACGAGCGACGTCTCCAGCGCGGTGATGTCCACCTCGCCCTTGCCCTGCGCCGCGTGGCCGTCGCCGATCTCGAGCAGCGCGCCGGGCACGTGCACGGGGATGTAGAGCGTGGTGCCGGCCACCAGCTCCGGGTCGTCCAGGTTGCCCGCGTGGATGCCGGGGGGCGCGCTGTTCACCCGGCCGGCGGCCGGCGGCGGCGCGACGCCGATGCTGCCGAAGAAGGGGCGCAGCGGCACGTCGATCCCCGGCGCGAAGTGCGCCACGCCGGCGGCGGTGTCGAGCGGGATGATCTTCATCCGCGAGTAGCCGAAGTCCTCGGGCAGCAGCCCGCTGCGCGGCCCGAAAGCATTGTACGCGTACGGGATCGCCACCTCTGCCCGCTGGATGCGCACCTCCAGCACGTCGCCCGAGTCGGCCTCCTCCACGTAGACGGGCCCGGTGAGGATGTGCCCGCCCGGTCCGCGGTCCTTGACCTGTGCATAGATGTCGCGCAACGCCGGCTCCACGTCCTCCGGCTTCACCCCGGCCCGCTCCAGGCGCGTGGGGCTCGACGTGATGAGCGTGCCGACGACGAGCCGGTCGCCGGAGTGGATCCGCAGCACGGGCGTGGCCGTGGCGGAGTAGTAGCCCCACGCCACCGTCGTGGGGGAGGGCATGAGACGATGGACGCGGGGTGGCGTCGCCGGCGCGGCGGCATCCTGCGCGAGGACCGTCGGTGCCGCCGCGGCGGTGAGCAGGAGCACGGCGCCGGCGCGCGCGCGGAGCCGCGCCGGGAGCGGGGGTCGGGGCATGGGCACTCCGGTCGATGACGGGCGTCGCCGCGCGGACACGCGGCACCGCCGCGGAAGCTTGCACGTCGACGGTCCGGCGACCAGCCCCGTCGGCGCCCGCCAGCGCGTGACGAGGCCAGCGATCCCGGGCTCCGGCGCGTAGGCCCGGTGACCCGACCGGGGCGCGTGCCGCGCCGCCCTTGCCTCACCGCCCGAGCGGCGGCACCATCCGCGATCGTCCCTCTCCCGCCGCGCCGCCCCGGCCCGCGGCGTCCGTCCCTCCGTCCAGCTCCTTCCCGAGCGAGAAGCCGTATGTCCATCCCCCGCCGCCTCGTCGCCGGCGCCGCCGTGCTCGCCGCCGTCGCCGCGCCGCTCCACGCCGCGCGCGCGCAGCAGCAGCCGAACGACGCCGAGTACACCGCCAAGATCCGCGAGCTCACCCCCACCGACCCGAAGTGGAAGTTCACGACCGAGCTCGTGGACCACCTCCCCGCGTCGAGCACCGTGCCGACGCCGCTCGACGTGCTCGGCTACGTCCCCGGCACCATCGGGCGGCTGTCGCGCACCGAGGACATCAACCGCTACTTCCGCGCGGTGGACAGCGCCTCGCCCCGCGTGACGGTCTTCTCCCTCGGCATGAGCGAGGAGGGGCGCGAGATGATCGTCGCCGCGGTGAGCGACGAGCAGACCATCGCCCGGCTCGAGGAGTACCGGCAGATGCTCGGCAAGCTCGCCGACCCGCGCGGCGTGCCGGAGGCCGAGCGGCAGCGGCTGGTGCACGAGGCGAAGCCGATCTACTGGCTCACCGGCGCCATCCACGCGCCGGAGACGGGGAGCCCCGAGATGCTCATGGAGCTCGTCTACCGACTGGCGGTGGAGGAGTCGCCCTACATCCGCAGCATCCGCGACGGCGTCATCACGCTCATCACGCCGGTCACCGAGGTGGACGGCCGCAATCGCATCGTCGACATCGTCGAGCTGGAGCGGCGGCTCAAGGTCGGCCGCGGCAGCATCCCCACCGTCTACTGGGGCAAGTACATCGCCCACGACAACAACCGCGACGGGCTGATGATGAGCGTCAAGCTCACGCAGCACATGAACACCGGGTTCCTCCACTGGCACCCGACGGTCATGCACGACCTGCACGAGTCCGTGCCCTTCCTCTACACCAGCACGGGCACGGGCCCGTACAACGAGCAGTTCGACCCGATCGTCGTGGACGAGTGGCACACGCTGGCGTACCAGGAGATCACCGAGCTCACCAAGCGCGGCCTCCCCGGCGTGTGGACGCACAGCTTCTACGACGGCTGGGCGCCCAACTACATGCTCGGCATCGCCCAGTTCCGGAACTCGATCGGCAAGTTCTACGAGACCTACACCTCCGGCGGCGCCGACTGCCAGACGGTGCAGCTCTCGCCGTCGCAGACGAGCAAGGAGTGGGACCGGCCGAACCCGCCGGTGAACGGCGTGAAGTGGTGCATCCGTAGCAACATCAACTACCAGCAGAGCGGCGTGCTGGTGGCGCTCAAGTACGTCGCGGACAACAAGGACACCTTCCTCGAGAACTTCCTGCTCAAGGGCGAGCGGATGATCGACCGCGGGCGGACGTCGGCGCCGTACGCCTTCGTCATCCCGCGCGACCAGCGCCACGCCGCCGAGGCGGCCGATCTGGTCAACTACTTCCGCATGATCGGCAGTGAGGTGCACCAGGCCACCGACGACTTCACCACGCGCGACATGCCGCCGGTGATCGAGCGCGGCGAGCCCGGCCAGGCGCAGCGCGGCAGCGCGGCGGGCGGCCGGGCGGCGGCCGGGCGCGCCCCCGGCGGTGGGCGCGGCGCGCGCGCCGACAGCGCCGACGCCCACCGCCTCACGGTGCACCGCGGCGACTGGATCGTCCGCCTGGACCAGCCGTACACGGCGCTCGTCCGCACCGTGCTCGCCCGCCAGATCTTCCGCCCCGACGATCCCTCGCCCTACGACGACACCGGGTGGTCCCTGGACATGCTGCGCCACGTCACGGTCCACACCATCGCCGACTCGGCGGTGCTGACGCGGCCGATGACGCTGCTCACGCAGGACGCGTCCGTCCCCGGCACCGTGGCCGGCAAGGGCGCGGTGCTCGCCGTCACGCACCTCGGCGACTGGCGCTCGGCCACGCTGCCGTGGAAGGTGGGCGGCGCGCGCGTGACGGTGGCCGACACCGCGTTCCGCGCCGGCGACGCCACCTTCGCCGCGGGCACCTTCCTGGTGGAGGACACGCCGGCCGCGCGCGAGGCGGTCACGCAGCTCGGCATGGCGGCCCGGGCGCTCGACGCCATGCCCCGGGTGCGCTCGCACGCCGTGTCGCTGCCGCGCATCGCCTACGTCCACACCTGGATCGAGACGCAGAACGAGGGCTGGGTGCGCCACGCGCTGGAGGAGATGGGCGTCCCCTTCACCTACATGTCCGTGCAGCGGCTCCAGGAGCCGGGGCTGCTCGACCGCTACGACGTCGTGCTCTTCCCGCACGCCAGCGGCTCGGTGACGAACCTCGTCAACGGCCGCCCGATGGTGGGGCCGGCGATCCCGTGGCAGCGCACCACGCTCACCCCGAACCTCGGCCGCATCGACTCCACGGCCGACATCCGCCCGGGGCTGGGGTGGGAGGGCGTCGCGGCGCTGAAGGCGTTCGTGGAGCGCGGCGGCCTGCTGCTCGTGGAGGGAAACTCGAGCCGCCTGCCGGTGGAGCTGGGCTTCAACCCCACCGTCAGCATCGCCGAGACGAACCGGCTGGTGGCGCGCGGCGCGGTGTTCCGTGCCGAGGCCGCGGCGCCGACGAGCCCGATCCTCTACGGCTACCAGGCGACGACGATCCCCGTCTACTTCAGCACGGCGCCGCTCTTCGAGGTCGGCGGTGGCGGGCGCGGCCGGCGCGGTGGCGGGGACGACCGCGTGGACACCAACACCGTCTACCGGGCCGACCCGGCGATCGCCCGCGAGGCGGCCGCGCAGCGCGCCCGCGTGATCCTGCGCTTCACCCCCCGTGCCGACTCGCTGCTCGTCTCGGGCCTGCTGGAGAACGGGGGCGAGATGGCCGGCAAGGCGGCCGTCGTGGACGCCCCGGTGGGCCGCGGCCACGTCGTGATGTTCGGCATCCGGCCGATGTGGCGCTACGAGACGCAGGGCAGCTACGCGATGGTGCTGAACGCGCTGGCGAACTGGAACGCGCTGGACGTGAATGCGCGGCCGGAGGACGGCGAGACGGCGGAGGTGGGAGGGCGGTAGAGGGGCCAGGGAAGAGGGAAGAGGGAAGAGGGAAGAGGGAAGAGGGAAGAGGGAAGAGGGAAGAGGGAAGAGGGAAGAGGGCAGAGGGAAGAGGGAAGAGGGCAGAGGGAAGAGGGAGCCGCGGGACGGAGCATCCCGGGGCCGTTCCTCTTCCCTCTGCCCTCTTCCCCGGTAGTTCCCTACGCCCGCTTGATCGTCCGCCCGCGTGCCTCGGCCGCGTCGTTCAGGCGCAGGCGCGGCTTCGTTCCCGCGCTCTCCTCGGGAGGCGGCTCCTGGTCGCGGTTGCGGCGGCGGTAGGGGACGAGGTCCTGGCCGAGCACGACGAGCGTGCGCGTGGCGACGATGCTGGCCAGCGGCTCGGGGATCCCCATCGCGCGGATGTACGTGTCGATGGCGCGGTCGAAGGAGAGGTCCTCGGCCAGCGTGTCGACGAACATCAGCGCGTTGTCCACGTGCGCGCGGATGATCGCCTCCTCCGCGCGCGCCTGGGCGAGCTGGAGGCGACGGTCGGCCGCGGGCGGCAGCTTGCGCGGGAAGAGGCTCTCGGGCAGCAGGTTGCGCAGCATGGACGGGCGGAGCGGGAGGGCGGGTGCCGGGCCCGAGCGGGCCCGACCCTTGAACGGTCGTGCAGGGGGTATGCCGGGGGGAGAGGGAAGAGGGAAGAGGGAAGAGGGAAGAGGGAAGAGGGAGCCGCGGGACGGAGCATCCCGGGGCCGTTCCTCTTCCCTCTTCCCTAGTCCCTCTCCTCGTACTGCGCCTTCAGGCTCGCCACCACCGCCGGGTCGGCCAGCGTCGTCGTGTCGCCCAGGGCGCGCCCCTCGGCGATGTCGCGCAGCAGGCGGCGCATGATCTTGCCGGAGCGCGTCTTGGGGAGGTCGGCGCTGAAGAGGATCTGATCCGGGCGGGCGATCGCCCCGATCTTCTCGGCCACGAACTCGCGCAGCTCCTCGCTCAGCTCGTCGGAGGGGCGGTTCGGCTCGCGCAGGGTGACGAAGGCGGCGATCGCCTGCCCCTTCAGCTCGTGGTGCTTGCCGACCACTGCCGCCTCGGCCACCGCCGGGTGCTCCACCAGCGCGGACTCCACCTCCATCGTGCCGATGCGATGGCCGGCGACGTTGAGCACGTCGTCCACGCGGCCGAGGATCCAGAAGTAGCCGTCCTCGTCGCGCTTGGCGCCGTCGCCCGGGAAGTAGAGGTCGGGGCGCCCCTCCCACTTGGAGAAGTACGTCTGCACGTAGCGGTCGTCGTCGCCCCAGATGGTGCGGAGCTGCGACGGCCACGGGCGGGTGAGGGCGAGCAGGCCGCCGCCCACCGGGATGGCATTCCCCTGCGAGTCGAGGAGCTCGGCGCTGAAGCCGGGGAGCGGCAGCGTGGCGCTGCCGGGCTTCGTGGGCGTGACGCCGGGGAGCGGCGAGATGGCGATGCCGCCCGTCTCCGTCTGCCACCAGGTGTCGACGATGGGGCAGCGGCCGCCGCCGATGTGCTCGTGGTACCACATCCACGCCTCGGGGTTGATCGGCTCGCCCACGGAGCCCAGCAGCCGCAGCGACGACAGGTCGTGCTTGGCCGGGTGCTCCGGGCCCCACTTCATGAAGGCGCGGATGGCGGTCGGCGCGGTGTAGAGGATCGTCACGCCGTGCCGCTCGCACAGCGCCCAGAAGCGGTCGCGCTCCGGCCAGTCGGGGGCGCCCTCGTAGACCAGGCAGGTGGCGCCGTTGGCGAGCGGGCCGTAGGTGACGTACGAGTGGCCGGTGACCCACCCGACGTCGGCCGTGCACCAGAAGACGTCCTCGGGCTTGAGGTCGAAGACGAGCTTCGACGTCATCGCCGCCACGGTCAGATAGCCGCCGGTGGTGTGGACGATCCCCTTCGGCTTCCCGGTCGTGCCGGAGGTGTAGAGGATGAAGAGGACGTCCTCGGCGTCCATCGGCTCCGGGTCGCAGTGGATCGGCGCGTGCGCCATCAGCCGGTGCCACCAGTGGTCGCGCCCCTCCTGCATCTCGGCGAA
>DASTRO010000301.1:0-26060 GCA_035761165.1 Gemmatimonadaceae bacterium | reverse complement strand
ATCATCAAGAACGGGGTGGTGAACGACTACCAGACCACGCGCGAGCAGGCGCCGTGGCTGGCGTGGTGGTACCAGCGGCAGGGGCAGGAGACCCGCTCCCACGGCTGCTCGTACGCCCAGGGCTGGGACAACGTGCAGTTCCAGCGCATGCCCAACGTCTCGCTGCTGCCGGGAGAGCAGGACCGCAGTTGGGACGACCTCATCGCCGCCACGGACCGTGGGATCGCCATCATCGGCGACGGGTCGTTCTCCATCGACCAGCAGCGCTACAACGCGCAGTTCGGTGGGCAGCTGTTCTACGAGATCCGCGGCGGGAAGATCACCGGGATGCTCAAGGACGTGGCCTACCAGATGAAGACGCCCGAGTTCTGGAACGCCATGGACATGATCGGCGGGAAGTCGGGCTACGAGATGGGCGGTAGCTTCTTCGACGGCAAGGGGCAGCCCGGCCAGGTCAACGCCGTGAGCCACGGCTGCGTGCCGGCCCGCTTCCGCGGCATCAACGTCATCAATACCGGGAGAAAGGCATGAGCGCCCTCAAGCGACTCCTCGTCCACGGGGCCGCCCCGGGCTCGGCCATCCTGTCGCAGAGCGAGGCCGAGGCGCTGGTGGAGCGCGCCGTGAAGCTCTCGAAGGCCGACGAGCTGGAGCTCAACTTCGGCAGCGGCCACCAGCGCAACGTGCGCTTCGCCGCCAACCAGATGTCCACCGCCGGCTCGGTGGTCAACACGAGCATCGTCGTCCAGAGCAGCTTCGGCCCGAAGTCGGCCGTCGTGACGACGAACGATCTCTCCCCCGAGTCGATCGAGCGCGCCGTGCGCGAGTCGGAGACGCTGGCGAAGCTGGCGCCCGACAACCCGGAGGCGATGCCGCGACTCGGCAAGCAGACGTACACGCCCGTGAACGCCTTCTTCGAGAGCGTGGCCAACCTGGAGCCCGCCGACCTGGCGCGGGCCGCGCTCACCGGCCTCGAGGCGGCGCGCCAGGCGGGGGACCTGCAGGCGGCCGGCTTCATCATCACCAACGTCGGCGCGAGCGGGCTCGGGAACAGCAAGGGGCTCTTCGCCTATCACCCGAGCACCGACGTCAACTACACCCTCACCGTCCGCACCGCCGACGGCACCGGCTCCGGCTGGGCGGGGGCCGACGAGCGCGACTGGACGAAGCTCGACTTCGCCGACGTCAGCCGCCGCGCCACCGAGAAGGCACGCGCCTCGCGCAACCCGGTGGCCATTGAGCCGGGGCGCTACACCGTCATCCTCGAGCCGCAGGCGGTGGGCGACCTGGTGCAGCTCATGGGCGGCTACATCGCCGCCCGCGCGGCCGACGAGGGGCGCAGCCCGTTCAGCAAGCAGGGGGGCGGCAACAAGGTCGGCGAGCAGATCGTCGACCGGCGCGTGACGATCTTCTCCGACCCGCACGACCCGCAGCTCCTCTCCGCGCCCTTCGACGGCGAGGGGATGCCGCTCGCGCGCCAGGTGTGGGTGCAGGACGGCGTGCTGAAGCAGCTCGTCTACGACCGCTTCTGGGCGCAGAAGCAGGGGAAGCAGGCCACCGGCTTCCCGGCCTCGCTCAAGATGACCGGTGGCGACGCCTCGCTCGAGCAGATGATCGCCAGCACGCCGCGCGGCGTCCTCGTCACGCGCCTCTGGTACCTGCGCGAGGTGGACCCGCGCACCATCCTCTACACCGGGCTCACGCGCGACGGCACCTTCCTCATCGAGGACGGCAAGATCAGCCGGCCGGTGAAGAACTTCCGCTTCAACGAGAGCCCGCTCTTCATGCTCAACAACCTGGAGATGATGGGCGCCCCGGTGCGGCTGGCCGGCACCGAGGGCGGCGGCGACATCGTCGTCCCGGGCATCAAGGTGCACGACTTCAACTTCACGAGTCTCTCGGACGCCATCTGACGACGGGCGCCGTCGCGCTCGTCCGCCGCCACGCCACGCCCGCCGTCGGTCCGGCCGGACCGACGGCGGGCGTGCGTCGGGGGGCCACGCGGGTCGCGGTCACGGCGGCGCGGGCGCGCGTGACCGGCGCCGGCGTCGGCGGCCCGGCGTGTGGCGGCGCCACGGGCGCCGTGGCCGGAGTGGATTTTTAAGCGGCCAAAAATTATACTTGCGGCCGTGGAAAGATCCCCCCGCCGCTCCAATGATCCGCGCGCCCTCGCCGGCCAGCTCCGCGTCGCCGGCGAGGCGCACCCCGTTCCTGGGGCGCCGCCCCCCGATGCGGGATGGCGCCGTGCTCGTGAGACGCCGAGCCTGGCCGAGGCGTACCGCTCGGTGCCCATCGTGCGGGGGCCCTGGTGGCGGAAGATCCTGGCCTTCGCCGGCCCCGGCTATCTGGTGGCCGTCGGCTACATGGACCCGGGCAACTGGGCCACCGACCTCGCCGGCGGCTCGCGCTACGGCTACACCCTGCTCTCGGTCATCCTGCTGTCGAACCTGATGGCCGTGCTGCTGCAGGGGCTGGCGTCCAAGCTCGGCATCGTCACCGGGCGCGACCTGGCGCAGGCCTGCCGCGACCACTTCTCGCCGCCGGTCAACGCGGTGCTCTGGGTGCTCTGCGAGATCGCCATCGCCGCCTGCGACCTGGCCGAGGTGATCGGGTCGGCGATCGCGCTCAACCTCCTCTTCGGGCTCCCGCTGCCGTGGGGGGTGGCGCTCACCGCGCTCGACGTGCTCGTCGTGCTGCTCCTGCAGCATCGCGGCTTCCGCCTGCTCGAGGCGATGGTCATCGGGCTCATCGCCATGATCGGCGTCTGCTTCCTCTTCGAGATCGTCCGCGCGCGCCCGGAGCTCGGTGGGGTGCTGGCCGGCTTCGTCCCGACCCCCGAGATCATCCGCGATCCCGGGATGCTCTACATCGCCATCGGCATCCTCGGCGCCACGGTGATGCCGCACAACCTCTACCTGCACTCGTCGGTGGTGCAGACGCGGAAGTACGACGAGACGGTGGCCGGCAAGCGCGAGGCGGTGCGCTACGCCTTCGTCGACTCCACCATCGCCCTCACCTTCGCGCTCTTCATCAACGCGTCCATCCTCATCGTGGCGGCGGCGTCCTTCCACACCACGGGCAACAGCCACGTGGCGGAGATCCAGGACGCCTACAAGCTGCTCACGCCGCTGCTCGGCGCGGGGGCGAGCGCGGCCTTCGCGCTGGCGCTGCTGGCCAGCGGACAGAACTCGACGCTCACCGGCACGCTGGCCGGGCAGATCGTGATGGAGGGCTTCCTCAACATCCGGCTGCGCCCCTGGCTGCGACGCCTCATCACGCGCGCCATCGCGATTGTCCCGGCGGCGGTCACGGCTATCTTGTACGGCGAGAGCGGCACGGCCCGGCTCCTCGTGCTCAGCCAGGTGATCCTCAGCCTGCAGCTCTCCTTCGCCGTCATCCCGCTCGTGATGTTCACGTCGGATCGGGCGAAGATGGGCGAGTTCGTGAACGGCCGCTGGCTCCGGACGCTCGCCTGGGTCGTCGCCGTCTTCATCGCCGTCCTCAACGGCTGGCTGCTCCTGCAGACGTTCGCGGAGTGGGCGAGCTGAGGAGAGGGCCCGCACCCGTGTACCGCCGCATCCTCGTCCCGCTGGAGCACTCCCCGTACGACGCCTGCATCCTGGGCCACGTGCGGGCGCTGGCGCGCCTCTGCGGCTCCGAGCTGGTGCTGATCCACGTGGCCGACGGCTGGGCGGCCCGCAACATCCGCCAGCTCTCGCTGCGCGAGTCCGAGGAGATGCAGGAGGACCGCGCCTACATCGAGCGCCAGGCCGCCGAGCTGAGCGCCGACGGCTACCGGACCGAGGCGGTCCTCGCCACCGGTGACCCGGCCCAGGAGATCGTGGCCGCGGCGGCACGCGAGCGCTGCGATCTGATCGCCATGGCGACGCACGGACACCGCTGGCTGGGCGACCTGGTGCACGGCAGCACCGCGACGGCGGTGCGTCACACGACGCCCGTGCCGGTGCTCCTCGTCCGCGGCCGCCCGGACGGCACCCCCGCCGCCTGCTGACCGCGCCGCCCGTCGCGCCCGTCGCGCCCGTCGCGCCCGTCGCGTCTGGCGTCTGACGTCTGGCGTGTCGCGTCTCGCGTCTCGCCGGAACGCTCCTTGCCCGGTGGCACCCGCGGACCCCGCAGCGCCAAGCCGAGGAGGAGCGCGTGACCACCCGTCCCCTGTCGTACCCGGACGACGCCGGCGTCGCCCAGTTGGTGGGCCGGCTCACCGAGGATTCCAAGCGGCTCGTCAGCGACGAGATCCGGCTCGCCAAGCTGGAGCTCCATGAGGGCATGCAGGCGGGGACGCGTGGCGCGATGTGGCTCGCCGTCGCGTTCGGCGCGGCGGTCGTCATGCTCACCGCGCTCACGGTGCTGGTGAGCGTGCTCCTCGGCCGCGCCTTCGGCAATCTCTGGGCGGGGACGCTGGTCACCGGCCTCCTCGAGCTGGTCGCGGGCGGGCTCATGCTCCGCCACGGCCTCGCCCTCTTCCGCCGCCCGCCCTACTCGCTGCCCGAGACGCGCGACTCGCTGGCCGAGACGGGGCGCTGGGCGAAGCACCGCGGCCACGAAGCCTGATCTGCAGGAGAACCCCGACCGCCGCCGCGGATCACGCGGAGACGGCCGCGGATCGGCTCCCTGGTACGCCCGGGCTCCGTGGGCCGTGGGCGGGCACCAACGCTCATGAGGAGAGCGGATGAGACGGAAAGGGCGCGGAGGCGGCGGATCGCTCCTCGGGGTGTCCACGGCTCCCTGCGCCGGGGCTGGGCTGCAGGGGGATGGGCTCCGCAGCCCCTCCGGCTCCGTGCACCGGACCGGGCGAGGGGAGGGACGGGGTCGAGAGGAGCCCACCCTTAGCTTCTCCGGTCCTGGCGTGAGGCGGCGTGGGCTGGGGAGCACCGCACCCCCGGTCAGTTCCGCTCCTGGCGCACGGGAGCGTGGAACGGCGAGGGGCGATCCGACGCATCCGGAGCCTCCGAAGCATCCGTGTTCCCCCTGAGCGTAGATGCCCGCCCACGGCAAACGGAGCCCGGGCGTACCACGGAGCGATCCGCGCGATCCGCGGCGCCGTCCCCGGCGCAGCCGCTCCGCGTAAGTCCGCGATACGCCGTTCCGCCGTTCCGCAGGCGCGCCGAGTGAGCCGCGGCCAGTCGTTGCCCTTCCATGACCACGATCGATCGATGCTCCATCTCGCCCTCGCCCTGACCCTCCTCGCCGCCGCCCAGCCGCCGCCGGAGCGCACGATCGCCGTCGACGAGCGGCTCGCCGCCGACCTGGGGCTGCGCGTCGGCGATCGCGTCGTGCTGCGCGCCCGGCCCGAGGATGCGGAGGGGGACACGGTGCGCATCGCGGCCGTCACGCGTCGCGGCGCCGACCCGAGCGAGATCGCACGCGACGACTACCGCGTGCGGCTGCACCTCGGCCAGCTGCAGGCGCTCATCGGCTACGGCGACCGCGTCGACCGCTTCGCCGTCGCCACCACCGGCGACTCGGGCACGGCCGCCGTGCTGCGCCGCGTGAACGACGCCGCGTTCGGCTTCCGCGCCTACCGCTCGCGCGACGTCGCCGTGGAGACGTCGCGCACCTTCGCCGTGGTCAGTCGCTTCCACCGCGCCATCGGCGTCATCACCATCGTCGCCAGCGCCATCTTCCTCCTCTGCATCATGCTGCTCAAGGTGGAGGAGCGGCGGCGCGACGTGGCCGCGCTGCGCCTGCTCGGCGTCTCGCGCGCCAGCGTCGTGCGGAGCGTGGTGCTCGAGGCAGCCGCCGTCGCCCTGGCCGGGAGCGCGCTCGGCGTCGGCATCGGCTGGGTGGCGTCGGCGATCGTCAACGCGCACTACCAGGGCGTCTATCGCACGCCGCTCGTCTTCTCGCTCGTCACGCCCGGGGTCGTGACGCTCGCCGTCGCGCTCTCCGTCACGCTCGGCGTCGCGGCCGGGCTGCTCGCCGCGCTGCGTCTCGTGCGCACGCCGCCGCTCGCCCTCCTCGGCCGGTGAGCGGCGTGCCGCCCTCCGCCGCGTGCGCGCCGGCTGCATGATCGCCGCGCGCGCCGCCGCCTCGCTCCTGCGCCACCGTGCGCGCACCGCCCTCGCCGTGCTCGGCGTGGCCGTGGCGGCGGCGATGCTGCTCGACATGATCATGCTGGCCGACGGCATGCGCGCGTCGTTCCGCGCCATGCTCGACGTGCGCGGCTTCCAGCTGCGCCTCAGCCCCCGCGGCACGCTCCCCTTCGACACCGAGGCGACCATCGGCGGCGCCGGCGAGATCGCCCGCCTCCTGCGTGCCAACCCTGACATCGAGACGGTGGCGCCGGTACTCGGCGCGGCGCTCCACGTGCGCGTGCCCGGGACGGCCGACGTCAGCGTGGTGGGCCTCGGCGTGGAGCCGGCGGTGCAGGGAGACTACGCCCTCGTCCGCGGGCGCGAGGCCGCGCGCCCCGACGAGCTCGTAGCCAATGCGCTGCTGCTGCGCCGCACGCGGGCGCGCCTCGGCGACACGCTGACGGTCGCCGTGGGCTACGACCCGCAGCTGCGCACCGCACGCGGCACGCGCCGGCTCGTCGTCGTCGGCGAGGGGCGCTTCTTCTACCTGGCCGCCGACCAGCCGGCGGCGGCCCTGCCCATCGCCACCCTGCAGGCCATGGGCGGCCCGGAGCGCGCCGACCGGGTGTCGCTCTTCATGGTGCGCGCCCGCCCCGGCGCGGACGTGGAGCGGGTGCGCGCCTGGATCGCCGAGCGCGTGCCGCGCGTCACGGTGCTCTCCACCGCCACCGCCATGGCCGCGGTGGACCAGCGCCTCAGCTACTTCCGCCAGCTCGCCGTCATCCTGGGCGCGGTGAGCCTCGTCGTCGGCTTCCTGCTCGTCACCACGCTCGTCACCGTCTCCGTCAACGAGCGGGTGGGCGAGATCGCGGTGCTGCGCGCCATCGGCGTGGCGCGCTCGCGCGTCGTGCGCCAGATCGTGCTCGAGGGGCTCGTGCTCAGCGTCGCGGGGGCGGTGGTGGGGCTCGGGCTCGGGCTGGTGACGGCCCGCTACCTGAACGGCATCCTCAAGGCCTTCCCGGGGCTGCCGGCATCGATCGACTTCTTCCTCTTCCAGCCGCGCGACGCCGCCGCGGCGCTCGGCCTGCTCGTCGTCACCGGCCTGGTCGCCGGCGCCTTTCCGGCCTGGCGCGCGGCGTCGCTCCCCATCGCCCGCACGCTGCGCCAGGAGGCCGTCGCGTGACCGTCGCCGCCCGCGCCGACCGCCCGCCGGGCACGAGCCGCGCGCCCGCGGTCGTGCTGCGCGACGTCCACCGCGACTACCCGCTGGCCGGCGAGGCCGTGCATGCCGTGCGCGGCGTCTCGCTGGAGGTGGCCGAGGGCGACTACGTGGCCGTCGTCGGCCCGTCGGGGTGCGGCAAGAGCACGCTCCTCAACCTCGTCGGCGCCATCGACCGCCCCACGGCCGGCACGGTGACGATCGCCGGCCGCGACGTGAGCACGCTCGGCGATCGCGAGGCGACGCGCTTCCGGCTGCTCACCATCGGCTTCGTCTTCCAGCGCTTCTACCTCATGCCCGCGCTCAGCGCCCTGGAGAACGTCGAGCTGCCGATGGCCGAGGCGGGCGTCGGGCGCGACGAGCGGCGCGCGCGCGCGCGTGAGCTGCTGACCTACGTCGGACTCCAGGCGCGCGAGCGTCACCGTCCGGCGCAGCTCTCCGGAGGCGAGCAGCAGCGCGTGGCCATCGCCCGCGCGCTGGCCAACCGCCCGCGACTCCTCCTCGCCGACGAGCCCACCGGCGAGCTGGACGCGCGCACCAGCGCCGAGGTGATCGCCCTGCTGCGCCGCGTGCACGAGGACGGCGCGACGGTGCTGGTGGTGACGCACGACGACGAGCTGGCCCGCGCCGCCCGCCGCATCGTGCGCATGCGTGACGGACGGCTCGAGGCGTAGCGCGATCGTGGCCCCTGATCGCTCCTCGCTGATCGCTGATCGCTGCCCATGATCCTCCTCCTCGCGCGCCGCAACCTGCTCGACCGTCCCTGGCGCACGCTGCTGCTGCTCCTGGGCTTCTCCACGGGCGTCGGGGTGATGATCGTGCTCCTCTCCATCGGCGAGGCGATGCTGGCGCAGGCGCGCGAGGAGCGGCTGGTGGGCGGCGGCGAGGTGACGGTGCTGCCGGAGGGGCTGGACGTGGAGCTGATGAAGACGGGCGGGCTGGGCGGCCTCTTCTTCTCGATCGCCAACGCGCGCTTCGTCCACCTCCAGCTCCTCGGCGCCCGACGGCTCGCGGGCGCGGTCCGCGCCGTGGCGCCGCAGATCGACGGCAAGCTGCTCTACCTGCGCACCCTGGACGGCCGCGAGGTCCCGGTGCGCGCCACCGGCGAGATCCCGTCCACCGCACGTGCCGTCGGGGCGGCGCCCGAGCTCGCGGCCGGTAGCTGGACGGACGACGCGGCCGACCGACGGTGGCTGGACCCCACCCCCGCGGAGCTGCGCCACGCCATCGACCACTTCCATCACACACCGGCCGGCGCCGAGCACCGCGAGCGGTGGGCCGAGTGGCACTACTTCAACGTGCTGACCGCCGACCGGCGGCGCTGGGCGTTCGTGACGCTCGCCGTGGCCGGGGACGTGCCGCGCGGCGAGTGGGGTGGCCAGGTGCTGATCACCACCCACGGCGACGACGCGCCCGACCGCCGCTACGCGCTCGATGTGCCGCCCGCGCGCATCCGGCTCTCCACCGACTCGGCCGACCTGCGCCTGGACGATGCGTCGGTCACCGTGCTGCCGGACGGTCGATATCGGGTGGTGGCGGCCGCACCGGCGGTGGACGGGCGCGGTGGCAGCGCCCGGGTGGACCTCACCGTGACGCCGGCGCCCGGTGCGTACTTCCCCGGCGTGGAGCTGGGCGACGCGTCGCTCGTCAGCGGCTATGCGGTGCCGGTGCTGCGTGCCACGGCGAGCGGCGAGCTGTGCGCCGGCGGCCGCTGCGAGCGGCTGGAGGGCGTGCAGGCGTACCACGACCACAACTGGGGGATCTGGCAGCGCGTGGACTGGGAGTGGGGCGCCGCGCGCGCCGGCGCCTACACCTTCCTCTACGGCCGCGTGCAGCCGGCGGACAGCACGGCGGAGGCGCCGCCGCTGCTCCTCTACGTCGTGGACTCGCTCGGCTACCTGGCGCTCTTCCGTCCACAGATCATCGCCTACGAGGATGGCCGCACCGCGATGGTGAACGGCCGCCCGATCCGCGTCCCGTCGCACGCCGTGCTGGCCGATGCGCGCGGCGGCGACACGGTGCGCGTGGAGCTGACGATCGACGCCGCCACCGCCACCGACACGCGCCAGGGCTTCCTCGCCGCCGGCGACAGCGCCTCGGCGCGCGCCGTCGCGCGGCCGTACTTCGTGCAGATGAAGGGCCGGGTGCGGCTCACCGGACGCGTGGGCGGGCGTCCGATCTCGGGCGAGGGCACCGGCTTCTTCGAGACGTATCGGTAGTCGGCCACGCCGACTCTGCCATTCGTCATCGGCGCTGCTGCCATCGGCGCTGCTGCAAGCCCGCCGGGGCTCGGAGGATGCTCCCGCGAGGGACCATTCAACAGCGCCGTCGTCATCCCGAAGGAGCGCGCGCCGCTCGCGCTCGGCACTGTCATCCCGCAGGAGCCCCACCTGGGGTGGCGCCCCTGCGGGATGACGATGCTCGGATCGTTGGCGCCCACCCACCGGGGCATCACTCTCTTCCCCTTGACGGTCGAAAGAAGCGACCCCATTCTACCTTCGACCGTCGAAAGGACAGATGATGGCCGACAAGACACGGGGCGACCTCCTGCAGGGGACGCTCGATCTGCTCGTGCTCAAGGCGCTGCAGCTCGGCCCCATGCACGGGTGGGGGATCACGGAGCGGCTGGAGCGCGGCTCGGAGCAGGTGCTCCAGGTCGGGCAGGGGTCGCTCTACCCCGCGCTCTACCGCCTCGAGCGGCAGGGCCATGTCACCTCCTCGTGGAAGGTGACGGAGAACAACCGGCGGGCGCGCTACTACGCGCTCACCGCCGCCGGCCGGAAGCGGCTGGCCGAGGAGCGCGAGACGTGGCGCCGCCTGTCGCGCGCCGTGGAGCTCGTGCTCGCCATGAGCGAACCCTGAGCGCCGCACGGTGCGGAGGAGTGGGCCGATGACCGGGCTCTGGATGGCGTCGCGCGACGCGCTGGCCCGCCTGCGCGGGCTCGGCCGGCGCGGCGAGATGGAGCGGCGGCTGGACGACGAGATGGCCTTCCACGTCGACCAGCTCACCGAGCGCTACGCGCGCGACGGCCTGCCGCCCGACGAGGCGCGGCGCCGCGCGCTGGCCGCCTTCGGTGGGCGCGAGCGGTTCAAGGACGACGCGCGCGACGAGTACCGCAGCCGCGTGGCCGAGGAAGTGGGACGCGACGTGCGCTACGCGGCGCGCACGCTGCGGCGCGCGCCCGTCTTCGCCGCCGCGGCGATCCTCACGCTGGCGCTGGGCATCGGCGCCACGACGGTCATCTACTCCGTCGTCGACCACGTCGTGCTGCGGCCGCTGGCCTTCCACGAGCCCGACCGGCTCGTCGTCGCGCGCGTCGTCGTCGACGAGCTGCGCGACACCTATCCGTCCGTGCCGGCCAACGCCATGCACGTCGATCTGTGGCGGCGCGAGTGCACGGTGTGCAGCGGGGTGGCGGCCCTGACGTCCGGCGACGTCACGCTCACCGACCGGGATGGTCCGGAGCGGCTGGCGGGGGTGCGCGCGTCGGCGAGCCTCTTCTCGGTGCTCGGCGCCCGTGCCCAACGTGGTCGCCTCTTCGCTCCCGGCGACGACCAGCCCGGCAACGCGAACGTGGTGGTGCTGAGCGACGCCTTCTGGCGGCGGCAGTACGGCGCCGATCCCGACATCGTCGGTGAGACCATCACGCTCAACGACCAGCCGCACGTCGTCATCGGCATCCTCCCGGCCGGCTTCCGGCTGCCGAAGGGCCAGGAGCTGGGCGAGCTCACCTCGCTGCC
Source organism: Gemmatimonadaceae bacterium (assembly GCA_035761165.1). Classification (GTDB taxonomy): domain Bacteria; phylum Gemmatimonadota; class Gemmatimonadetes; order Gemmatimonadales; family Gemmatimonadaceae; genus CALCHX01. The sequence continues at coordinate 15,068 of DASTRO010000301.1, read as the reverse complement.
ACCGGCGGTGGACGTCTACACGCCGCTCGTCTTCACGCCGGCGCGCATCCAGCAGGGGGGCTCGTTCGACTACGCCGCGATCCTTCGCCTCCGTCCCGGCGTCTCGCTGGCGCAGGCGCAGACACAGCTCGATGCACTCGAGGCCGGCCTCATCGACCGGTGGGTGGCGCGGATGGGGGGCGAGCGCAGGATGCGCGCGATCCTCGTGCCCCTGCGGGAGCAGGTGGTGGGCGACGCGAGCCGGGCGCTGCTCCTCCTGCTGGCAGCCGTCGGCGCCGTGCTCCTCATCGTCTGCGTGAACCTGGCGATGCTGCTCCTGGCGCGGAACGCGGCGCGGCTGCGCGAGTCGGCGGTGCGGGTCGCGCTCGGCGCCGGGCGCGGACGGCTCGTGCGACAGGCCTTCGTGGAGAGCCTCCTGCTCGCCCTCGTCGGCGGCGGGCTCGGCATCGTGCTGGCGTACTGGGGGCTCGCGGCGCTGCTCGCGGCGGCACCGGTGGACCTGCCGCGGCTCGGCGAGATCCGGCTGGACGGCCGCGTGCTCGGCGTCGCGCTCCTGCTCTCGGTCGGCGTCGGCCTCGTCTTCGGCGTCGTCCCCGCGCTGCGCTTCGGCCGGGTCGATCCCGGTGACGTGCTCAAGGCCGGTGGCCGCACGCTCACCGCGGGGCGACGCGGGGCACGGGTGCGCGCGGCGCTCGTCGCCGCGCAGGTGGGGCTCAGCGCCGTGCTGCTCGTCGCGGCGGGGTTGTTCCTGGCCAGCTTCGTTCGCGTGCTCGGCGTGGATCGCGGCTTCGACGCGCAGCGCGTCCTCGCGCTCGACATCTTCCTGCCGCGCGTCGGCTACGACTCGGCCGCGCGCCGCGTGCAGTTCTACGAGCAGGCCGTCGCCCGGTTGTCGGCGCTGCCCGGCGTGACCACGGCGGCCGTGACGAACAGGCTGCCGCTCGAGGGAGAGACCTGGGTAGACGCGCTCATGCTGCCCGGCCGCGAGGCGCAGGCAGGAGAGGAGCTCAGCGCGAACTTCCGCTTCGTGAGCCCGGACTACTTCAGTGCCCTCGGCATCCCGATCCGTCAGGGGCGCACGTTCACGGCATCCGACGACGAGCGGCCCGTCATCGTGCTCTCCGAGCAGGCCGCGCGGGCGCTCTGGCCGGGCGAGGACCCGATCGGCAAGCAGGTGACCAACGGCAACTTCGGGACGCGCGAGGTCGTCGGCGTCGCCGCCGACGTGCCGACGACGAGCCTGGAAGATCCCCGGAGCGTCATCGCCTACCTGCCGCAGGTCGTCGAGCCGATGTGGGCGATCGGCTGGTCGGCCACCCTCCTCGTCCGTGCCGACGGGGAGCCCACCGCGCTGGCGCCCGGCGCACGCCAGGTGCTGCGCGAACTCGATCCGGGCGTCGCGATCGCCAAGGTGCGCACGATGGAACAGGTGCTCTCGTCCACCCTGGCCCAGCGCCGCTTCCACCTGCTGCTGCTCGCGCTCTTCGCCGTGGCGGCGCTCGTCACCGCCAGCGTCGGCATCTACGGGGTGATCGCGCATTCGCTCGCCCAGCGGACCGGCGAGATCGGCGTGCGCATGGCGCTCGGCGCGCGCCCCCGCGACATCCGGCGCCACGTCCTGCGCGAGGGGCTCACCCCGGCCCTGCTCGGCCTGGCCGGAGGCCTGGCCGTGGCGCTGCTGCTCGGTCGCGCCTTCCAGGCGCTGCTCTTCGAGGTGCGCCCCAGCGATCCACGCACGCTGGGCGCCGTCTCGCTGATCCTGCTCACCGTCGCCGCGGCCGCCTGCTACATCCCGGCCCGCCGCGCGACGGCGGGCGACGTGAGCACGGCGCTGCGTCTGGAGTAGGAAGGCGAGCGATCAGCGCGCAGCGCTCAGCGCTCAGCGTAACGGCCGCTCGGGCCGGCCAGTACTGGCCCGCCCGGGGGTGTTCCCCTGATCGCTCAGCGCTCAGCGCTGAGCGCTGCTTCCTGATCGCTCGCCCTTCTTGACAGTCCTCGGTCCGGGCCGCCGATTCCGGGTATGCCCGGCTCGGTTCGCATCGGTACCCAGGGCTGGAACTACGACGCCTGGGTCGGCCCGTTCTACCCCGGCGGGACGCGCAGCGCCGACTACCTCACCGTGTACGCCCGCGCCTTCGACACGGTGGAGGTGGACTCGACGTTCTACGCCATCCCGCCGGTCAAGACCGTGCGCGGCTGGTACGACCGTACCCCGCCGGGCTTCGCCTTCGCGCTCAAGCTCCCCCAGGAGATCACGCACGAGCGCCGCCTGCGAGACGCGGCCGACCTCGCCGCCCTCTTCTTCGACCGCGCGCGCGAGCTGCGCGAGAAGCTGGGGCCCATCCTCGTCCAGCTCGGCCCCGACTTCGGTCCGTCCGAGCTGCCGGCCCTCGCCGCCTTCCTTCCCACCCTGCCGCGCGATCTGAAGCTCGCCATCGAGTTCCGGCAGCGCGGCTGGATCTACGACGGCGTGCTCGCCCTGCTGGCCGAGCACAACGTGGCGCTGGCCCTCTCCGACGCGCGATGGATCCCGCGCAAGCAGATGCTCGCCCTCGCCGGCCGTCCCACCGCCGACTTCGCGTACGTCCGCTGGATGGGGCCCGATCGCACCATCGTCGACTACTCGCGCGTGCAGGTGGACCGCAGCCGCGAGCTCGAGGCGTGGGCCGGCGCGCTCCTCCTGCTCACCGAGCGCGTGCACGTCGTCTACGGCTACGTCAACAACCACTTCGCCGGCCACAGCCCCGCCTCGGCGCGCGAGCTCCAGCAGCGCCTCGGCCCGCGCCCGGTGGAGCCCGAGCGGCTCGGCGAGCAGATGTCGCTCTTCTGAGCGGGCGGAGTAGGCGCCGCCGGGGCGGCGCCTACTCCGCCCGCAGCGCCTGGGCCGGGTCCATGGCGGCCGCCCGCCGGGCCGGCAGCCAGCTCGCCGCCGCGGCCACGGCGAGCAGCAGCAGCGCCGCCGCGCCGAGCGTCGCCGGGTCGGTGGGCGCGATGCCGAAGAGCAGCGCGCCGAGCGAGCGTGTCGTCGCCAGGGCCCCGGCGAGCCCGACGCCCACCCCCACCGCGGCCGTCGTCATCGCCTGGCGCGACACCATCCGGTGCACCTCCCCGGGTCGGGCGCCGAGCGCGAGCCGGACGGCGATCTCGCGCGTGCGGAGGCTCACCACGTACGAGATCACGCCGTAGATGCCCACCGCGCCGAGCGCGAGCGCCACGATGGACGCGACGCCGAGCAGCAGCAGCGTGAGCGACGTTCGCGCGCCGGCGCGCGCCACGACCTCGCTCATCGGCGCGGCGCGGTACACCGGGACGGCCGGGTCGAGCGCCCGGATGACGCGCGCCACGCTCGCGCCCACGGTCGGCGGTCCCGCGGCGCCCCGCACGACGACGGCGACCTCGCGCGGCGCCCAGCGCGCGGTGCTCCCCGCGTCGCCCGGGGCGGTGACGAGCGGCAGGTAGAGCGTCTCGTCGGGCGGCTCCTCCAGTCCCGTGCCGCGCACGTCGCCGGCGACGCCGACCACCGTGTACCACTCGCCGCGCGGCGCCAGGCGGACGCGCCGGCCCACCGCGTGGCCACCGGCCCAGTACCGCTCCGCCACCACGCGACTCACGATCACCTCGTGCGGCGCGCGGGTCGGATCGGGGCGGTCGAAGACGCGCCCTTCGAGGAGCGGGATGCCCAGCGCGCGGAAGTAGTCGGGGCTCGCGTAGGCCACCTGATGGATGCCCGGGAGCTGCCCCGGCTCCAGGGGACGGTCCTCCACGAAGAGCGCCGTGTCGCGACGCGCCTCCGGATCCAGCGGCAGCTTCGAGACCACGCCGGCCGCCTCGACGCCGGGGAGCGCCGCGATCGCGTCGAGCGCACGCACGAAGAAGCGGGCGGCGCTCGCCGAGTCCGCGTAGCGCGCGGCCGGGAGCGCCACGCGGACGGTGAGCGCGTGCGCCGCGTCGAAGCCCGGCCGCACCGCGCGCAGCTTCGCGAAGCTGCGCGCCATCAGCCCCGCCCCGGCCACCAGCACCAGGGCCAGCGCCACCTGGGCCACCACCAGCGCCTGCCGCGCACGGTGGCGCCGGCGTCCGGCCGTCGCCGAGCGGCCACCCTCCATGAGCGTGGCCGAGAGCTCCGTCGTGCCCGCGCGCAGCGCCGGGATCGCGCTCACCACCAGGGCGGCGAGGGCGGTGGCCGCGATCGCGACGGCGAGCACGGTGGCGTCGACACCCACCTCCGCCAGGCGCGGGATGTCCACCGTGCCGTGCAGCGACCGGAGCACCTGCCCGCCGGCCACGGCGAGCGCGAGCCCGAGCGCGCCGCCGGCGCCCGCGAGCAGGAGCGCCTCGGGGAGCAGGTCGGCGAGGAGGGCCCCGCGGCTGGCCCCGAGCGCCCGTCGCATCGCGAGCTCGTGCTGCCGCCCCTCCGCGCGCACCAGGAAGAGATTGGCCACGTTGGCGCAGGCCACCAGCAGCACGGCGCCCACGGCGCCCAGCAGCACCCAGAGCACGCGGCCCACGTCGCCGACCACCACCTCGCGCAGCGGCCGGACGACGGCGCGCATGTGCGTCTGGACGATGGACGCCACCGTCAGCCGACCCGGGAACGATTCCGGGACGCGCAGGAGCAGGCGCTGGAGGTCGGCCGTGGCGGCGGCGGGCGACACGCCGTCGCGCAGCCGGGCCACGGCGCGCAGGTCGAACGTCGCCGACTCCGTCCGCGCCGGATCGATCGCCGTCGGGATCCAGAGCGCCGTCTCGCTCGCCGGGAAGCGGAAGCTCGCCGGCATGATGCCCACCACCTCGCGCGCGACGCCGTCGATCTCGAGCCGACGTCCCAGGATGCCCGGATCGGCCCCGTACTTCCGCTCCCAGAGCCGTTCCCCGATGAGCACGACGGGGGCGGCGCCGGGACGGTCGTCCCCCTCACCGAACACGCGGCCGCGGAGCGGCGGCACACGCAGCACGGCGAAGGTGCTGGCGGTGGTCACCGCGGCGGCGACCCGTTCCGGCTCCACCTCGCCACCGGCGCCCGGCCCACGAATGGGGCCGAGGTTCACGGCCGTCGCGCGGTAGGCGCCCACGTCCGTGAAGACGCCGTTCGCGCGCCGGTACTCGAGGTAGGTCGCGTCGGACTGGTCCACCCGCGCGATGCCCGCGATGTCCAGCGTGTGCGACAGGTCCACGAGCCGGGCGGGCTCGACGTACGGCAGGGGACGCAGCAGGACGCCCTCCACGACGCCGAACACCGTGGTCGTGGCGCCGATGCCGAGGGCCAGCGTGAGGCTCGCGGCGAGGGCGAAGGCCGGGGCGCGGCGCAGGCGGCGCAGCGCGTGACGGACGCGTGGAAGCATGGAGGTCACGGTGAGGGGGCGGGGCCCAATGTACGGCTCGCGGGGCCGGAACGCGTCCCCCCGTGCCGCGTTCCGGCGCCGCTCGCCGGCGCCTGCCTATCTTTCGGCATGCGACGCTCCCCCGTCCTCTTCGCCGCCATTGCCGTCGTCTTCGCGCTCGTCTGCATCCGCCTCGGCGTCTGGCAGCTCTCGCGACTGCAGCAGCGCCGGGCCGCCAATGCCGTCGTTGCCGCGCGGCTCGACTCCGCCGTCACGACGCCGGCGCAGCTCCCGGCCGACACCGCGCTGGCGCGCTTCCGCCGCGTGCGGCTGCGCGGGACGTACGACTACGATCACGAGATCGTGCTCGCCGGCCGGTCGCACGACGGGTCGCCGGGGGTGAACCTCCTCACGCCGCTGCGCCTGCCCGGACGCGACACGGCCGTGCTGGTCAACCGCGGCTGGGTCTACTCCCCTGACGCGCTCCGCGTGGACGCGGCGCACTGGCGCGAGCCGGCCGACGCCGTCGTGACCGGGTTCGTCGAGACCTTCCACGATCCCGCGACCGGCGCCGCGCTGGTGTCGGGGCAGGGGCGCACCCTCCGCTGGCTCGACGCCGGCACCATCGGCTCGCTGCTCCCCTATCCGGTCGCGTCGTACTACGTCATCGCGTCCGCCGCCGCGCCGGCCGACACGACCCGTGCCTCAGCGGATGGCGCCGATGTGCCGCCGATGCCGGCGCGTCTGGACCCGCCCGCGCTCGACGAAGGGAGCCACCTGAGCTACGCCATCCAGTGGTTCGCCTTCGCCGCCATCGCGCTCGCCGGCACCGGCGTCTTCTGGTGGAGTGCGCGTCGTGGCCGCCGCGTGGCCCATGCGCCGCCTGCGCCGCCGCTGCCGCAGTGAGCGGCGCGACCGGCGCCACGGTCACACGGTCAGGCGCCGGCCGCCACCGCCTCGTAACCCTCGTCGTTCACCGCGTCGGCGATGGCCTGGGGCGACGTGCGGGCGGGGTCGTACGCCACCTCCGCGCGGCCGATCTCGACGCGGTCCACCGCCACGCCGGGCAGGTCGCGCAGCGCCTTCGTCACGGCCGCCACGCAGTGCTGGCAGCTCATCCCGCCGATGTCGAGTCGCAGTCGCTCCATGGCCATCGCTCCGTGCTGGGTCAGGCGTACGTGCCCGTCGTCGTGGCCGCGGGGGCGCGGGCCGTGAAGCCCACGGCCGCAAGCACGATGCCGAGCAGCACGTGCAGCCAGATGTCGTTCCCGCCGAGCGGCACCAGCCCGAATAGGTTCGGCGCGACGAAGCCGAGCAGGGCGAGCACGAGGTAGATGATGCCGCCGGCCTGGGCATACAGCCGGGCCGCGCTGAAGCGCGACGCCGCCGCCAGCCCCCACACGCCGAAGGCGAGGTGGACGAGGTTGTGCAGCAGGTTCACGGGAAAGAGCCCGAACAGCCGGGGGGCCGTGGCCATGTCCGCGTTCATCGTCATCCCGCCGGTGACGAAGAAGCCCGCGATGCCGATGAGCAGGAAGATGACGCCGAAGAGCAGGGCCGTGCGCTGGACCGTGGTCATACGCGCCTCCTGGAAGAGTGGCGAACCGGGCCGGCCGGGATCGGCCGGCGCCGGGCACTGCAACACTCGTCATGAGACTGCGGGCGCCAGCGCGGGCGTCGATCGTCAGATCCCGAGCAGGAGCACCGCCGCGCTGAAGAAGAGCACGATGCCGCTGACGTCCACCAACGTCGCGACCAGCGGGGCCGACGCGCTCGCCGGGTCCAGGCCGAAGCGCCGCAGCGCGAACGGCAGCATCGAGCCGATGAGCGAGCCGATCGTCACCACGCCGAGTACCGCCAGGCCGATCGTCAGCGCCACTAGGTAGTAGTTCGCCCCGTTCTCGGTGTAGTCGCGGATCCCCATCGTCTGCCAGAGGAGGATCCGGACGACGCCGATGGCGCCTAGGATCACCCCTAGCGTGAGGCCGGCGACCAGCTCGCGCAAGAGGACGCGCCACCAGTCGCGCAGGTCCAGCTCGTGCAGCGCCAGCGAGCGGATGATGAGCGACGTCGCCTGCGACCCGGAGTTCCCCCCCGAGCTGATGATGAGCGGGATGAACGAGGCGAGGAAGAGCTGGGCCTTGAGCTTCGCTTCGAAATGGCCGACCGCGGTCGCCGTGAACATCTCGCCGACGAAGAGGAGCCCCAGCCAACCCGCGCGCTTCCGGATCATCGTCAGGAAGCCGATCGTCGCGTACGGCTCCTCCAGCGCCTCCATGCCGCCCATCTTCTGGACGTCCTCGGAGTGCTCCTCCTCGATCGCGTCGATGACGTCGTCCACCGTCACCACGCCCACGATGCGCCGCTCCTCGTCGACCACCGGCATGGCGACGAGGTCGTACTCGGAGATGAGGCGCGCCACCTCGCTGCGGTCGGCCGTGGCGGGCACGCTCACCACCTCCTGCCATGCCACGTCGTCCACCAGCGTCCCCTCGGGCGCGGCGAGCAGCTCGCGCAGCGACATCACGCCGCGCAGCCGCCCGGCCCGGTCGGTGACGTAGAGGGCGTACATCCCCTCCTGGCGTCCCTCGCGCGCCATGGCGCGCACGCGCAGCAGCGCGTCGTCCACGCTGATCGTCGCCGGCACCGACAGGAAGTCGGTCGTCATCAGCCCGCCGGCGGTGTCGGGCTCGTAGGCGAGGAGGCGCTCGGTGATCAGGCGCTCCTCGGCGGGGATCTCGGAGAGGATCCCCTCGACCGTCGCCTCGGCCAGCTCCTCGAGGACGTCGGCGCGGTCGTCCGGCGTCATCTCGACGACGATCTCGGCGGCGCGCCGCGCCGGCAGCGCCTCCAGGATGTAGGCGCGCAGCTCCTCGTCCAGGTAGCCGAGCACGTCGGCCGCGCGCTCGTCGGGGAGCGCCGCGAGGAGGTCGACGACGCGATCCTCGGGCATCGCCTCGATCACGTCCGCCAGATCGCGCGGATGCATTTCTTCCGTCTCCGCGGCCACGCTCGCCGGGCTCTCGTCGAGCAGCACGAGCAGGTCCGGGGCGAGCAACGCCGCGAGCGGGCGGTCTTCGTCGCGCTGGGGTGGCGTCATGGGCGACGTCCTTCGGCGGGCGGCGGACGGGGCGGCGACCGCGAGCGGTGCCGGGCGCGCGGGCAAGTTAGAGAGGGCGCCGGGACGGTACAAGGCGAACGGCGAGCGGTCAGCGAGCAGCGGTCAGCGAGCAGCGGTCAGCGATCGGGGGTGCGGGGCCGGCGGTTGCTGTCGCGTGCCGCCGTCGCGATGTTCCGCTCGCCGTCGGAGCGCCTCCCCATCGCCCCTGATCGCCGACCGCTCATCGCTCGCCGTTCCCCTGATCGCTGACCGCTGCTCGCTGATCGCTCCCCCATGAACGTCGCCTTCCTCGGACTCGGCGCCATCGGCGCGCCGATGGCCGCGCACCTCGCCCGGCCGCCCTTCTCGCTCGCCGTCTGGAATCGCACCGCGGCGCGCGCCGCCGACTTCGCCGCGCGCACGGGGGCGCGGCACGCGGCCACCCCTGCCGACGCGGCCCGCGGTGCCGAGGTCGTCGTCACCTGCCTCCCCGTCTCGCGCGACGTCGAGGCGCTGCTCGACGGACCGGACGGGCTGCTCGCCGGCCTCGTCGCCGGCGCCATCCTCGTGGACTGCACCTCGGGGGACCCGGAGGGCTCCCGGCGCATCGCTGCCCGCCTCGCGGAGCACGGCGTCGGCTTCCTCGACGCGCCGGTGAGCGGCGGCACGAGCGGCGCCGAGGCGGGCACGCTCACCGTGATGGTGGGCGGCGACGCGGCCACGCTCGAGCGCGCCCGGGTGGTGCTCGAGGCGTTCGGCCGCCGCATCGTGCACTGCGGGCCCACCGGGGCCGGCGACGCCGTGAAGGCGGTCAACAACGCCCTCCTCGCCGTCCACCTCTGGAGCACCGCCGAGGGGCTGGCCGCGCTCACCCGTGCCGGCGTCGACCCCGCCGTCGCGCTCGACGTCGTGAACGGGTCGAGCGGCCGCTCCAACGCGTCGGAGAACCTCTTCCCGCCGCGCGTGCTCACGCGCGCCTTCCCGCGCACCTTCCGCCTCGCCCTGCTCGACAAGGACGTCGGCATCGCCGCCGACTTCGCGCGCGACCAGCGCGTGCCCGCCCCACTCCTGCAGCTCACCGCGGAGCTCCTCCGCCTCGCCCATCGCGAGCTCGGCGAGGAGGCGGACCATGTGGAGGCGGTGAAGGTGGTGGAGCGCTGGGCGCGGGTGGAGATCGAGGGGCAGAGGGAAGAGGGAAGAGGGAGGAGGGAAGAGGAGTGACGACGTTCCGCCTAACCGCCACCGCCACCGCCGCCGGAGCACGCACACCGATGACTCCTCCCTCTTCCCTCCTCCCTCTTCCCTCCTCCCTGCGCTCGCACTTCCCCGCCCTCGAGCGCGTCCATGCCGGCCACCCCGTCGCCTACTTCGACGGCCCCGGCGGGACGCAGGTGCCACGCGCGGTGGTGGAGGCGATGGCCGACTACCTCTACCACCACAACGCCAACACGCACTGGGAGTATCCCAGCAGCGCCGAGACCGACCGGCTCATCGAGGGCGCGCGCCAGGCGCTCGCCGACTTCCTCGGCGCCGACGCGGGGGAGATCGCCTTCGGCGCCAACATGACGACCATCACCCTGCACGTCGCCCGCGCGCTCGTGCGAGGATGGGAGCCGGGCGACGAGATCGTCGTCACCGAGCTGGATCACCGCGCCAACGTGGACCCCTGGCTCGAGGCCGCGCGCGATCGCGGGCTGGTCGTGCGCATGGCGCGCGTCGACACCGCCACCGGCACGCTGGACTGGGAGCACCTGCGCTCCAAGCTCTCGTCGCGCACGCGCCTCGTCGCCGTCGGCGCCGCGTCCAACGCGCTCGGCACCGTCACCGACGTGGCCGCCGTGGCCGAGCTGGCGCGCTCGGCGGGCGCGCTGTCGTACGTGGACGCGGTCCACTACGCTCCGCACCACCTGGTGGACGTGCGCGCCATCGGCTGCGACTTCCTGGCCTGCTCCGCCTACAAGTTCTACGGGCCCCACGTCGGCGTGCTGTACGGCCGCCGTGCCCTGCTCGAGTCGCTGGACGTGCCGAAGCTGGCGCCCGCGCCGGACGAGGCGCCGGAGCGGCTGGAGACCGGGACGCAGAGCCACGAGGGGATGGTGGGCGCGGCCGCCGCGGTGGACTTCCTGGCTGGCCTCGGCGAGGGCGAGGACCGCCGCGCCGCGCTCGCCGGCGCGTACGCCGCGCTCCACGCGCACGGACAGGCGCTCGTCACCCGGCTCTGGGAGGGGCTGGCGGCGACCGACGGCGTGACGCTCTACGGCCCGCCGCCGGACCGCCCGCGCACCCCCACCGTGTCGTTCGTCGTGCGCGGCCTGGGCGCCGACGAGGTCACGCGCCGGCTGGCGGCGCGGGGCGTCTGGGTGTCGCACGGCGACTTCTACGCGAGCACCGTCGTCGCGCGCCTCGGCCACGCCGACGACGGTGGGCTGGTGCGCGCCGGCTGTGCGTGCTACACGACGGAGGAGGAGGTGGAGCGGCTCGTGGCCGGGGTGCGCGAGATCGTCGCGGCGCGGTGAGCGTGGCGGGCGCCGCGCGGTCCCGGTCGCGCGGCCCCCATCGCCGGCGCGCCCGGCCGCCGGCCGGCGGGCATGCCCGCCGGATGCGCTATATTTGGCCGTGATGCCGTACCACCCGCCTCCAGCGCTCCGTGCGCTCCTCCTGCTCGCGCTGGCTGTGCCCGTCGCCGCCTGCCGCGATCGGGCGCCCGAGCCCACGCCGCCCGCCGCCGAGTTCCTCGTCGCGGCGGGCGACTCGAGCTACTGGGTGCGCACCGGCCCCGAGGTGGACGGCGGCGTGGAGGTCCGGCGCGCCCCGATCCTCCTGGCGCGCCTCGGCGGCCGCCTGCAGGAGCTCTACGTCACCGAGGAGGACTACTCCTTCTACGACGCGCTCTTCCTCTCGCAGACGGTGTGGCGGCGCGACCTCGTCACCGGCGACTCGGCGGTCGTCTTCGGCGACGCCACCGTACCCCGGCTGGCCCTCGCCTACGCCCGCGAGCACCCCGACGACGTGCCGCTCGAGGAGGACGAGGACGGCGCCGACGAGCCGGTGGCGAGCGCCACGCTCGAGGTCTCGCTCGGCGACGTGCTCGGGCCGTACCTGGGGGTGGAGAGCTACGCCGACCTGCACCCCGAGCGGGGCGCCGAGCGGCACCGCGTCCGCCGCGCCGTGGTGGACCTGCGCACCGGCGCCCCCGTCTCGCTCGCCGCGCTGGTGGGCGACAGCGCGGGGCGGCGCACGCTGGCCGCGGCGCGGGCCGCGTTCGAGGCGGCGCGCGACTCGGCGCTGGCCGTGCGCCCGCCCGGCGGCCGCCGCGCCGCGGCGGCGCTGTCGCGCTTCACCTTCGACGAGCGCAGCTTCGCGCTCGTCGCCGACGGCGCCGCGCCGCGCGTCGTCTTCTACGTGCCCGGTGCGGGTGAGGACGCCGAGGGCTTCGTCCTCCCCCTCGCGCCCATCGCCCTGCCCGCCGGCCGCTGGTGGCGTGACGCGGCTGCCGCCCTTCCGCGTGACGAGGCGGACGCGCGCGACGGGGGGCGGCGAGCCTCCGGGACGCGCCACGCCTCGCGCGGTTCTGGGGGTACGGCCGCGAGCCGGGCGGCGGGGCGGCGCGTGGCGCGCTGGTCGCGTGGGCCCGTGGACGTGCTGGCCCGGCCGATGGTCGCGCCGCCCACCCGCCGCCGCGCGGGCCGCGACGACGGCGGCGAACCGACCGTGCTGGTGCTGCGTGATGCCGCGGCGCACGAGTGGACGCTGGCCGCGCTCGACGTCCCGGCCGAGCGCGTCTACTGGCTTGACCGCGCGACGTTCGGGCCCGAGGCGCGCGCCGCGCTCGCCCGCGCCTTCCGTGACGCGTCGCTCTACGACGGCACCTACAGCCTGGTCTCGCACGCGCCGCGCCGGCCGGGCCGCCGCGCGCCACGCTCGCGCGCGCCGCACGCCGCCGCGACGGGGCGGACCGCCGCGACGCCGCTCCGCTCCACCGCCGCGCCACGATGAGCGACGGCACGCCGCGGCCGCGGCGCACGGTGAAGGAGAGCCGGCACGAGACGTCCGAGATCATGATGCCGCAGGATGCGAACATCCTGGGCCCCGTCTTCGGTGGCGCCGTGCTGGCGATGATGGACAAGGCGGCCGCGGTGGCCGCCATCCGCCACGCCCGCGCCTCGTGCGTCACCGTCTCCATCGACCGGGTGGACTTCAAGGAGCCGATCCACGTCGGCGACCTGGTGGTGATGAAGGCGAGCGTGAACTTCGCCGGCCGCACCTCGATGGAGGTGGGCGTGCGCGTCGAGGCCGAGGACATGATCCGCGGCGTGCGCCGCCACACCAACTCGGCCTACCTGACCTTCGTCGCCATCGACCGCAACGGCCGCCCGGTGGAGGTGCCCGAGCTGGTGCCCGAGACGCCGGAGGAGCGCCGCCGCTACGCCGCCGCGCAGGCGCGCCGCCGCCGGCGGCTGGAGGAGCGCACGGCGGAGGACGAGGCCGAGGCCGCGGCCGCGGCGGAAGCGGCCGCCGAGGCGTCGGCCGCGGCACACGACGCGCGTCAGGGCGCGTGACGGCGCGCGGCCGCACGGTGCCGCGCGCCTCCAAACGAACCGATCGAACGCACATGCGAGAGTTCAAGGCATCCGACGGCGTGCGTTGGGGGGTGGAGGTCCGCCTCCCTGGCGCCAGCAACGCGATGGTCGTCTTCCATCACCCTGGTGGCCGCACCTCGCGGCTCGACCGCTATGCCTGGTACGTCTGGCCCGGCACGGAGGCGCTGGACGTCACCGCCCGCGTCTCGCCGCGCGCCATCCTGGAGCGGCTGACCGACGCCGACCTGGCGCGCCTCTTCCGCCGCTCGATGCCGATCGGGGGGAACGTGCCCTCGTCCACCGCGCCGGTGCACGGCGGGGGGACGATCTAGAACCTCAGGTATCAGGTATCAGGTACCTGGTACCTGATACCAGGCTCCGGGGGCGGGATGGGGGGCTGGGCCCGCGCCTCAGGCCACCGCGCCGGTCTTGAGCGGCACGTCCAGCGTGTAGCCGTCGCGGGCGACGACGGTGGCCGGGAAGCGCGCCCGCGCCTCCCGTTCCAGCTCGCTCACGTCGCGCGAGTAGCGCGCCGACAGATGCGTGAGGACGAGGCGCTCGACGCCGGCAGCGGCGGCGACCGCCGCCGCCTCGGCCGCCGTGGAGTGCCCCGTCTCGGCCGCGCGCGCCGACTCCTCGTCGGCGAAGGTCGCCTCGTGCACCAGCACGTCGGCGCCGCGCGCGACCTCGATCGTCGCGGCGCAGGGGCGCGTGTCGCCCGTGTAGACCAGCGTCCGCCCTGGGCGCGGCGGCCCGACGAGGCGTGACGGCTCGATCGTGCGGCCGTCGGGGAGCGTCACCGTCTCGCCGCGATGCAGCCGTCCCCAGAGTGGCCCTTCGGGGATGCCGAGCGCGCGCGCCATCTCCGGGTCGAAGCGGCCCAGCCGGTCCTCCTCCGCCAGCACCCACCCCACCGCCGCCGCACCGCGGTGCTCCACCGCATAGGGGACGATGCGGTAGCCGGCGCGCTCCACGCTCTCGCCCGGCGCGAGCTCGGTGATCTCGAGCGGGAAGCCGAGCCGCTCCCCGCCGAACCCCTCCACGCGGCGCAGCACGCGCTGCGCCCCGCGCGGGCCCCACAGGCGCAGCGGCGCCGTGCGTCCCTGCAGCCCCATCGTGCGGGCGAGGCCGACGATGCCGAGGAAGTGGTCGGCGTGGAAGTGCGTGAAGAAGATGTCGTCGACGTTGAAGGTGACACCGTAGCGCATCATCTGCCGCTGCGTGCCCTCGCCGCAGTCGAACAGGAAGGCGTCGCCTTCGCGCAGGACGGCGAGCGCGGCGACGTTGCGCTCCACCGTCGGGCGCGAGGCGGCGGTGCCGAGGAAGCGGAGGGTGAGGGACATGGCGGGAATATAGAGGCGAGCGATCAGCGATCAGCGGTCAGCGACCAGCGGAACGGCCGCGGGACGCCGCGATGCACCTCCTGTCCCTGCTTCCTGCTCCCTGCTTCCTGATCCCCGTGTTCCTCGAATACTCCGGCACGCATCTCGCGGCAGCCAAAAAAACCGCCGACCGGCCTCTTGTGGGAAATACGGTCGAGTCACAAGGTAGGGACGAGCGCGCACGGGACATTTTGTCCGATTGCCCGACTCGCCAGGAAGGGGAGGCGGGCGCAGCCCTTGCAAGGTCCGTCGTTCCCGTTCCGCCAGTGGGGCGGGGGCGCCGTGCGCGCTCCGCGGAGGCCCGGCATTCGTGCTTGGGCAGTACCCTCGAACACCGGGGCAGGATGCCCCGGAAGTGGGAGGACGAATGGCAGGGAATGGAAAGAGCCGGCGTGGATTCGCGTCGATGGACCCGTCTCGGCAGAAGGAGATCGCGAGCAAGGGTGGACGCGCCGCGCACGCGAAGGGGACCGCGCACGAATGGTCGTCGGACGAGGCCCGCGTCGCCGGGCGAAAGGGCGGGGAGGTCGTCAGTCGCGACCGCGCCCACATGGCCGCCATCGGCCGTGAGGGTGGGGAAGCGAGAGGCGCGAACGCGCGGGCTGGCCGCGCCGCGCGCTTCGGCGATTCGCGCGACGAGGCGCGCGGGTCGCTCAGCGATCGCGAGCTCACGCGGAGCGTGAGC
>DASTRO010000300.1:0-17386 GCA_035761165.1 Gemmatimonadaceae bacterium | reverse complement strand
ACGAGCACGCGCTCGGCGTCCAGGCGCGGCTCGTCGGGCCCGCGCACGACGAGGGCGCCGTAGAGCCCGCGCTCCATCTGCTCGCGCTCGTTCGAGTGCGAGTGATACCAGAACGTGCCGGCGTCGGGCAGCCGGAGGCGGTAGGTGAACGTCTCGCCCGGCGCGATGGGGTGCTGCACCATGTCCGTGCCGTCCATCGGCGCGGGGAGCTGGAGCCCGTGCCAGTGGATGGTGGTGGGCTCGGGCAGCGAGTTCGTCAGCCGTACCTCGAGCACGTCGCCGACGTTCGCCTCGAGCACCGGTCCGGGCACCTGGCCGTTGTACCCCCAGGCGCGGGTCCGCACCCCCGGGACGAACTCCCAGTCCGTCTCGCGAGCCTCGAGGTCGACCGACACGACCTTGCCGCCCGGCGCCGGCTGCGCGCCCTCACGAGCATGCGTGTACGCGGCGAGCATGTCGGCCGCGGGGGCGTGCATCACGCCGCCGTGCGATCCGTGCGCGTGCGATCCGTGCGCGTGCGAGGCGTGATCGTGCGAGGCGTGATAGTGCGAGGCGTGATCGTGCGAGGCGTGATCCTCGTGTGCGTCGTGTCGCATGAGAGCCTCCGGGCGGGAGCGGGACGCCAGCGTGGCCGACGGGGCGGCAGCTGGATGGGGCGAGCCAATATGCCGGGCGGTGCGTCGCCGGGACAGCGAGCTCCTCGGGCAGTGAGTGCGCCTGACGATGGCGGTGCGGTCGCCCGAGCGGCTTGAACGCAACGGCTGACCTGGTGTGCGCGGCCGAGAGCACGATCGTCCCGGACGGACCGCAGGCAGCGCCGGCCCGCCCCTCGGGCTCTGGCGCAGTGCCGCGACGCCGCGTATACTACGCCGTAGTAACCGCCGCGCCGGGGACGAGGTGTGCATGGGCGACACGTTGGGCGAACTGGAGTTCGGGCTGCTCTTCGCGCTCGTGGCGTGCGGGCCCGGCGCCGACGGGCGGCGGCTGCGCGCCGAGCTGGCGCGGCGCACCGGGCGCGAGGTCTCGGCCGGCGCGTGCTACACCGCGCTCGAGCGCCTGGAGCAGAAGGGGCTGGTGGCCAGCTGGCTGGGCGAGACCACGCCGACGCGCGGCGGCCGCCGCCGCCGCGAGTACCGATTGGAGCCACTCGGGGCGCGGACGCTCCTGGACGCCCACGGTCGCCTGACGGCCGCGGCGGAGGGGCTGCTCCCCACCCTGCGGCGCCACGCCGCGCAGCCGGCGCACTGACCCGTGCCCGCCTCGCACGGCGCGCGCGCGCCGGCCGCCGCTCGGCTCCTCGTGACGCTGCTCGTACCGCCCGAGCGCGCCGAACTGGTCCTGGGTGACCTGGAGGAGGACTTCGTCGATGCGGTAGCGCGCCGGGGTCGCGCTGCCGCCCGCCGGGCATACTGGCGGGCCGCGCTGCGATCGGCGCTGGATGGCGGCCGCTGGCATCGCGCAGCACCGCGGCGCGCCCCGCGCCCGCCACACGTCATCGGGGAGGCTCTGGTGTTCGGCACGCGCTTCGCGCTGCGATCCCTGCTGCGGCGCCCGACGTTCACGGCGGTCACGGTGCTCATCCTCGCCCTCGCGATCGGCGCCGGCACCGCGGCCTTCACCGTCGTGCACCGCGTGCTCCTCCGCGAGCCGCCGTACGCGGCGCCGCACGAGCTGGTGACGCTGTGGAAGACCGATCCGGCCCGGCGCGCCGATCCGGCGTTCGCCGACAGCTGGAACCGGATCGGCCTGTCGCTGGCCGAGCTGGAGCGGCTGGGGGGCGCGACGCAGGCCTTCGGCGCCGTAGCCGGGTATCGCACGGAGCGGCGCATCCTGAGCGGCGCCGGCGATCCGGCGGAAGTGCTCGTGGCGCACGCGACGCCGTCGCTGCTGCCGCTGCTCGGCGTGCGGCCGCGACTCGGCCGGTGGTTCGACGCCGGCGAGGCCGGCGTCCCGGTCGTCGTGATCAGCCACGCGCTGTGGAGCAGCAGCTTCGGTCGCGAGCCGGCGGCGCTCGGTCGCACGATCCGGGTGGACGGCGCGCCCTTCACGATCGTGGGCGTCCTGCCCCAGGGCTTCCACCTCGCGCCGCTCTCGCCCTTGATGCAGCAGGGCACGCCGGCCGTCTGGCTCCCGGTGGGGCTGGATCCCTACGATCGCCGTGCGCGCGACTACGAGGTGCTGGCGCGCCTGCGGCCCTCGACCTCGCGCGCCGAGGCGGCCGAACTCGCGCGACGCGCCCTCGCGCCCGAGGGCCCGACGCGCGAACGCACGGGCATCGCGGCCTCGGCCCGCCGGGAGGCCGAGGTCGCGGGGCTGCGGCGTCCGCTGTACCTGCTCGGCGGGAGCGTCGCATTCTTCCTGCTGCTCGCCTGCGTGAACGTGGGCGCGCTCTCGCTCGGCGAGGGGCAGGCGCGGCAGCGCGAGCTGGCCACGCGCATCACGCTCGGCGCCTCCCGTGGGCGCCTCGTGCGGGAGCTGCTGACCGAGAGCCTGCTCCTCGCCGCCGCCGGCACCGCGCTCGCCGTGCCGACTGCCCTGCTCGTCCTGCGGCGCCTGCTGGAGCTGGCGCCGCTGCCGCTCGCCGTGGCGGATGCCGGGGTGCAGGCCACCGTCCTCGCCGTCGCCGCCGCCCTCGGCGCGATCGTCGCCCTGCTGTTCGGCATCGCGCCGGCGTGGACCGTCAGCCGATCCGCGGCGCGGCTCGCCGCGAGCGGAAGCCGGGCGACCGCCGGCGGCGGCGCGCTCCGGCACGGGCTCGTCGTCGCACAATTCGCGCTGACCACCGTGCTGCTCGTCTCGGCCGCGCTGCTGACGCGCAGTCTGCAGCTGGAACGGGGCGTGCCACCCGGCTTCGCCGCCGCGGACCGCCTCGTCGTGCGCGTCAAGCGGCCCGCCGGCCCCGATCCGGGGTTCGACGCGCGCATCCGCGAGCGCCTGGCGCACCTGCCCGGCGTGGAGCATGCCGCCGTCAGCGGACGCGTGCCGCTGCTCGAGCCGCCGATCGGCTGGCAGGTCGCCCGCGGGTCCGGGACGGAGGAGGGCGGCTCCGTCGCCGTCGGGTTGGAGGCCGTCTCGGACGACTACTTCCGCACGATGGGCATCCCGATCGTGGAGGGACGCGGCATCGAGCCGCGGGACGTGTCCACCTCGCCGCGCGTGGCCGTCGTGAGCCGCACCCTGGCCGAGCGGCTGTGGCCCGGTGAGCCTCCACTCGGCCAGCGTCTGTCGGACCCGTTCGGGAGCTACACCGTGGTGGGAGTGGCCGGCGACGTGCACGACGTCGGACTCGATGCGGCACCGGACGGCGTGCTCTACGCGTCGATCGCACAGGGCCCGCTTCCCGGCGGGCACGCGTTCATCCTGCACGCGCCGCACGCCAGCCTGGAGGCGGTGGCCGAGGAGGCGCGGCGGGCGGTGCACGCGGCCGCGCCCGACGCGGCGGTGGACGCCGTGCTGCCGCTGGAGCAGGTGCTCGCGAACGCCGTCGCGGCGGACCGCTACCGGGCCACCCTCGCGCTCAGCTTCGCGGTGCTGGCCACCGTCATGGGCGCGGTCGGCCTCGCCGGCATGGTCATGCGGGACGTCGGCCGCCGTCTCCGGGAGCTCGCGATCCGCATGGCGCTCGGCGCCACCGCATTGCGGGTGGCCCGGCTGCCGATCGCGCAGCTCGCCGCGAGCGTGGCGGCGGGCGCGATGATCGGCCTGGGGGGATCGCTCGCTGTCGGCCGCCTGCTCGCGGGCTACCTGTACGGCGTGACGGCACGCGATCCGTGGGCGTTCGCCACGACGGTCGCCGTGCTGGGCGGCATCGTCCTGCTCACGCTCGCCGTCGCGCTCCGGCGCATCGCCGGGCAGGAGCTGGCGCCACTGCTCGCCGACGAGCGGTGAGCCGCCGGCGCGACCGCGGCGTGCCGCGGTTGCGCGCCGCATCGCGGCGGACGCGACCTCCATCGATGGGTGCCGAGCGTCGCCCAACCACCCGCACCACGTCCTCCTCCAGACCCTGCTCGACCGGACGACGGTAGGGATCCACATCCGCGCACACCGGGTCCCACGGCACGACGTCGGTGATCGTCTGCTCGCCGCTGCGCAGGCGGTGCCGCTGCAGGTGGAGCGGCCACACCGAACGCGCCCAGCTACACCGGCCCGACGTGCCGCGCGAGCACCTCGAAGCCGAACGACTGTGGCAGGTAGCCGAGCATCTCGGGGGCCGCTCCATCTGGCGGCTCGCGTCGACGTCACCCGGCCGGGCCGACGCTGCATTCGGCTCCTGCAGTGTGGCGAGGATCCGCATCAGCGTCGACCCGCCGGCGCCGCGGCGGTGGAGCAGTCCGAGCATCTCCCCTGGCACGTCGAGGGAGGGGGCGTTCACCGCCGGAGTGCCGTCGGGATGGTCCGGCCAGGATGCGCCAGAGCCGTGGAGCGTCGGCACGACATGGCGGGGAACTCTCCGGCGTCGTGCTCACGAAACCGCCCGCCGACACGCGGCGTATGCTCGGAATCGGCGTCGTGGGCGCCGGTGGTCGAGGGCGACGCGCCCTCGCCGGCCGGCCAGGCGAGGTCTGGACTCGGGCCGAGCTCCCGCGAGCCCCGCGTCCGACCCTGCGCGTCCACCGCACGCGACGGCTGGCCATCCACTACACCTCGGAGGGAGGTCGGATGCTCGAGGCCTGGAGGCGGGACCTGACCCATGCCACGCGGAGTCTGCTCCGCGCGCCGACGTTCACCGTCGTCGCGGCGCTCACCCTCGCGCTGGCCATCGGCGCGAACACGGCGATCTTCAGCGTCGTCAAGGCGGTGCTGCTCGACCCGCTCTCCTATCCCGAGCCGGACGAGCTCGTGGTCGTCAAGGGGACGGCGCCCGGCACGGACATGGAGGAGGAGTTCGGGCTGGGGCCGGAGTTCTACCTGACCTACAAGGACGACGCCCGCGCTCTCGAGGACCTCGCCTTCGTCGGGAGCGGCCAGACGACGGTGCGCTCGGGCGAGCACGTCGAGCGGCTCTACGTCGGCTCGGGGCCGCCGTCGCTCTTCTCGACGCTGGGCGTGACCCCGGTGGTCGGCCGCCTGCCGTCCATGTCGGACGAGGAGGGGCGGGTCGTCGTCCTCAGCAACTGGCTGTGGAACGACTGGTTCGGCCGCGATCCGGGCGTGGTCGGGAAGACCATCGAGGTCTCGGGGGAGTTCCGGACGATCATCGGCGTGCTCCCGCCGTCGTTCGAGTTCGCCGACGAGAAGATCTCGCTCTGGATGCACGACCTGATCACGCCACCCGTGCAGCCGGGGGGCTTCAACCTGTTCCTGGTCGGACGGCTGGCGCCGGGCGCCACCCAGCAGTCGCTGGCCGTGGAGCTGGGCGCGCTGACGCCTCGCGTGCTCGCGCGGGCCGGCGGCCCACCGCCCTACGCCCGCATCCTCGAGCACTACCGCCCGATCGTGCGCTCGCTGGAAGAGGAGCTGGTCGGCGACTTCGCCACTCCCCTCTGGGTCCTCCTCGGCACGATGGGGATCGTCCTGTTGATCGCGTGCGCCAACGTCGCGAACCTGCTCATCGTGCGCGCGGAGGCGCGGGAGCAGGAGCTCTCCGTGCGGCGGGCGTTGGGCGCCGGCCGCGGCCGGCTGATCCGGGCGCTCCTTTCGGAGGCGCTGATCCTGGCCGCGCTTGGCGGGCCGGCCGGCGTCCTCCTCGCCTGGGCCGGTACGCCCCTCGTCGTCCGGGCGGCACCGGAGAGCATCCCGCGGATCGGCGACGTCGGGATCGACGCCGGCGCGCTGCTGTTCACCGTGCTGGTCGTCAGCGTGGCGGCGCTGGCCGCCGGGATCCTGCCGGCGCTCCGGTTCTCGAACCCGGACGTCGCGACCGCCCTCCGGAGCTCGCAGCGCACCGGGGCTGCCGCGAGCCCGATGACGCGGAACGTGCTCGTCGTCGTGCAGACGGCGGCCGCGCTGGTGCTGCTCGTGGGGTCGGGGCTGCTGCTCCAGAGCTTCCGGGCCCTCCGCAGCGTGGACCCGGGCTACGACACCGAGAACATCCTCACCTTCCAGATGGCGCCGGACCCGGAGCAGCTCGGGCTGACCGACGCTCCGGCGCTGGCCCGGTTCCACTACATGTTCATGGACCGCGTCGCCGCGCTGCCGGGCGTCGAGTCCGTCGGGCTCGTGAACACGCTCCCCCTGGACGAGGGCGCCGGCGAGGCACGGGTGGCGACGGCGAACTACGACGGCCCGCCCGAGAACGCCCCGCGCGTGCGCCTCACCTTCGCCGACGGCGACTACTTCCGCACGATGGGCATCGGCCTCCTGGCGGGACGGACCTTCGAGCGCCGGGCCGAGCCGACGGCGGACGTGACGGCGATCGTCAGCCGATCCGCCGCGGAGCTGCTCTGGCCGGGGCAGAACCCGCTCGGGCAGGTGATCCGCCCCGCCGGCGCGCCCGACGCGTTCCCGTGGATCACCGTCGGCGGCGTCGTCGAGGACGTCATCCTCGCCGACTTCCGCGAGCAGACCCCCGAGCCGCTCCTCTACCTGCCGCTGGTAGGGCCGACCGCCCGCGCCTGGGGCGTCGGCACGCCCGCCTACGTCGTGCGGTCGCCGCGCGCGGAGCGGCTCGCGCCCGAGATCCGCACGCTCATCCAGGAGATCGCGCCCGGCGCGCCCATGTACCGCGTCTTCACCATGGAAGCGCTGGCCGCACGGTCCATGGCCCGCCTCACGTTCACCATGCTGACGCTGTTCATCGCGGCGACACTCGCGCTGATCCTGGGTGCGGTGGGGATCTACGGGACGATCTCGTACGTCGTCTCCCGGCGGACGCGGGAGATCGGCATCCGCATGGCACTCGGCGCCCAGGCAGCGGACGTCCGGCGGATGGTGGTCACGCAGGGCGGACGGATCGCGCTGATCGGCGTGGCGATCGGCCTGGTGGCCGCCGTCTTCTCCGCACGCTGGCTGGAAAGCCTGCTCTTCGAGGTCCAGGCCCGCGACCCGGTCGTCTTCGCGACGGTGTCGCTGGTGATGATCGGCGTGGCGCTGTTCGCGAGCTACCTGCCGGCGCGACGTGCGTCGGCGGTGGATCCGGTCCGGGCGATCCGCGTGGAGTGACGCGATCACCGGAACGCCATCGGAGACCGGGATCGACGGCGGCCTCGCGACCGGGCGGCATGCCCCATGGAGCCCACCATGCTCACCTGACACTCAGCTGTCATCGGCCCTGTTGAACGCCCGCCGGGACTCGGCGGATGCTCCCGCGAGGGACCATTCGACAGCGCCGGTGTCGTCCCGCAGGAGCGCCGCCGTCGGCCACCACGCGCCCACGGTGTCCTCCCTCATCCCGCCGGAGCCGCGTACCCGCCGCCGGCGAGTGGGGCAGCCAGCTACCACCGACCGATCCTGTCATCCCGCAGGAGCGAGCGGCAGCGAGCGCGTGTCGGGATCTCCTCTCCCGTGCTGGTGGCCAGCCACGCGGCCCGGACAGCAGATCCCGACACTCGCCTGCCTACGGCAGGCTCCTGCGGGATGACAGTGCCCAGTGCACGCGGCAGGCTCCTGCGGGATGACGAGGTCGGGCAACCTGCGTGAACGCCATCAATCTCGCGGCGGCGTCCCCGTGCCGTACCTCTCGCGGTAGAAGCGGCTGCCGTCGTGCGACAGCCTGCGATCCAGAAAGCGATGGATGGCGAGTCTCGCTCCGGGATCCTTCCAGCAGTCCTCGTGGCAGTCGCCCTCGTCGCCGTCGATCCGCACGAATTCCGCCTCCGCACCTGCCGCCCGGAGCGCGGCGGTGATCCGCTCACCCTGCGCGACGTACACGTTGTCATCGCCCGCCCCGTGTACGGTGAGCAGCGCGACGTCGGGCCGGGCGAACGTCACGGTGGAGATGTCGCGCAGCTCGGCGGGAGACCAGGGGGGCCCATGGCCCATCACGTCCGTCAGGATGTCCTCGAAATCGTCCATCACCTGGTCGGGCGGCATCGTCATGTCGTGCTCGCCGTCCAGGTTGACGGCGGTCTTCACGCGTCCGTCCGGCCCCGCGGGATCGTCGCGCAGCGCGACCATCGTCGCCAGATGCCCGCCGGCCGACATGCCGAGCGCGGCGATCCGATCGGGATCGATCCGGAAGCGGGCCGCATGGGCGCGGACGTACCGCAGCGCCTTCTGGACGTCCTCGATCTGCGCCGGCCATCTGCCATGGGGGCGACCCGAGAGTCGGTAATTGATGGAGAACACCACGTACCCGTACGGACAGAGCTCGTCCGCGAACTGCTCGCCCCAGGCCTTGTCGCCCCCCCTCCAGGCTCCGCCATGGATGACCAGCACGGCCGGACGATTCGCGCGGTCGCCATCGGACTCCGGCTCGTAGACGTCGAGCGTCCCGGCATAGCCGATGGCCGGGTCATAGGTCACGTCCCCCTCGCGGACGTAGCGCTCCGACGCACAGCCACTCGCTCCGAGCCCGAGGAGGAGGCACACCGCGGCGATCGTCACGCGAGGACCCGGTCTGCGAACGGTCGACATGGCCCTCGCCAGCCGCGGCGTCACCTCAGCCTTCCGCGCGCAGGGCCTCCGTCGGCTCGATCGCGAGCGCCCGTCGCAGCGGGATCGCACACGCCGTCAGCCCCACGGCCAGCATGATGCCGTCGGCAGCCAGGAGCAGCAGCACCTGGCGCATCGATCCGAGGCCCACGAGGGCGGCCAGTCCACTGCCCGCGAGGATGCCCGCGCTGATCTGCAGGAGGGCGCGCGAGAAGATGCCGGTCACGATGCGGCCCGGGCGCGCACCCAGCGCGGCGCGGATGCCGATCTCACGCGTTCGGCGCGTGACGGTGAACGACATCAGCGCGTGGATGCCGGTGGCCGACAGCAGCAGGACGATGAACGAGACCAGCCAGGCCACCGAGGTCAGCGTCCAGTTCATCTTGGCCTCCCCGCCGCCCACCCGGCCGAGCAGCTGGACGTCGATCAGCCGGATGGTGGGATCCACGTCGGCGGCGATCGTCCGCAGCTGCGTGGCGAACGCCTCCGGGTCGCGCACGCGCACGGCGAGCTTCCCGGCGCGCCCCACCAGCGGCAGGCTCGGGCGGTACATGGCGGACTGCTCCTCCGGCCGGGGCAGCTGCCAGCCGAAGTCCCGCACCATGCCGACGATCTGGTACCACTCCTCGCCGGTCACCGCGTCCACCTCCCCGCTCACGATGCGCACGCGCTGACCGATCGGGTTGCGTCCGCCGAACACGTGCCGCGCGAACGACTGGTTCACGATCAGGACGCGCCCGGTCTCGAAGTCGAGCGGCTCGAAGTTCCGACCGGCCACCACCGACGTGCCGAAGGCATCGAAGAAGCCGGGCGAGACGTGCACCAGCGTGCTCCGACGCAGCCCGGTCGCGGGTGCGCCGAGCAGCGTGTCGACCTCGATCTGGTACTTGAACTGGTCCTCCACGGGCAGTCGGTCCGCGAAGGCGACGCGCTCGACACCGGGCTCCGCGCGGAGCCGGCGTTCCAGCTCGTCGAGGCTGAGCCGCGCCCGCGCGGCGAAGCTGGCCGAGTCGGCCCCGTAGTCCTCGCGGTCCATGTCGATGCTGGCGGTCAGGAATCGGTCCGCGCCGATCCCTTCCGCGCGCTGATGGAAGCGGTTGGACTCGAAGACGCCGCCGGCGGCGAGCGGCAGGAACGCCACCGTGATCGCGACCTGGGCGACGATCACCGTGGTCCAGAAGCCGCCGAACCGCAGCCCGGCGCGCGCCGCCCCCTCGCTGCGCAGCGCGTCCTGCACGTTGCGCTTGGTGACGCGCAGCGCCGGCAGGATGCCGATGATCGCGGCGCCGAACAGCGTGAGCACCACCGTGTACAGCACCGTGCGCCACGAGAGGCTGTCGTCGATCCAGTACGGCAGCCCCTGGCTGCCGGCCAGCAGGCCGACCCCCCAGTGCAGCGCCAGCTTCGCGGCGACCAGCCCGACCAGCGCGGCGACGGCGGTCAGCACCAGCGCCTCGGTGAACAGCTGCGCGACGATGCGGGCGCGGCTCGCGCCGAGCGCGGTGCGCACCGAGATCTCCCAGCCGCGGGTGGCGGTCCGGGCGAAGACGAGCGTGGCCACGTTCACACAGACCACGGCCAGCAGCATCAGGAAGATCCCGTTCACGGCGTACAGGATGTTCCTGATCATGAGCGACGGCCCACCGGCGGTGATCGGCTTGGCGTACGGCGTGACGAGCGGCCGCAGATGCTCGTGCGTCCGGGGATTGCCGGCCGCGATGCGGGCTCCGATGACGTTCAGCTCGGCCTGCGCATCGTCGATCGACGCGCCGGGGGCCAGGCGGCCGAAGATCGAGACGTTCGGGCCCGTGCGCGGCGCGAGCGTGGAGGCGTCCACGCGCAGCGGCATCCAGATGCGCTGGTTCACGGGGAAGCCGAAGCCCTCCGGCATCACGCCGACGATCGTCGCGGTGACGGTGCCCAACCGCACCGGTCGTCCCAGCACCCCCGGGTCACTCGCGAAGCGCGTGGTCCACAGGGCGTGGCTGAGGACGATCACCGGCGGCTCCGCCGGCCGTTCGTCCCGCTCGGTGAGTGCACGCCCCAGCAGCGGCCTCGTCCCCAGCAGCTCGAACGCGCTGGCCGTGATCTCCGCGCCCTGCACCGGCTCCACCTGGCCGTCCTCGGTGGCGAGGTTGCGCACGAACGCGATCGAGGCGCCCAGGTGGTCCACCGTCCGGGCCTGCTCGCGCCAGATCGCGAAGTCGTACAGCGACTGTCCCTCGGGCGCGATCGCGCTCGCGTCCCAGTTGCGGATCGAGACCACACGCTCGGCGCCCCGCATCGGCAGGCTGGGGTGCTGCCACTTGTTCACCGCTTCGAAGTAGAGCGTGCCCAACGCGATCGCCACCGCGATCGCCACCGTGCCGACCAGGGTGAGCCCCGGATACCGCGCCAGCATGCGGAGGCCGATCTTGAAGTCCAGCCAGGGGAGGAGCGACCGCATGCGGTCGACGAGTCGGTGCGTCATCGGGGCCTTTCCTATTCGCGCAGGGTCGGGGTCGGAGCGTCGCGGGCCGGACGGTGTCACCGCTCGCGCGGCGGCCGCGGCGTGCGTGGGTGGTGGGGCGGGAGGGGCGAGGAGCAGCCGTGGAGCATACGCGGGCAGGATGGGGTTGTTTCGCGTTCTCGTCAAGTACTTCGTTCTGTAAAGCCAGCCGGCCGCACGCCCCGTCGGGAACCGCCGCGACCCGTCCCACCGCCGGCTCCCGGCGCCTCGGGCTCGCGAGGCGCAGGCTCCCGATCCCGCAGCCGCCGTCGCCACCGACCCGTCGCAGTCGAGCGTCGGACGTCGGGGCCGCAGGCCATCGGTCGCGCCCGGGTGGGCGACAGGCCGCTCCGCGACGCGGTATACTCCTCGACGTGCGGACGACGACATAGCCCTCACACCTGGCGGGGGAGAATTGCCCGACCAGCACGGTGGGACCAGGTTGCTCGGTCGGCGTGGCGAGTGCGAAGCTCTCGAAGGACTGCTGGCCGATACGCGGGCTGGAGAGAGCCGCGTGCTGGTCGTCCGGGGCGAGGCGGGAGTCGGCAAGACGGCCCTGCTGGACTTCCTCGCAGCGAAGGCGACGGGATTTCGCATCGTGCGAGCGGCCGGCGTCGAATCGGAGATGGAGCTCGCGTTTGCCGGCGTGCATCAGCTCTGCGCGCCGATCCTCGGCCGGCTGCCACGCCTGCCGGAGCCCCAACGCAACGCGATCGGTACGGCGTTCGGCCTGAGTGCCGGCGAGGCGCCGGACCTCTTCCTGGTGGGCCTGGCCGTGCTCGGTCTCCTCTCCGACGTGGCCGGGGATGGCCCGGTGCTCTGCCTGGTGGACGACGCGCAGTGGCTCGACCGGGCGTCGGCGCGGATCCTCGCGTTCGTCGCGCGGCGCCTCCTGGCGGAATCCGTCGCGCTGGTGTTCTCCGTCCGGGAGCCGGACGACGAGCAGCCGCTGCAGGGCCTCGCGACGTTGACCGTCGGTGGGCTGAGCGACGGCGACGCCCGCATGCTGCTGGACTCGGCCGTGCCCGGGCGGCTCGACGAGCGCGTGCGGGACCGGATCGTCGCCGAGACGCGCGGCAACCCGCTCGCACTGCTGGAGCTGCCCCGCGGGCTGACGGCGGCGCAGCTGGCGGGCGGGTTCGCCACGCCCGACGCGCGGCCGCTGGCGAGCCGCATCGAGCAGAGCTTCCTCGGACGCGTGCAGTCGCTCCCACCCGAGACGCAACGTCTCCTCCTCACGGCGGCGGCCGAGCCGGTGGGCGACGCCGCCCTGCTGAAGCGCGCCGCCGGGCTGCTCGGCATCGGTGCCGATGCCGCGGCCCCCGCCGTGACGGCGGGGCTGATCGAGCCCGGCACCCGAGGGGTGCGCTTCCGGCACCCGCTGGTGCGCTCCGCCGCCTACCGCGCGGCGAGTCCGCCCGACCGCCGGGCGGCGCATCGCGCACTCGCCGAAGCGACCGACCCGGCGTCCGACCCGGACCGGCGGGCGTGGCACCGCGCCCATGCCACCGCCGGCTTCGATGATGACGTGGCCGACGAGCTGGAACGCTCGGCCAACCGCGCACGCAGCCGCGGTGGCGCGGCGGCAGCGGCGGCCTTTCTGGAGCGCGCGACCGAGCTGACGGCCGACCCGGCGCGCCGCGGCGCGCGGGCGCTGGCCACGGCGGAGGCGAAATTCGAGGCGGGTGCGCTGGACGTCGCGTACGAGCTCCTGGGAGTGGCGGAGCTGGGCCCGCTGGACGACCTGCAGCGGGCGCGGCTGGCGCGCATCCGCGCCCGCATCGTGTACGCACGGCGGCGTGGGAGCGACGCGCCGTCGTTGCTGCTCGCAGCGGCCCGGCGGCTCGAGGCGCTCGACGTCGAGCTGGCGCGCGAGACGTACCTCTACGCGATCGGCGCGGCGATCTTCGTCGGTCCACTCGGCGGGCGGGAGGGCGTGCGGGAGGTCGCCACGGCGGCCCTCGCCGCGCCCCAGGGACCGGACCCGCCGCGACCCATGGACCTCCTGCTGGACGGCGTGGCGACCCGCTTCACCGCGGGGTACGCGGCGGGGGTGCCCAGCCTGCGGCGCGCGTTGCAGACGTTCCGACATGAGCCGCTCCGCAGCGGCGACGACGTCGTGCGCTGGTGCTGGCTCACCTGCCTCGTCGTGCAGGAGGCGGTGCTGCACGAGCTCTGGGACGACGAGCTCTGGCATGAGCTGGCCACGCGCGCGGTGCAGCTCGCGCGCGACGCCGGCGCGCTCGGCGTGCTCTCCATCGCCCTCGTCTATCGCGCGGGGATGCACGTACACGCCGGCGAGTTCGCGGCCGCGGCGGCGCTGCTGGAGGAGGCCGAGGCGATCGCGGCGGCGACCGGGTACGTGCCGCTGCGGTACACGTCGCTGGTGCTCGCCGCCTGGCGCGGCGAGCAGACCCGGACGATGACGATGCTCGCGGCCGCGGTCGACGACGCGACCGCCAGGGGTGAGGGAAAGGCAATCGGGCTGGCCGGCTACGCGACCGCGGTGCTGAGCAACGGTCACGGCCACTACGAGGCCGCGCTCGCCGGCGCCCGACGCGCCTGTGAGCACGAGAGCCATGGCTTCTTCGGCTGGTGCCTGGTCGAGCTGATCGAGGCGGGGGTCCGGAGCGGCGCCCACGACGTGGCCATGGACGCGCTGCGACTGCTCGACGAACGGACGCACGCGGCCGGCACCGATTGGGCCCTGGGCATGCTGGCCCGCTCGACGGCGCTGGTGCGCGACGGCGCCGCTGCCGAGTCGCGCTACCGCGAGTCCATCGAGCGGCTGGCGCGCAGCCGCATGGTCGTGCACCTCGCTCGCGCGCACCTGGTGTACGGGGAGTGGCTGCGCCGCGAGAACCGACGCGCGGACGCACGGGTGCAGCTGCGCGCGGCTCACGAGAGGTTCAGCGACATCGGGGCGGCAGCGTTCGCCGAACGCGCCCGACGCGAGCTCCTGGCCACGGGCGAGACCGTCCGCAAGCGCACGGCGGCGACGCGCGAGGTGACGCTCACGGCGCAGGAGGCGCAGGTCGCGCGACTCGCCGCCGAGGGGCGCACGAACCCGGAGATCGGGAGCCAGCTCTTCATCAGCCCCCGCACCGCCGAGTACCACCTGCACAAGGTGTACGCGAAGCTCGGGATCAGCTCGCGCCGTGGGCTCC
Organism: Gemmatimonadaceae bacterium; assembly: GCA_035761165.1. Classification (GTDB taxonomy): domain Bacteria; phylum Gemmatimonadota; class Gemmatimonadetes; order Gemmatimonadales; family Gemmatimonadaceae; genus CALCHX01. The sequence goes on along the minus strand of DASTRO010000300.1, from coordinate 3,199 downwards.
GGACGGCGCTTCGGGACGCGATGCGGGCGCGCCCATCGCCGTAGGCGGCGCGGTGCGCAAGGCGGCGGCGGGCCAGCGCCCCGGCCCGCGCTCGCCACCCCGAGCCGGCGCGGTCGGGGTGGGCTGGGGTGTCGGACCCGGTGCTCGACTGGGGCATGTCACGGACGCGAGCGATGCGGTGCCGCACGATGGTGCTCCTCCCGGATCCAGGGACCGACCCTCTTCAGCGAGCACACCATGAGCACCATCGCCGAACGCACCACGAGCACCATCGCCGAGCCCACCGCGAGCACCGCTGGCCGGCGCACCGCGAGCACCATCACCGCCCGGGACGGCACCCAGCTCTACTACAAGGATTGGGGCACGGGCCCGGCCGTCACCTTCTCCCACGGGTGGCCGCTGAACGCCGACATGTGGGACGGGCAGATGCTGTTCCTCGCGCAGAAGGGCTTCCGCGTCGTCGCCCACGATCGGCGCGGCCACGGCCGGTCCAGCCAGGCGTCGTCGGGCAACGACATGGACGGCTACGCCGACGATCTCGCGGCGGTCATCGAGGCGCTCGACCTCCGCGACGTCACGCTGGTGGGCCACTCCACCGGGGGCGGCGAGGTCGCCCGCTACATCGGGCGCCACGGCACGGCGCGGGTCGCCCGGGCCGTCCTGATCGCCGCGGTCCCGCCGCTCATGCTGAAGACCGATGCGAATCCCGAGGGTCTGCCGATCCAGATCTTCGACGACCTGCGCGCGAGCCTCCTCCGGGACCGCTCGGAGTGCTACCGGGAATTCGCGAACCAGTTCTACGGCGCCAACCGGCCGGGCGCGAACGTCTCACAGGGCGTGCTCGACCAGTTCTGGCTGTGGAGCATGCAGTCCGGCCTCAAGAACTCCTACGAGAGCGTCAGGGCGTTCTCCGAGACCGACTTCACCGAGGACCTGAAGAAGTTCGACGTGCCGACGCTCGTGCTGCACGGCGAGGACGACCAGATCGTCCCGGTGCGCGACTCGGCCATGAAGTCGGCGCGTCTCATCCCGGGAGCGAAGGACGTCTACTTCCCGGGGGCGCCGCACGGCATCACGGCCACCCACCAGGACCAGATCAACGCCGAGCTGCTCGCGTTCCTTCGCAGCTAGGCGATGGACCGGCACGCACCGCGCCGGCCGCCCCCCTGCGCAGGGCACGATGCGGCCGGCGCTCCCAACGACCCCAGCGAGGATTCACCATGAAGATCGTGATCATCGGCGGCACCGGGCTCTTCGGCTCGAAGCTCGTCGCCAGGCTGCGCGAGCAGGGCCACGATGTCCTGCCGGCAGCGCCGAACACCGGCGTGAACACGCTCACGGGCGAGGGGCTCGCCGACGCCATGGCGGGCGCCACCGTGGTCGTCGACGTCTCGAACTCCCCGTCGCTCGACGATGCGGCCGTGCTGCACTTCTTCGAGACCTCGACCGCCAACCTCCTCGCGGCCGAGGCCGCGGCAGGCGTGAGGCATCACGTCGCCCTGTCGGTGGTGGGCACCGATCGCCTCGCCGAGGCCGGGAGCGGCTACTTCCTGGCGAAGCGCGCCCAGGAGCGGCTGATCGAGCGGTCGTCCACTCCGTATACGATCGTCCACGCGACGCAGTTCTTCGAGTTCGTCAAGGCGATCGCCGACGCCGCCACCGAGGGCCGTACGGCGCGCGTCGCGCCCGTGCTGATCCAGCCCATGGCGGCCGACGAGGTGGCGAGTGCGGTGGCACGGGTCGCGGTCGGGCCGCCCGTGAACGGCGTGGTCGAGGTGGCGGGCCCGGAGCGCTTCCGTCTCGACTACCTCGTGCGACGGAGCCTCAGGGCGCGGCACGACCCGCGTGACGTGATCGCCGATCCACACGCCCGCTACTTCGGCGCCGAGCTGGGCGAGCGCACGCTCGTCCCCGGCCACGACGCCAGCCTCGGCAAGGTCGGATTCGAGGAGTGGCTAGGCCGGGCCGAGAACCGGCCGGTGACGGCGCCGCCACCGAGCCCTGCATCGGATGGCAGCGCGGCCGCTCCTCCGGTTCTCCGGTGATGCCCGGCCGGTCGCGCAGCAGTCACGTGTCCCCCTCCCACCGTCAGTCTCACGAATCTCGATCATCGCGTGACGCGCGCCGCAGGTCCGAGCGCGCGTCACGCGACCGCCCTCCCCACGTCGGGGACGCTGCCTCGTGCTCACCCTGCCGGCGGGCCGCCCGAGCACGGCGCGAGACCGGGTGACCGGCGCGCCCGCACTCACTGGAGCATCGTGATGGCCAATCCCGAACGACGGATCGCCACGTCCGTCCTCGTCATCGGTGCAGGAGGAGGCGGGCTGCGCGCGGCGGTCGAGCTCGCCGAGCGTGGCGTCGACGTCCTCGTCCTGAGCAAGCGTCCCCGGACCGACGCGCACACGTCGCTCGCCGCGGGCGGCATCAACGCCGCGCTCGCGACCGTCGATCCGGAGGACACGTGGCAGCAGCACGCCGCCGACACGCTCCAGGAGAGCTACCTGCTCGCCGACCCGCGCACGGTGCAGATCGTGACCGCCGGCGCGGCACGCGGCATCGCGGACCTCGAACGCTACGGGATGCGGTTCGCCCGCGAGCCGGACGGACGGATCTCGCAGCGATTCTTCGGTGCGCACACCTTCCGCCGCACGGCGTTCGCCGGCGACTACACGGGCCTCGAGGTCCAGCGGGTGCTGGTCGGTCGCGCCGCGCAGCTGCGGATCCCGATCCTCGACACCGTCTACACCTCGAGGCTCCTGGTCCGCGACGGCGTCGTCTTCGGGGCCTACGGCTTCGACCTCGTCGACGGCACTCGCTACCTCGTCCACGCCGACGCCATCGTCCTGGCGACCGGCGGGCACACCCGGATCTGGCGCCACACCTCGTCGCGGCGCGACGAGAACACCGGCGACTCGTTCCGCCTGGCGGCGGAGGCCGGCGGCCGGATCCGCGACGCGGAGCTCGTGCAGTTCCACCCCTCCGGGCTCGTCGAGCCCGAGAGCGCCGCCGGCACGCTCGTGTCGGAGGCAGCGCGCGGCGAGGGCGGCATCCTCCGCAACGCACTCGGCGAGCGGTTCATGGCGCGCTACGACCCGGAGCGGATGGAGCTGTCCACCCGCGATCGCGTGGCGCTGGCCAGCTACACCGAGATCAAAGCGGGGCGCGGCACCCCGAACGGCGGCGTCCTGCTCGACGTCTC
>DASTRO010000299.1:0-23593 GCA_035761165.1 Gemmatimonadaceae bacterium | reverse complement strand
CATCGCCGAGGCGTTCCACACGCTGGAGGCGCTGCACCCGGGGCGGATCGACCTCGGCATTGGCCGCGCGCCGGGCACCGACCCGGCCACCTCGGCCGCGCTGCGCCCCTTCGACGCCGAGCAGTTCCCGCAGCAGCTGGCGGAGCTGATGGCGCTGTCCGAGGGGAGCTTCCCGCCCGGGCACCCGTTCGAGCGGGTGCGCGTGGTGCCGGCGGACGTCCGGCTGCCGCCGATCTGGCTCCTCGGCTCGAGCGGGGCGAGCGCGCGGCTGGCGGGGCAGCTGGGGGTGGGCTACGGCTTCGCGAGCCACTTCAGCCCCGCGCCGGCCGGGCCAGCCGTGCGCGCCTACCGCGACAGCTTCACGCCATCCGCGCACTTCCCGCGCCCGCGCGTGCTGCTCGCGGTGGCGGTGGTGTGCGCGCCGACGACGGAGGAGGCGGCCTTCCTGGCGCGCTCGCTGGAGCTGTCGTGGGTGCGCATCCACCGCGGCGAGTTCCTGCCGCTGCCGAGCCCCGAGGAGGCCGCCGCCTACCCGTACACGCCGCACGAGCAGGCGATCGCCGAGTCGCGCCGCGCGCTGCAGATCGTGGGCGACCCGGCCACGGTACGGGCGCGGATCGAGGCGATGGCCGCGGAGACCGAGGCCGACGAGGTGATGGTGACGACGATGACCTACGATCCGGCGGCGCGGCTGCGGTCGTACGAGCTGGTGGCCGAGGCGTTCGGGCTCGTGGCTGCGGTGTGATCCCGGAACGGCGGCCGCCGTTCCGGGATCACACCGCGACCCTCACTCCCCGCGCAGCGCGCGCGTCGGGTCCATCGCAGCGGCGCGGCGGGCGGGGATCCAACAGGCCAGCACCGCGATGGCGAGGAAGAGCCCCACCATCGCCGCGAAGGTCACCGGGTCGGTGGCGCCGACCCCCACCAGCAGGCTGCGCATCACCCGCGTCAGCGCGAACGCGGCCACGAGGCCCACCGCGAGGCCGGCGAGGCTCAGCTTGAGCCCCTCGCCGATGATGAGGCGGAAGATGTCGCGCGTGGGCGAGCCGAAGGCCATGCGCACGCCGATCTCCGCCGTGCGCTGGCGCACCGCCGTCGCCAGCACGCCGTAGAGCCCCACGCCGGCCAGCACCGCGGCGATCGCGGCGAAGATGCCGATGAGCACGAGGGCGAAGCGCGTCGGGCCCATCGCGCGGTCCACCAGCACCTGCATCGGCTGCACCTCGGCCACCGGGAGGCGCGGATCGAGCTCGTTGACCACGCGGCGGACGGCCGGCGCCAGGCGCGTCGGGTCGCCCGTCGTCCGCACCGCCCAGCGGTCGGTGGCGCCGAAGCCCATGAAGCCGTCGGCGACGAAGACCGCCTCGTCCCCCGGCGCCACCAGCGACTCGTGCCGCTGGTGCGCGACGACGCCGATCACGTCCAGCCACTCCGGCTCCTGCGAGCGCACGCGCACGAAGAGGCGCTTGCCCACGGCGCGCTCGTTCGGGAAGGCCTTGGCCGCCAGCAGGTCGTCGATGATGATCCCCGTGGCGTCCGGGCGGTTGTCGGCCTCGGTGAAGGCGCGGCCGTCGAGGAGGCGCGTGTGCATCGCCGCGAAGTAGCCGGGGAGCACGATGTGCACGTTGGCCTGCTCGAACCTGGCCGGGTCGGCCGCCGCCTCGGCGGTGCCCCAGCGCAGGTTGGCCGTGCGGCCGTCGAGCGGGAAGGGGTTCGCCGCCGTCACCGCCGTCACGCCGGGGAGCGCCAGCAGCCGCTCGTGCAGCTGCCGGATGAAGGCGGCGCGCGCCTCGCTCTGCGGCTCGATCGGGCTCACCTGGAAGGTGAGCACGCCGGTGGCGTCGTAGCCCGGATCGGCGTTCTGCAGCGCGACGAAGCTGCGCACCATCAGCCCGCCGCCCACCAGCAGCACGAACGACAGCGCCACCTCGGCCATCACCACGCCGCTGCGCAGCAGCTTGCCCCCCTGCAGCCCCGGCGTGCGTCCCGTGGAGCGCAGCACCTCGGCCAGGTCCGGCCGGCTGGCGCGCACCGACGGCAGCACGCCGAAGAGCGCCGCGGCGATCAGCGCGACGAGGATCGTGAAGCCGAGCACCAGCGGGTCGATGCGCACCAGGTCCAGGCGCGGCAGGTTGGCCGGGGCGAGGGCGACGAGCAGCTTGATGCCGCCGTAGGCCAGCCCCAGCCCGAGCAGCGCCGCGCCGCCGGCCAGCACCAGGCTCTCGGCCAGCATCTGCCGCACGAGGCGCCACGGGGAGCTGCCGAGCGCCGCCCGCACGGCCAGCTCGCGCTCGCGCGAGGCGGCGCGCACGAGCAGCAGGTTGGCGACGTTGGCGCAGGCGATGAGGAGGACGAAGCCCACCGCGCCGAGCAGCGCGACGATGGCCGGCCGCACGTCGGCCACCAGGTCCTCGTGCATCGGCTCGAGGCGGAAGTGGACGTCCGCGGTCTTCTTGATCGGGAAGCGCTCGCGCAGCTCGGCGGACACGCGCTCCACCTGGTCCTGCGCGGCGCTCAGCGGCACGCCGGGCTTCAGCTTGCCGACGACGCGCAGGAAGACGTTGAGGCGCGACGCGGTCTCGTAGTTGATGCGCATCGCGGCGAACATGTCCGGCACCGGGTCGATGCCGGTGCCGGGCGGGAAGAGGATCTCGAAGCCCGGCGCGAGCACGCCCGCCACCAGTGCGCGGCCGCCGCCGAGGTCGATCGTCTGGCCGACGATCTTGGGATCGCCGCCGTAGCGCCGCTGCCAGAAGTCGTGGTTGAGGATGACGACCACCGGGAGGGGCGGCGGGGGCGGGGCGTCGGCCGCCGGGGCGCCGCCGGCGCCGCCCGCCTGCGGCGGCGGCTGCTGCGGCTGCGCGTCCTCGGGCACGAAGTTGCGCCCCACGGCGATGCGCGCGCCGAGCAGGGTGAGGAGGTTCGGCGTCACGCCGGTGGCGCTCACCTGCTCCGGCTCCCCGCCGTCGTCGGCGCCGAGGGGGACGCGGCCGGGGGTGAGGGCGGCGAAGTCCTCGAAGAGCGAGGCCTCGTTCTTCAGGTCCTGGTAGTCGCCCGGCGGGAAGGGGAAGTCGGTGACGTCGCGGGCCCGCATGTCGCCCCAGACGAGCACCAGCCGGTCGGCGTCGTTGTACGGCAGGGGGCGCAGCAGCACCGCGTTGGCGACGCTGAAGATGGCCGTGCTGACGCCGATCCCGAGGGCCAGCGTGAGGATGGCGGTCAGCGCGAAGGTGGGGCTGTTGCGCAGGGCGCGCACCGCGTAGGCGAGATCCTTCCGCAACGAGTCCATGCGTCCTCCCGCCGTGGCGGCGTGGGGGTCGGTCGAGTCCGTGATGCCCGGGTCCTCTATCGGACAGCGCGAGGGCGCGCCCAGTTTACCATCCGGCGCGGGCCGGCGCACGCTCCCGCGGACCCCGCGCACGACTCGCGCACGACTTGCGTACAACTCGCGCACGGCCCCGCGCCCCTGCCCGCGGCGGGCCCCGCACGTGCCGCCGAGTCAGCGCGGGATGCGCTCGAGCCCCGGCTGGGTGGCGTGGAAGTCGTGCAGGAAGCGGCGGCCGTAGTCCGCGAGGAGCGCGTCCAGGCGCGCCGCATCGGGGGAGGCGACGACGAGCCCGGCGTGATGCCGTCGGCGCACGCGGAGCACGATCTCGGGATCGTCGTAGGCCGAGGTGTCGGGCCACTCCTGGCGGGCGAGCGAGAGCACGACGCCAGCGTGCCCGGCGCGCCGCGCCGGCGGCTCGTAGGGCGCGCGGCTGCCGGCCACCTCGAGGCGTGCCCACTCGCGCCAGAGACTCACGCCGGTCGCCGCCTCGACCATCTCGGCGATGTAGGCGCCGCCGACGCGCGCCGCCGTCTCCAGGAAGTACCAGCGGCCGTCCTCGTGCCCGCGGATGAACTCGGTGTGCGTCACGCCGCGCACGAAGCCGAGGGCGGCGAGCAGGTCGCGCGTGCGCGCCGCCAGCTCGCGCGTCTCGGGCGCGTCGTCCGGGAGGGTGTGGGTAACGAACAGCCCACCGCCGTGCATGACGTCGAACGGCGGCGTGGCGTAGCGGCTGGCGACGAGGAAGACGACGTGGCGCTCGGCCACGATGGCGTCGACGTGGTAGACGTCGCCGGGGACGAAGCGCTCGACGAGGTGGAAGGCGCGCTCGTCGCCGAGCTCGTTCAGTCGCTGCCAGAGCTCGTCGGCCGAGTGGAGCTTGCGGATGCCCGCGGCGGCGGCCTCGCCGCGCGGCTTGAGCACCCACGGTGGTGGCACCTGCTCGGTGAAGTGGGTGATGGCGGCGTCGTTCAGCGCGGGGACGAAGTCGGGAACGAGGATGCCCGCCTCGCGCGCCCGCGTGCGCATGGCGAGCTTGTCGCGGAAGTAGCGCGCGGTGGTGTCGCCCATCCCGGGCACGCGCAGGTGCTCGCGGAGCAGCGCTGCCAGCTCGACGTCGAAATCGTCGAGCGCGACGATCCGGTCGATGGCCTCGCGGCGCGCCAGCCAGCTGACGCCCTTCACGAGGTCGTCGCGCTGCGCCAGGCTCGGCAGGTAGAACGTCTCGGCGATGGCCTCGCGCGGCCAGTCGGCATCGCGGTACTGCTCGCGGGTGACGAGCAGGACGCGGCCGCCGAGGTGATGGCACTCGCGGAGGAAGTCGTGGCCCTTCACCTCGCTGGCGAGGCAGAGGACGGTGAGCAGCGTCGGCTCGGGCACGGGGCGACCCCCTCGGCGGCGGTGGGCGGTGCGGGTGGCCGGCCCAAGATGGGGGGCGGAGCGGGGAGGGGGGAGGGGGAGGAGCAGCGATCAGCGATCAGCGATCAGCGCTCAGCGGAACACCCTTGGGCTGGCCAGTCGTCGCCCGTCAGAGGTCGTCACGCTGATCGCTGAGCGCTCAGCGCTGATCGCTCCCCTCCAACCTTTCCCCACCCACCCCTGTCCAACCGCGCGACACCGGTCCGACCGCTCCTTCCTCACTCAGCCGACCGCGCCATGCCTGCCTCGCACCGCATCCCGCTCCGCCTCACCCTCCTCACCGCCCTGCTGACGCTCGCCTCGGCGCCCGCGCTCCACGCGCAGGACCGGGATGACGAGGCCGAGAACCGCCGCTTCCTGGCCGACTGCGACCGGTGGGGGAACGACCGCGACGTGCGCGTCTGCGACGTGCGCGAGCTGACGATGGCGGCGCCGGGGGGCACGCTGCGCGTGGACGGCGACCGCAATGGCGGCATCCAGGTGCGCGGCTGGAGCCGCAACGACGTGCGCGTCGTCGCCCGGATGCAGGCGTGGGGACGCAGCGAGGCGGCGGCGCGCCGCGCGCTGGAGGAGATCGAGATCCGCACCGGCTCGACGATCCGCGCCGAAGGCAGCGACCGCGACGACGACGACCAGCACTGGGCGGTGAGCTTCGTCGTCTACGTGCCGCAGCGCACCGACCTCTCGCTGCAGACGCTCAACGGTGGCATCAGCGTGGAGAACGTGGAGGGCGACATCGCGCTCGACGCGACCAACGGCGGGCTGCACCTGACGGACGTGGCCGGGTCGGTGCACGGCGAGACGCGCAACGGCGGCATCGACGTGGCGCTGAGCGGCCAGCGCTGGCGCGGCGAATCGCTGGACGTGCACACGCAGAACGGCGGCATCCAGCTGCAGCTGCCGCGCGACTTCAACGCCGACCTCGAGATCGGCACGGTGAACGGCGGGCTGGACATCGACTTCCCGATCACCGTGCAGGGCCGCATCGACCGCCAGATCCGCACGCGCCTCGGCAACGGCGGCCCGCTGGTGCGGGTGACGACGGTGAACGGCGGCGTGAAGGTGGAGAGGAGATAGCGATGAGCGATGAGCGATCAGCGCGACACCCTCATGCTGGCCAGTACTGGCCTCCCGAGCGGCCGTTACGCTGAGCGCTGAGCGCTGAGCGCTGAGCGCTCCAGCAGCACCGTCCCCGACATCCGCCGCATCTCGTCGCGCCGTCGCGCCGGCCCGAGGCGGGCGAGCAGGCGCCAGAGCCACATCATCGGCATCTCGCGGCGCAGGCGGCGGGCCTCCTCCAGCGTCGAGCGGAACTCCGCCTCGCGCCAGCCGAGCGGGGCGAAGAAGCCCGGGCCTTCGGCCGGGGCGAAGCGGAAGGTCGCGTTCCCCTGCTGCACGGTGCGCCCCCACATCCGGTTCATCATCGTCAGCAGGCGCGGGTTGGCGAGATCGATCAGCCACCAGCGGAAGCCGCCCGCGGCGTGCAGGTCGCGGGCGAGCGCCGTCACCTGCTCGGTGGTGAGGTAGATGAGCAGCCCCTCGGTGACGACGAGGGCGCGCTGGGCCTCACCGCCGAGGCGGTGGAAGAGGGCGCGGCGCGCGGCCGCGTCGGTCAGGTCGGTGGGGACGGCCTCGTAGCGGCAGGCCGGCGTGGCGGCGCCGATCGTCTCCGCCTTGTAGCGGAGGATGGCGGGGAGGTCCACGTCCACCCAGCGGAGCGACGGCGGCAGCTCGAGGCGCCACGGCCGCGCGTCCAGCCCGGCCGCCAGGTTCACCACCAGGTCGGCGCCGGCGCGCACGCGCGCCAGGATCATCTCGTCGAAGAGCGCCGTGCGGACGATCATCGCCCAGGCCATCTGCCGGCCGCGCGGCAGGGTGCGCACGATCGCCTCCCCCTTCGTCCCCGCCAGGCGGCGGGCGAACGGGTCGTGGAAGAGCGCATCGGGACGCTCGCTCTCCATCGCGCGATAGACGGCCACCCAGCGCGCGGTGTCGGAGATGTGCTCGATCGGTGCGGTGGCGGTGGACATGGAAGTTCGGGGTGGGGAGGAGAGGAGAGGAGAGAGGGGGACGGAATTTCGATACGCCGAGCGAGGTTCCGGTGATGTCGAGCCGAGCGTGGTCAGCGATCGTCGTAGTCGGGGGGGCCCCGCGCCGCGACCCGCCCGCCGCGCCCTCGTCCCTCGTCGCTCCTCCCTCGTCGCTCGTCCTTCCCCTCGTCGCTGGTCGCTCGTCGCTCGCCCCTCTTCCCTCGCGCCCCTCAGCCGACGCCCGCCACCTCGGCCGGCGCGCTGCGCCGGCGTACGACGCGCACCGCGTCGCGGTCGACGAACGCGCCGGCCTGCACCTGGCCGGCCACCGCCGTGGCGAAGAAGGCGCGCACCGGCTCGCCCGGCACGAGCGCGTCGGTGAAGTCGCGGAGCCCCTCGCAGAAGAAGCGGTTGCAGACGTTGCTGCGCATCTCGCGGGGCAGCGTGCAGCCGTGCGCCCCGTGGAAGACGCAGGAGCCGCGGTAGCTCCGCCCGGCGAGGTGCGCCTCGTACGCGGCCAGCACCTCGGCCGGCCCCTGCTCCGGATGCGCGGCGCGGTAGCGGCGGATGGTGGCGGTGCTCAGGTAGGCGTGCGTATCGCCGCGCCGGCAGCAGTGGCCGCGGCAGCGTGTGCACGCCGCGCCGAGCACGGCGGCCGCCTCGGGCGAGGGCTCCGGCCGCGGCGGGATGCGGTCGTCCACGTCGCCGGTTCCACCGGCCGCACCGGCCGCCTCCGGAGCGAACGCCTCCTCCACCAGCTCGCGCAGCCGCTCGCGGAAGAAGCGCCGCCGGCGCCGTGGTAGGCGGCCGAGCCGCCCGGTGAACTGCGGGATGATGGCGATCGTGTAGGCGTCCGGCGGCGCGGCCATCCTCCCGCTCGTGGCACGCACCCGCTGCCGGCGAAGCTCGCGCGCCTGCGCCTCGATCGCCGCGCGCTGCTCCCGCCGCCGCTGCTGCGGCCGGTCGACGAACCAGGTGCGGCGGCACTCGGGACTCGCGCAGACGCCTACCGCCAGCTCCTCCACGGCGAGCGGCCGGCCGCAGACGAGGCAGCTCTGCCGCCGCGGGGCGGTGTCGTAGCGCCAGCGGCAGGCAGCGTTCTGGCAGACGGGACGGGCGCGCTCGTCCGGGGCGACGAGCGGCACGCCACAGATCACGCACGTCATCCGGGGGGCGTGCATCGGAGCGGCTCCTGGGGTTCGCGGAGCCACATCATGGGACGCGCGGGTCACGTCGGGCAAGCTGGACCACGCCTCACCCCGGCACCACCGCGGTCGCCTCGATCTCCACCAGCGCCAGCTCCTCCACCAGCCCGGAGACCACCACCACCGTCATCGGCGGGTAGTGCATGCCGATGATCTCGCGGTAGGCGCGGCCGATCTCGCGCCGCGCCTCCAGGTACGCGCTGCGGTCGGTGACGTACCAGGTGAGGCGCACCAGGTGGCGCGGCGCCGCGCCGGCCTCGGCCAGCAGCGCGGCGACGTTGCGCAGCGCCTGCGCCACCTGACCGGCCATGTCGGCGTGCTCGAAGGCGCCGGTGGCGGGGTTCCACCCCACCTGGCCGGCCAGGGCCACGTGGCGTCCCGCGGCCACCATGCCGTCGCTGTAGCCGCGTGGCGGCGCCCAGCCGGGCGGCCGCAGCACGCGCGCGTCGTCGCCCTCCGCCGAGTCCTCCGGGGCGTCGCTCACGCCGCGCCGCCGCGCAGCCGGTAGCGCTGCAGCTTCCCCGTGTCGGTGCGCGGCAGCGCCGCCGCGAACTCCACCGCGCGCGGATACTTGTAGGGCGCGATGCGCGCCTTCACCCACTCCTGCAGCGCCCTTGCCAGCGCCGCGTCCCCGGCGTGCCCGGCGCGCAGCACGATCACCGCCTTCACGATCTGGCCGCGCTCCTCGTCCGGCGCGCCCACCACCGCGCACTCCTGCACCGCCGGATGCTCCAGCAGCACGTTCTCCACCTCGGGGCCGGCGATGTTGTAGCCGGCCGAGATGATGATGTCGTCCGTGCGCGCCTGGTACCAGAAGTAGCCGTCGGCGTCGCGCACGTACGAGTCGCCGGTGAGGTTCCAGCCGTCGCGCACGTACTCGCGCTGCCGCTCCACGTCGGCCAGGTAGCGGCACCCGGTGGGCCCGCGCACCGCCAGCCGGCCGACGACGCCCGGCGCCGCCTCGTTGCCGTCCTCGTCGAGCACCGTGGCCTGGTAGCCGGGGACGACCGTCCCCGTGGCGCCCGGTCGGATGTCGTCGCCGGCGGCGCTGATGAAGATGTGCAGCATCTCGGTGGCGCCGATGCCGTCGATGATGCGCAGGCCGGTGGCGGCGCGCCACGCCTCGTACACGCTGGCCGGCAGCGTCTCCCCGGCCGAGACGCACTTGCGCAGGCTGCCCACGTCGTGCTCCGCGAGCATGCCGCACATCGCGCGATAGGCGGTGGGCGCGGTGAAGCAGATCGTCGGCCGGTGCTCGGCGATGGCCTGCACCAGGTGGGGCGGCGAGGCCTGCTCCAGCCAGAGCGCGCTCGCACCGACGCGCATCGGGAAGAGCAGCAGACCGCCCAGCGCGTAGGTGAAGGCCAGCGGCGGCGAGCCGCAGAAGACGTCGTCGGGCTCGGGACGCAGCACGTAGCGCGGGAAGCAGTCGGTGATCGCCAGGACGTCGCGATGCGCGTGCATCGTCCCCTTCCCCTGCCCGGTCGTCCCCGACGTGAAGGCGATGAGCGCGGTGTCCTCGGCCGCCGTGTCGCAGGCGCGGAAGCCGGCCGGCTTGCCGGCCATCATCGCCTCCAGCCCGTCCGGCGCGTCGGTGCCGAAGCGGACGACGCGCGCGCCGGCGCGCGGGCTGCCGTCGCCGCGCGTGGCGAACGCCGCCTCGCACTCGGCGGCCACGCGCGCGTCGGTGAGGGCGAGCGCGACGTCGGCCTTGTCGGCGATGTAGCGCAGCTCGCGCTCGCGCAGCAGCGGCATGGTGCACACCACCACGCCCCCCGCCTTCAGCACACCGAACCAGCAGGCGGCGAGCATGGGGCAGTTGGCGGCGCGCAGCAGCACGCGGTTGCCGGGCACGAGGCCGAGGTCGTCCACCAGCACGCGCGCCACGCGGTCCGTCCGCGCCTGCAGCTCGGCGTACGTCCACCGGCCGCCGGGCCAGCGCAGCACCGGGCGGTCGGCGTGGCCGGCGTCCACCATGCGGTCCAGCAGCTCGACGGCACAGTTGAGGCGCTCCGGGTAGGCCAGCTCCGGCACGCCGCCGAAGTCGCGCACCGGCCAGAGCTCGCGCGGCGGCAGGCTGCGCGCGCAGAAGTCGTCCACGTGCCCACTCGCCACCGACCGATCCAGCGGTCGGTCCGCCGACCGGCCCACTGTCCGCTCCACCGGCCGGTCCACCGGCCGCTCGACCGGCGTGGTCCCCGTCCCGCCCGGTGCGCCCGGTCCGGCCGTCGCGTCGCCGGTGGAGCCGTCCTGCCATCTCGCGGTCTCACGCATCGTGCGCCTCCGCGGTTGGTCGTGTCGCCGGCGCCGCCGGCACCGACGTCGGGGTCGGCTGGGTGGTCGCGCGCCCCGTCTCGTACGACTCCAGCAGCTGCGAGGCGATGACGAGCCGCTGCACCTCGCTGGTGCCCTCGTAGATGCGCAGCGCGCGGATCTCGCGGTAGAGCCGCTCCACCGGATTGCCGTGCACCACGCCGCGTCCGCCGAAGAGCTGCACGGCGGCGTCGATGACGCGCTGCGCCGCCTCGGTCGCGTAGAGCTTGGCCATGGCCGCCTCGCGCGTGATGCGCCGCGCGCCGTGGTCGCGCGTCCACGCAGCGCGGTAGACGAGCAGCGCGCTGGCGTCGACCTCGGTCGCCATGTCGGCGAGGCGCGCCTGGGTGAGCTGGAAGTCCTTGAGCGCCTGCCCGAAGAGGGTGCGCGTGGTGACGTGCGCCAGCGCCTCGTCCAGCGCGCGGCGGGCGAAGCCGAGCGCCGCCGCGCCCACCGTCGTGCGGAAGAGGTCGAGCGTGCCCAGCGCGACGCGCAGGCCGCGCCCGACCTCCCCCACCACGCGGTCCGCCGGCACGCGGCAGCCGTCGAGGCGGATGGTGGCCAGCGGGTGCGGGGCGATGGTCTGGATGCGCTCGGCGACGGCGAACCCCGGGTCGTCCGGCTCGACCACGAGGGCGACGTAGGCCCGCTCCTCGTCGCTCCCCTCCAGCCGGCAGAAGACGACGTAGAGGTCGGCGATGCCGCCGTTGGAGACCCACGTCTTCTCGCCGTCGATCACGAAGTGGGGACCGTCGCGGCGCGCGGTGGTGCGCATGGCGCTCACGTCGGAGCCGGCGGCCGCCTCGGAGATGGCGAAGGCGGCGATGGCCTCGCCGGCGGCGACGCGCGGCAGGTAGCGCGCCTGCAGCGCCTCGCTGCCGAAGAGGGAGACGGGGCCGGCGCCCAGCCCCTGCATGGCGAAGGCGAAGTCCGCCAGCCCGGAGACGTGCGCCAGCGTCTCGCGCGCCAGGCAGAGCGCGCGCAGGTCGAGCCGCTCATGCACGCCGCCGTGCGCCGCCGGCACGGTGTGGCGCAGCCACCCGCCCTCGCCCAGCCGCCGCACGATGGTGCGGCAGGCGGCGTCCACGTCCGCCCCGGAGACGTCGGCCAGCGCGCGCTCGGCCCACGGCCGCAACCCGCCGGCCAGCGCGCGGTGGACGTCGTCGAAGAAGGGCCAGGCCAGGGTGCGGGCGTCGGGCATCGGTCAGCGTCCCTCGAACGTGGGGGGGCGCCGCTCCACGAAGGCGTGGTAGGCGCGCTCGAAGTCCTCCCCGCGCATGCATCGGGCCTGCACCGCCGCCTCGTGGTCGATGGCCGCGTCCACGCCCATGGCCCACTCGTCGTGCAGCGCGCGCTTGGTGGCGGCGTGCGCCGCGGTGGGGCCGGCGGCCAGCGTGCCGGCGAGGGCGAGCGCCTCGTCGAGCAGCGCGTCGGGCTCGCAGAGGCGGTTGTAGAAGCCCCACCGCTCCGCCTCCTCGCCCCCCATCGCGCGCCCGGTGAAGAGCAGCTCGCTCGCCCGCCCCTGCCCGACGATGCGCGGCAGGAGGGCGCAGGCCCCCATGTCCGCCCCGGAGAGGCCGACGCGCACGAAGAGGAAGGCGACGGTGCTGCGCGCGGTGCCGAGGCGCAGGTCGCTGGCCATCGCGAGGGCGGCGCCGGCGCCGGCGCAGACGCCGTCCACCGCGGCCACGATGGGCTGCGGGCAGGCGCGCATCGCCTTCACCAGCTCCCCGGTCATCCGCGTGAAGCGGAGCAGCCCGGCGTCGTCGCCCGCCTGCCGCAGGCGCACCAGGGGGCCGATGATCTCGTGGACGTCGCCGCCGCTGCAGAAGTTGCCGCCGGCGCCGGTGAGCACCACCGCGCGCACGGCGGGCACGCGCGGCAGCAGGCGGAAGGTCTCCGCCAGCTCGGCGTACGAGTCGAGCGTGAGCGGGTTCTTGCGCGTCGGCCGGTCGAGCGTGACGACGGCGACGCGCCCCTCCACGCGCCAGCCGAAGTGGCGTGGGCGGACGTGCTCCACCGGCACGGCGGCCGGTGTGGGATCGCGGGGATCGGGCGCGGCGTCGCTCACGTCACCTCCCCGCCGGCCACCGGCAGCGCGACGCCGGTGACGGCGGCGGCCTCCGGCGCGCAGAGCCAGGCCACCGCGGCCGCCACCTCCGCCGGCGTGGTGAGCATGCCGCGCGGGATCGGGCGCACGAGCATCGTCCGCGCCTCCTCCGCCCCGATGCCCAGCGCGGCGACGAGGTTCCCCATCGCGCGCTCGGCCATCCCCGTCTCGGTATAGCCGGGGCAGACGGCGTTCACCGTCACGCCATGCCGCGCCGTCTCCAGCGCCAGCGCGCGCGTGAGGCCCACGACGCCGTGCTTGGCCGCACAGTAGGCGGTCATCCGCTTGTAGCCGCGCAGCCCGGCGGTGGAGGCGACGTTGACGATGCGCCCGTGCCGTGCGGCGAGCATGGCCGGCAGCACCTGCGTGGTGCAGAGATAGCTGCCGGTGAGGTTGGTGGCGAGCGTCGCGTCCCAGAGCGCCCGGTCCGTCTCGCCGAGGAGCGCGCTCTCCGCCAGGCCGGCGTTGTTGACGAGCACCGTCACCTCGCCCAGCGCCTCGCGCGCCCGCCCGAAGGCGCGCGCGACCTGCGTCTCGTCGGCCACGTCGCACGGCACGGCGGCGGCGCGCACGCGGTGGCGCTCCCGCAGCGCGCACGCCCGCTCGTCCAGCGCGCCGGCCGAGCGCGCCATGAGCGTGACGTCGGCGCCGCGCCGCGCCAGCTCGTCGGCGATGGCGGCGCCGATGCCGCGGCTGGCGCCGGTGACCACGGCGTGCGCGCCGGCCAGGTAGCGCTCGACGTCAGGCATGATCCGACCTGCGTGAGGCGACCATCGTCGAGGTCCAGGCGAACGACGCCTCACGCGGAGGCGCGGAGGACGCGGAGCACGGCGAACGGCGACGAGGGGTTCCTCCACGCCCTCCGCGTCTCCGCGTGAGCTCCTCGCAGCGGATGGTGATGCGGGGCCACGTCATGAGCGCCCGACTCCCGCGGCGGCGCGCCGCCGCTCCGCCTCGCGCTCGAGCTGCAGGCGGCCCAGGTGGTACGGCCGCGGCCAGGCGGCGCCGCGGTAGCCCAGCTCGGCGGCGGCGCGGAGCGTCCACTGCGGGTCGGTGAGGTGCGGGCGGCCGAGCGCGACGAGGTCGGCGCGGCCGGCGGCGATGATGGAGTTCACCTGGTCGGCCTCGGTGACGTTGCCCACGGCGATGGTCGGGATGCGCCCCTCGTTGCGCAGCCGGTCGCTGTACGGCGTCTGGTAGAGGCGCCCGTAGACGGGGCGCTCGTCGCACGACGTCTGCCCGGTGGAGACGTGGATGATGTCGGCCCCGGCGTCGACGAAGGCGCGGGCGATGGCCACCGCGTCCTCGCCGGTGAGCCCGTCGTCCACCCAGTCGGTGGCCGAGACGCGCACCGACATGGGGCGCTCGGCGGGCCACGTGTCGCGCATGGCGCGGAAGACCTCGAGCGGGAAGCGCAGGCGATTCTCCACGCAGCCGCCGTACTCGTCGGTGCGGCGGTTGCTGACCGGCGTGAGGAAGCTGGAGAGCAGGTACCCGTGCGCGGCGTGGAGCTCGAGCATGTCGAAGCCGGCCTCGATCCCCATGCGGGTGGCGCGGACGAACTGGTCGCGCACGCGGTCCATGTCGGCGCGCGACATGGCGCGCGGCGGCGGGATGAAGCGGTTGTAGGGGACGGCCGACGGCCCGATGGTCTCCCAGCCTCCCTCCGCCAGCGGGTAGTCGGCGCCCTCCCACGGCAGGCGCGTGGCGCCCTTGCGGCCGGAGTGGCCGAGCTGGAGGCAGATGTGCGCCGACGACCAGCCGTGCACGAAGCGGACGATGCGCGTCCAGGCGGCGAGGTGCTCGGGCGCGTACATGCCGGTGCAGCCGAGGGAGATGCGCGCCTCGGGGGCGACGCAGACCATCTCGGTCATGACGAGCGCCGCGCCGCCGAGGGCGCGCGCGCCGAGGTGGACGAGGTGGAAGTCGTTGGGCGTGCCGTCGGTGGCGCTGTACATGTCCATCGGCGCGACGACGACGCGGTTGGCGAGGGTGAGCCCGCGCAGGCGGTACGGGGTGAACATGGGCGGCGGCGGGGACGAATCGCCGTCGGGTGCGATGGAAGGATGCGGGGCGCGCCGGCGTTCGGCGGTATCGTGGTAGTCGGGGGGCGCCCCCCGCGCCGAGGGCCTTCCCGCCCGCCCTGCTCCCTGCTCCCCGCTCCCTGATCCTCCCGTCCGCGATCCCCGCCCCCGGAGGCCCGCCGCTCGACGACCCTCGACGCTCGCCGCTCGACCCTCGACGCTCCCCCCCTCCCGTCGTCGTGCCGCGATCTCCTCCTCGCCCGCCGCCCGCCCCGCGAACCACCGCTCCACCCCCGCCACGTACGCCGCGTCGCGCAGCCGCAGGTTCTCGTGGCTCACCCGCTGGCTGCGCGTCAGCAGGCTGTAGGCGAGCTGCTCCGGCGGCAGGTGCACGTAGCGCTTCACGTGCTCGAACCAGTTCATGGAGTTGCGCGCGGCGTTCTGCAGCCGCAGCGCCTCCGTCATCCGCTCGTCCTGGTAGCGCGCGAAGGCGGCGGCCACGTCGCGCGCCTCGCCCAGCGCGCGGGCGAGGGCGATGGCATCCTCCATCGCCAGCTTGGTCCCGGAGCCCACGGAGAAGTGTGCCGTGTGCGCGGCATCGCCGACGAGCACCACGTGCTCGTGGAACCAGCGCGCGTTGCGCACGCGCACGAAGCTGGTCCACGGCGAGCGCGTCGGGTCGGCGCCGTTCCAGAGCAGCCGGTGCCCGGCGAGCTGCTCGGCGAAGAGCGCCTCGCACGCCGCGACGGTGCCCGGCGCGTCGAGCCGGTCGTAGCCGGCGGCGCGCCACGACGCCTCGTCGCACTCCACGATAAACGTCGAGCGCTCCTCGTCGAAGCGGTAGCAGTGCGCCTGGTAGACGCCGTGCGGCGTCTCCACGATGTGGAAGGTGAAGGCGTCGAACGGGTACGTGGTGCCGAGCCAGACGTAGCGCGCCGTGCGCACGTCGAGCTCCGGCCGGAAGGCGTCGGCATGAGCGCGGCGCACGACGCTGTGCACGCCGTCGGCGCCGACCACGACGTCGGCGTCGGCCAGGCCGTGGCGCGCCAGCTCGGCCATCTCGCGCAACTCGGTGCAGAAGCGGAGCTCGACCCCCAGCTCCACAGCGCGCTCCTGGAGGATGCGCAGCAGCGTGCGGCGGGCGACGCCGCTGAAGCCGTGCCCGCCCGAGGTGATGCGCCGGCCGCGCACCACCACGTCGATGTCGTCCCAGTGCGCGAAGCGCTCGGCGATGGCGCGGTAGGTGGGCTCGTCGGCGGCCCGGAACGCCTCCAGCGTCTGGTCGGAGAAGACCACGCCCCAGCCGAAGGTATCGCCGGGGCGGTTGCGCTCGAGGACGGTGACCCGGTGCGCGGGGCTGGCCCGCGCGAGCAGCAGGGCGGTGTAGAGGCCGGCCGGCCCGCCGCCGACGATGGCGATCTTCACGTGCCTCCCGCGGCGCGAGGAGAGTGGGGCTGGCCGATAGTAGGGGCGGGCCGCGGCCCCGCAAGTGACGCGGCCCCGCAAGTGAGCCGGCGCCGCGACTGACGCGGGCCGCGAGCGGCGCGACCGGTGTGGCCGCGCTCGCCTACTGCCCGCGCCGCCCCGACTTGGCCGACGTCGCCCGCGGCTTGACCACGGTACGCGGCGCCGGCGGCGGCGTGGCCTTGGTCGAGCCGGACGGCGCGGCGGTCGCGGACGCCCGCTGCGGCGGGTGGTGCGAGAAGTCGGGAACGTGGTGGTGGCTCTTCTTCCGCATCGCTCCTCCTCCATGGCAGGTAATCGAGGACCGTGGGCTCGCACCCGTCAGATTACCGCGCCGGCCCCGCACGAGCCAGCGCTCCCGCGCCGCACCGGCGTGCGTCGTGGGAAGCCGTGGCGCGGGTGGCGGGTCCGTCGCGCGCGACCCATCTTGGCGCCCTGAAAGGCGCGTGCCGCCGGCGCGGCGGGCGCACCCACCCCCCCGCCGCGCGATCGTCGCCACGCCGCGGGCGCACCGCCCGCGGTCAGCGTGCCGCCCACCCCAGCGCCAGCCATGCGACCGGAACGTCCCGAGCCCATCCTCCCCGCGCGCGACCTCGACGAGACGCGCGCCTTCTACGCGCGGCTCGGCTTCGAGCCGTGGTTCCGCGGCCGCGGGCCGTGGGAATACGAGATCGTCTCCCGCGGCCAGCTCGTGGTGCACTTCTTCGCCGAGCGCGGCCTGGTACCCGGCGACAACGACTCGAGCTGCTACTGGCGGGTGACGGACGCCGACCGCTGCTACCAGGAGTGGTCCGCCCTGGGGCTCCCGACCGAGGGGATCCCGCGGCTGACCGCGCCCGAGGACCGGCCCTGGGGGATGCGCGAGTTCACGCTCGTGGATCCGTCGGGCAACCTGGTGCGCGTGGGGCACGAGCTGGGCCCTGCCCGCGTCCCGGCGAGCGAGGCCTGAGCGCCGCCGTGGGATCGCCGATGCGCCGCTCGCGCGGCCGGGTCGCGTTCGCCGTGGTCTTCGCGCTCCTCGCCCTCAACGCCGGCGCGCAGGTAGTGCTCGCGCTGCTGCACCGTTCGGACGACCCATCGGCGCTGACCACGCTGCAGGCGCTGGTGAGCGTCACGGCTGCGGCGGCCGCGTGGGGTAGCTGGACGGTGGCGCGCTGGGCGCCCGGCGCCGCGCTGCTCTACGGGCTGGTCACGGCAGCGATGCTCGTGTCGCTCGAGCCGATGCTCGACCTCCCGGCCGAGGCGCGCGTCGGCCTGTGGACGGGCGGCGCGACGGTGCTGCTCTTCGGGCTGTGGGCGGCGTGGTACCTGCGCCGCGACCTCGCGCGTCGTGCGCCGCCGGAGCGCGCGCCGTCGGCCTGACGCGACCATCCCGGCGGCCTATCTTGCCCGGGAATCCCACTTCCCGCTCCCCGCGCGCATGCCCGTCTCCACCTCCTCCGCCGCCGCCGCGGCGAAGCTCCGCGCCTGGTGGTCGCACCGCCAGGGCCTCGACGGCTCTCTCGCCGGTCACCCACCCGCCGCGGTGCTCGAGCGCGCCGGCTGGGCGCGTTCGGTAGGCGGCGTCGGACCGTACCTCACGCTGCACGCGCGCGCCGGCACCGGCCGCGCCGAGGCCGATGCCGCCGTCGCCCGCCTGGAGATCCACGAGCTCCCGTCGGCGCGCGGCTGCACCTACGTCCTTCCCGCCAGCGACTTCGCGCTCGGCCTCGCCCTGGGCCGCGCCTCCGGCGACGCCGAGCGGCGCGTCGCCACGAAGCTGGGCGTCACCGAGCCTGAGATCGACGCGCTGTGCGACGCCGTGCTCCGCGCCCTGGACGGCGGCACGCCGCTGGAGCCCGAGGCCATCCGCGCCGCCACCGGCGACGCGTCGCGCAGCCTGGGCGAGGCGGGGAAGAAGAAGGGGCTCACGACGACGCTGCCGGTCGCCCTCGGCCTGCTGCAGGCGCGCGGCGAGATCCGCCGCGTGCCGGTGAACGGCCGCCTCGACCAGCAGCGCTACGCCTACGTGCGCTGGACGCCGGGCCCACTCGGGTCGGACGCCCTCTCCCCGGAGGAGGCCCACACCGAGCTGGCGCGCCGCTTCTTCCGCTGGGTCGGCCCGGCGACGCTGGCCGAATTCCAGTGGTTCTCCGGCCTCGGCGTGAAGGCGGCGAGGCAGGCTGTGGAGCCGCTGGGCCTGGTGCCGATGGCGGAGGGGAGCGACCGCCTGCTGCTGCCGGAAGACGTGGACGCCTTCCACGCCTTCGAGCCGCCGGCCGAGCCACACTACGTGCTGGTGAGCAGCCTGGACCCGATCTCCGCCACACGGCGCGACGTCGCCTCGCTGCTCGACGAGCGCGACCGCGAGCGCCCGGTGATGGTGGACGCCGGGAGGCGCCCGATGGGCGGGCTGGCCGACCTGCCCAGCCACGCCATCCTCGACCGCGGGCGCCTGGTCGGTCTCTGGGAGTTCGACCCCGACGAGGGCGCGATCGTCTGGGCGACGTTCGGCGTGAAGCCCACCCCCGCGCTGCGCGCGGCGATCAAGGCCACGGAGGCCTTCGTGCGCGACGACCTGGGCGACGCGCGCGCCTTCAGCCTGGACAGCCCGACGAAGCGGCGGCCGAGGATCGAGGGGTTGCGGGGGGCATAGGGACGCAGGAAGCAGGAAGCAGGAGCAGGATCCTGGCAGGGCACCCACACGCAGCGTGGCCCGTCCTGTCATCCCGCAGGAGCCCCGCCGCCGGCGGGGCGAGTGTCCGGGATCTACTGTAAGTACCTCATGGCTGGCCCCGCGGTCCGGACAGTAGATCCCGACACTCGCTCGCTGCGCTCGCTCCTGCGGGATGACAGTGCCGAGCGCGAGCTGCGCGCGCTGCGACGGGAGGACAGGACGGTCCGGAGCGCACTTCGGAGCGCACTCCGGAGCGCCCGGGAATGGTCCCGCGTCCCGCGTCCCGCGTCCTGTTTCCTGTTTCCTGTTTCCTGTTTTCTGGTCCCTGGTCCCTTTCCTCTACGCCCCCCGCTCACCGCCCCTGTACGCTCGACGCCCCTGCCGTCCGCCCCTAACGCCCCCCGCCCAGCTCCAGCCGGTACGCCGTCACCAGCTCGCCGCCCGGCGGCTGGAAGTCGTGCTCCGCCGCGCGCACGAAGCCCATGCGCTCGTACAGGTGGATGGCGGCCCGCATGCTGGCCGAGGTGTGCAGGCCCAGGGCGGTCGCGCCGGTGCGGCGGGCCCGGCGCACGCACTCGTCCACGAGCAGGCGGCCGATCCCCTGGCCCCGCGCCTCGGGAGCCACGGCGAGCAGGCGCAGCTCCGGCACCTCACCCGGTCGTGCCAGTCCGCCGTAGGCGTCGGTCGCCGGCGGGAAGAGCAGCACGCTCCCCAGCAGCACCCCGTCGCGCTCGGCCACGATGCGCTCGGCGCCCTCGGTCGAGGCGAGGCCGGCGTGCACGGCGCCCTCCAGCCCCGCCCACGCGGTCGGCGTCATCACCCGGGCGAGCTCGGCGTAGGCGCGCAGCGTCAGCGCGGCGACGGCGTCGCGCTCGTCCGGGCGCGCGTCGCGGACGGTGATGGGGGCGGCGCCATCGGCGATGGCGGGACGCGGCTCGTCGCGGCTCGTCATGCCGCCATCATCGGGGCACGAGCCGCCGTCCGGCAAGGACGGCCGTCGCGCCGGGCGCGGGCCGTGTCAGCGGGCGCGCGAGCGCGTGCGCACGGCGGGCGCCGGCTGCGGCAGCACGATCGGACGGTCGATCTGCGTCTGGAGCACGATCGTCGTCTCCGTTCCTTCCACGCCGCCGATCTGCCGCAGGCGCTCGGCGAGCTCGAGCAGCGCCTGCGTGCTCGCCACCCGCACCTTGAGCAGGAGGCTGAGCGGGCCGGCCACCGAGTGGCATTCCTCGATCGCCGGGATGGCCTCGAGCGCGGGGATCAGCTCGGAGCAGCGCCTCGTCGTGCGCAGGCCCATGTAGGCGAGCACCGGCAGCCCGAGCGCGGCCGCGTCCACGTCCACCGTCCATCGCCGGATGACGTGCGCCCGCTCCAGCCGGCGCAGGCGATCGTGCACCGACGACGGAGCGAGCTGCACGAGGCGCGCGAGATCCTCCAGCCGCTGGGCGGCGTCGCGCTGCAGCGCCTCGACGAGCACGAGATCGACGCGGTCCAGCTCCATGGTGGCAGTCTCCAGGCGAATTCCGAAAAATATTCGGTGTGTTTGCGCGCTAGCCAAATGCGCTTGTAGCGTTCCAGCGTAGAGACTAATTCATTCCGTCATCCGGAGGTACCGATGCAGGCGCTGATCGTGGTGGACGCGCAGAACGAGTTCTCGGCCGCCGGCCTTCGCCCGGTGCCCAATCATGCGGACGCGCTGGAGCGCATCCGCCGGCACGTGGCCCACGCGCGGCAGGACGGACGGCCGATCGCGTGGGTGCGGCACCACAACCGGCCACACGAGTCGCGCGCCTTCGTCCCCGGATCGTGGGGCGCGCAGCTCTCCCCCGGACTCGGGCCGCAGGACCGCGACGGGGCCGAGCGGCTGTTCGAGAAGGACGTCTACGGGGCGTTCACCAGTACCGGGCTGGAGGAGTGGCTGCGAGCGTCGGCGGTCACCGAGGTCCTGATCGTCGGCTTCTACACGCACATGTGCCTCTCCACCTCCGTGCGTGAGGCGCTGGTACGCGGCTTCGACGTCCTGCTGGACCCCGAGGCCACGGGCGCCCGCGAGCTCGACGACGAGCTGCTGGGGCACCAGTCGGCCGACGAGGTACGCCGGTCGGCCCTGTTGCAACTGTTGAACATGGGTGCGAGCCTGCTCTCGCGCGCGAACCAGGCATCACATCCCTCGTCCGCCGCCACCGAGGCCGCCTAGCCAGCTCCATGACCGACCATCGCCCGCTCGCGCCCGATCAGGCCCGGCCACTGCCGCGCGTGCTGTCCGTCAACGTCGGCGCCGTGCGGGAGCTGGAATGGCGCGGCGAGGTGGTGCGCACCGGCATCTGGAAGGAGCCGGTCGGAGAGCGGGCGATCGCCGTGCGCGGCGTGAACCTGGACGGCGACGACCAGGCCGACCGGGTGGCGCACGGGGGACCGGACAAGGCCGTGTACGCGTACGCGATGGAGGACTACCGGTACTGGCGCGAGGAGGAGGGGCTCGAGACCCACGCCGCCCTCTTCGGCGAGAATCTCACCGTGCAGGGCCTCGACCTCCGCGCGGCGCTGGTGGGGGAGCGGTGGCGGGTGGGGACGGCGCTCCTCGAGGTCGCGCAGCCACGGCTGCCCTGCTACAAGCTCGGCATCCGCGTGGGCGACGCGCGCTTCCCGAAGCGCTTCCTGGCGGTCGCCCGGCTCGGCGCGTACCTGCGCATCATCGAGGAGGGGGAGGTGCGGGCGGGCGATGCCATCACTGTCACCGTCCGCCCGCACCACGGCGTCACGCTCGGCCTCATGGTGGAGTCGCTGCACGACCGCGAGAAGGGGGCGGCGCTGCTGGCGGCGCCGCAGCTGCCGGCGCGGTGGCGCCGATGAGGCCTCTCAGCGCGGCCGTGGTGGCACCGTGGCGCTCGTGCGCGGGTACGTGCTCGCCGCCCCGTCCGCCTCCGTGATCCGCAGCCGCACGCCGGTCGCGCCCTCCTCGAACTCGTAGCGCGTCGCGCCGGCCGCGAAGGTCGTGGGCCCCAGTGCCACCAGCGGCACGCGCGGCTGCGCCACGCGCGACTGGTACACCAGGTGGTCGCCGTCGAGCGTGACGAACTGCCCGCCCTCGTACGTACCGACCCAGTGCCGCAGCGTGGCCGGCGGCACGGGGGACGGTCGCGCCGCGGCGAGCACCGCCTCGCGCGTCAGCACCAGCTCGCGCCGGTGCGTCCCGGCGGCGCCCTCGGCCAGCCGCGCCAGCGCCAGCGCGTGCGCCACCACCAGCGCCGAGTCCGCGGGCACGGCCACGTCGGGACGCACGCCGACGTGCTCCCACTCGCGCCGCGTGCGCGGGTCGTAGACGCGCGTCACCGACACGCCGGCGACCAGGCCGTGCCCGAGCGGGAAGCCGGCCACGTTGCGCCCGGCGCCCGCCGTGCGCGTGCCCACCAGCGTCGCGCGCCGCATGTTCTGCAGCACGAACGCCACGTCCTCGGCCGCCGAGCGCGTGACGTCGTCGGTGAGGAGGAAGAGCGGCACGTCGGGGCGGCGCGGGCCGGGGACGTCGGCCAGCGTGTAGCGCTCCATCGTCACGTCGCGCGCGCGGTCGTAGACGGTGAGCGAGAGCACCGTGTCCGGTCCGGTGAAGTGGCTGATGAGGAAGTTGGCCAGCTCCGCGGCGCCGCCGCGCGAGTTGCGCAGGTCGAGGAGGATGGCGTCGGTGGTGGCGAGGTAGCGGAGCGCCGCCGTCATCGCGTCCTCCGCCGCCGCGCCGCCCAGGAAGTGGCTCATGCGCAGGTAGCCGACGTTCCCGGCCAGCCGCTCCACGCGCTCGACGCCGTGCGAGGGCGGCGGCCCGCCACCCGGCCCCCGTGCGCCCCCGGCCGGCGCGAGATCGACGACGAGGTGGGTGTCGCCGTTCACCGACTGCAGGTCCTGCGTGACGAGCCGGGCGAAGCGCCGCACGTCGCGCACGTCGCGGTAGGCTCCGGCGGCCAGCCGCTCGCGCACGTGGCGCGCGATCATGGCGCCGGTGTCCGCGGCGGGATAGAAGCGCTCGAGCAGTGCGCCGAGCGAGTCCACGAGCTCGGCCTGCACGGCGGCGGTGAGCGGCGCGGCGTCGCCGGCGGTCGCGCCCCCCTGGGCGCGGGCGGCGAGCGGGAGCAGCGTGAGCGTGGCGACGGCCACGGTCACCGCGGCGGCCATCGAACGACGCCGGCGTGGTGACGGCCGGCTGGGACGGGAGCAGGGCATGAAGACGGGAACGGGGTGGGACGGGATCGAACGCCGTGCGGACGGCTCGGGTGACGACGTCGGCTGTCGTCGCCCGTACGCTGCTTCGTCACGCCCGGTTCCCCGGGGGTTCGCGCGACGGGGCGTGCCGCTGCCGGCAGCGGCACGCCCCGCCCGTGCGTGCGCGCGGTGGCGAGCGCGGCGGCGAGCACGCCGTCGCGCACCGCGCTCCTCGGCGCTACACGTCCCTCACCCGCACGGCACCAGCGAGCGCTGCGACTCGGGCGCCCGGTGCTCGCACGCCGCGGTCTCGGGCGTCAGCAGGATGAGCGCCACCGCCTGCCGCTCCAGCTGCAGCGGGATGCGCACCGTGGGGCTGTAGTCCAGCACCTCGGAGCGCGTCACGGTGAGCGTGTTCTGCGTGGGGTTGGTGAAGACGTTGTTGGTCTTCGAGTCGATGACGTAGACCGTGCTGCGGATCTGCCCGCCGCCCACGGCCGAGTGCGGGACGTTCCGCACCAGCACGTCGAAGGGGAGCTCGGGGGGCGTGTTGCGCCAGTTGTAGTTCCACACCAGCACCGCGATCCCCTGGCCCGGCTTCATGGACGCCAGCACGTGCGTGCCGAGGCCCAGCTCGTCGATCGCGTTCGACGTGGCCGCGATGCGCGTCTCGCGCTCGGACACCTCGTGCGCGAGGAGGAGCGCGTTGCCGTACGGGTAGCGGACGGCCGTCTCGACGTCGGCGAGCTGCGACTTGGAGGGGAGCGACGCGTGGTGGATGGCCCAGTTGAAGACGCGGTCCACGCCCCCCTCGTACAGGTAGTACGCCTTCGTCAGCTGGCCGGCCGGCTGC
>DASTRO010000298.1:0-2829 GCA_035761165.1 Gemmatimonadaceae bacterium | reverse complement strand
GATGAGGCCCCACGCGAAGCGGCTGCGCAGCCGCTCCTCGAGTTGCGGGATCCGGTCGGGGCGGCTGTCACTCGTGAGCACGATCTGGCGCCCGGTCTCGTGCAGCGCGTTGAAGATGTGGAAGAGCTCCTCCTGCGTGCGCTCCCGGTCGGCGACGAATTGCACATCGTCGAGGAGCAGCGCGTCCACCTCGCGGTAGCGGGCGCGCCAGCGCTCCACCGTGCCCGCCTGCAACGCCGCCACCAGCTCGTCCACAAACGCCGGCGCACTGATGCACGCCACCAGCCGGCCGCCGCCATCGGCAGCCTGCAACCCGAGGCCGACGGCGTGCAGCAGGTGCGTCTTGCCGACGCCGCTGGGCCCGTGCACGAAGAGCGGGTTGAAGCGGCGCCCCGGCTCCGCCGCCACGGCATCGGCGGCGCGCGCCGCGAGCTGGTTGGAGGCGCTCACGGCGAAGCGCTCGCGCGGGAAGTCGCCGCTCGGGTGCGGCAGCGGCGCGCCGGTGGCGCGCACGCGGTCCGCGAACGCCTCGGCGGCGGCCACCCCCTCCGGGTCGCGGAAGACGGCCAGCCCGCGCAACGACGGATCCACCCCCGCCACCTCGTCCTCCAGCGCCTGCAGGTGGCGCACGGCCGCCTCGTAGGTGGCGAGCAGCCCGTCCACGTCGGGACGCTGCGGCAGCTCCATGGCGCGCTCCAGCACCGCCGTGCGGTAGCCGCGCTCCGCCCAGGCGGCCGCCGCCTCGCCGAGCTGCGCCTTCCACTCCTCGACGTGCGTGGCGACGGCGGCCGCGACGTCGGCCACGAAGCTCAGGAACTCCCCGTCGGCGGGCGCCGCGTCGGCCGGCGTGGGCCGCGCGCCGGCGGGGCGCAGGCCGAGCAGGCGGCGGACGTTGGCGGCGAGCACCGCCTCGCCGCCTAACGTGGCGAGGGCGGCCAGCCGGTTCAGCGCGCCCTGCATCTCGCGCACGCTCGGAAACTCCAGCCGTGCCAGCTCCTCCAGCACGTCCCCGGAGAAGTGCAGCCCCCGCTCGGCGCACTTGCCGCGCAGGATCGCCAGCTTCGTCTCGAAGTCGGGCGGCGCGATGTCCACGATCAGCCCGCCCGAGAGCCGCGACACGAGGCGCTCGTCCACGTCCGGGATCTCGGCCGGCGGGCGGTCGCTCGTCATCACCACCTGGCGGCCGGCGTCGTTCATCAGGTTGAAGATGCGCAGCAGCTCGGCCTGCGTCTCGCGCCGCCCGGTGAGGAACTGCACGTCGTCCAGCAGCAGCACGTCGAGCCGTGCGTACCGCTGGCGGAAGCTCTCCACCTGGCCGCTGGAGATGGCCACGTGCAGCTGCTCCACCAGCTCGTCCACCGTCGTGTATTCCACCCCGAGCGACGGGTCGCGCTGCAGCACCTGCCAGCCGATCGCCCCCACCAGGTGCGTCTTGCCCAGCCCCGACCCGCTGTAGATGAAGAGCGGGTTGTAGACGGTGCCCGGCGTGTCCGCCACGGCGCTGGCGGCGGCGGCGGCCAGCCGGTTGCCCGAGCCGACGACGAAGTTGTCGAAGCGGAGGTGGCCGTCCAGGTGCATGCTACGCCCCCGCCACGCCGCTGCTGAGCCGGCGCAGCACGAGCTCGGCCACACAGCGCAGCGTCTCGAAGACGCCGAGGCCGTGCAGCGCGTCGGCGGCGAAGTGCGGCACGTCGCGGAAGTTGAGGGAGTCCTGCAGGTCGGGCACGCCGAGGATCAGGTCGCGGGGCAGGTCCTGCTTGTTGTACTGCAGCACGAGCGGCAGGGTGCGGGCGTCGATCCCCTGCTCGGCCAGGTTGGCGTGCAGGTCCTGCAGGCTCTCCACGTTCTCGCCGAGCTGGCGCGCCTGGCTGTCGGCCACGAACACCACGCCGTCGGCGCCCTGGAGGACGAGCTTGCGCGTGGCGGCATAGTACGACTGTCCGGGCACCGTGTAGAGCTGGAAGCGGGTGGAGAAGCCGGAGATGGTGCCGAGGTCCAGCGGCAGGAAGTCGAAGAAGAGCGTGCGGTCGGTCTGCGTGGCGAGCGAGATCATCTGCCCCCGCCGCTGGGGCGGGAGCTGCTCGTAAATGTAATGCAGGTTCGTGGTCTTCCCGGCCCGACCCGGGCCGTAGTACACGAGCTTGCAGGTGATCTCGCGCGTGGCGTAGTTGACGAGGGACACGACGGTCAGGCTCCGCGCCGGCAGCACGCGCCGCGGGCGATCGGCAAGGGGAGGAGGACGTGGCGGCTCACGCGGCGAGCCTCCGGCGGGCCCGCAACAGCGCGAGCCGCAGCAGCGCGAGGTTGGCCCGCGGTCCGGCCACCGCGGCGAGCACGAAGTCGCCGGCCCCCACGGCGCACAGCGCGCCGTGCTCCGCCTCCACGTGCACGATGTCCGCGGCGGGGGCCCCGGCGGCGCGCGCGGCGTCCCGCCCCCGATCGTACAGGGCCGCGGCCACCGCCGCCACCGCGTCGCCGTCGATCCCGACGTCGAGCGTGGAGGCGATGGGGATGCCGTCGCGCGCGTCGACGAGCAGCACGCCGGACACGTCGCGCTGCCGCGCCAGGGCGCGCAGCACCTCGCGGTAGAGCGCGTCGCTCACGCCGTCACCTCCGGCGCGCCGCCCCGCGCCCGGAGCTCGAGCTGCCGCAGCGCGAGGCCGAGCGGCACTTCGGGCGGCGCGGCCACGGTCGCCAGCCCGTGCGGGGCCGGGGCCACGGCCAGGTGCCAGCCGCCCGCCTCCACCACCACGCGGCGCCACCGACCGAGCCCCAGGTGTCGCACCGCCTGCTCGACGGCCGCGACGAGCGGCGCCGCGTCGGGCACCC
>DASTRO010000297.1:0-21663 GCA_035761165.1 Gemmatimonadaceae bacterium | reverse complement strand
GGCGGGCGAAGTGCAGCATCGCGAGCGCCGCCACGAGCACCAGCGCCACGCTCTGGAAGGTCACCCGCGCCCGCTGGGCGGCCGGCCGGTGGCGCACCGGCCGCGGCGCTGCGGCCGGCGGCGCGGGCGCCGGTTGCTCGCCCGGCGGCAGCGGATCGAGGAGGTGCGGCACGGCGCTCACCAGCGCGCCCGCGTGCCGCGGACGTCGACGTGGACGAAGGGCCCGTGCGCCGAGGTCGCCCGGTACACCCCGGCCCCACCGACGAGGTCGGGGTAGCGGCGCTCCACGCGCTCCACGGCGGCCAGCATCACCCGCACGTCGCGCGTGTCCACGCGGCCGTCGTGATTCAGGTCGTCGAGCCGGCCGTCGAGATCGTTGTCCACGAAGACGTCGGCGGCGTCGCCGTACTGGTGGCGGCTGTTCTGCGCCCGCCCACCGGCGCCGACGCCGCGGTCGTTGTACTGCGGCGTGCGGAAGCCGGACATCACGGTGAGATGGCGCACCGGCGTCCCCGAGGCCGTGAGCTCCTGGATGAGCAGCTCGAGCTTGTCGAGCAGCGGCTCCCGCAGGACGAGGTACTTGGGCCAGACCGCCCGCTGGTCGTGCGTCAGGAACTCGCGGAGCCGGAAGTGCTCGGAGACGCGGGTGTCCTGGTTCTCGCGAGTGACGCGAATGAAGCCGGCGGGATTGGCGTAGGCCAGCGAGCTGGCGGTGCCGCGCTCGAACGGCCAGGAGCCCATCCGGTAGCGGCCGATGCGGCCGCGCTCCTTGGCCTCGAACGGCACGAGCGTGACGAGGCTGAACGGCTCGTCCGACGCGGCGCGGAGCGGGTGCACGCCCGGCCGGGTGGCCGCCTCCGGGCCGAAGAGGGTGGCCAGCGCCGGCCAGCGGCGCGCCGCCGCGCCGGAGACGAACCGTGCCCGCAACAGGCCGCTGTACCCCAGCGGCGTGCTGTCGCCGGTGAGCCCGGCCAGCAGGCGAGCCAGCTCGGCGCCGTCCAGTGCCTCGGCGCCGCCGTCGTCCGGGGTCGGCTCAGGGGCAACCGTGTCGGGCCGGGGGGGGAGTGGCGCGGCTGCGGCGCTCGCGTCCGGCGCGCCGGAGACCGCAACGGCGAGCAGGGCAGCCGCCGTGGCGGGCACGGCGAATCGGGCACCGGCGCGGAGGCACCGGCGAACGGACGGGCTGGGGTTCAACATCTCCTCCTGAGGACCAGAGCAGCTCCGCGCCAGGCGGAGTCTCATGGCGCCACGCGCCGGGCGAGCCGCCCCGACGGTGCTGCACTACGACGGTGACGCTCGACCATAGGCAGCCGAGCGCCCCGACCCACGAAGGTAGAGGCATGTCACGGGCTCGACCACTCCACGACGCCCCCCGGCCAGGGCTGCTGACTGTCCGTTCGGTCAACAACGCCGCGCCGCGCTAACCGACGAGTCCGCCATAGTCTGCGCTCAGTACACGTACACCGGCGTGCCCACCGGGACCATCTCGTAGAGACGGGCGATGTCCCCGTTTCGGAGACGGATGCAGCCGTGACTGACCGAGCGGCCAACCGTTGCCGGCTGGTTCGTCCCGTGGAGGGCGTAGCCGTCGCCCAGGTTCAGGCGGTGGGTGCCGAGCACCTCGGGGTACTTCCGCTGGTTGGTGCCGAAGGGCGGGATCACGATGTTCCCGTTGGCCACGATCTCGCGCCCCTCGCGCACCGAGTAGGGCACCACGCGGCCGTCCGGGTAGCGGCGCACGACGTCGCTTCCCTGCGTCGTCAGCACGACGCCCTTGCCGAGCGGGATGCTCTGGCCGCGGTAGAGATGCACCACGCCGAGCCCGCGGGTGCGGGCCGCCTCCACGAAGTGCCAGTCGGGCGGCACCCACATCGGCGCCTCCTCCTTGCTCAGCACCACCAGGCGGCCACGCGGCGTCTCGAACTTCCAGTGCTCCCCGCTCCCGTCCCGCACCACCGTCTTGCCGCTGCCCGTCGCGACGGGCGCGGTGAAGAGCACGCTGTCACCCTGGCGGTACCAGAGCCGGTTCTCGGCGATGCTGACGACGATGAAGGCGTGGCCGGCGGGGGCGGCCGGCGAGACGACCGCCTCGCGCAGGCGGGCCAGCGTATCCTCCTGCACCCCCACCTCCCGGCGCACGCTCTCCAGCAGCTCCAGGTTGTCGTTGAAGACCATGCGCGCCACGTCGCGCTCGTAGCGCACCTCGAGGGTGCTGGCGAGCAGCGCCGTGCTCGCCGCCGCCGTGGCGAGGAAGAGGGCGGCGACCAGCCAGGCCGCGGGCCCGCCGCGGCGGAGGAAGTGGGCGAAGCGGAGCATGGGAGGGAGCAGGGAGGATCGGGCGGCCGATGGCGCGCGGCCGGCAGGTGGCGATCAGCGAGTCCTGATCGGGCGAATCGTGATCAGTAGATGTAGACCGACGTGCCCGGCGCGAGATTGGGAGCCATGGCGCGCAGGTCGCCGCGCTGCAGCCGGAGGCTGCCGGGCAGCGTGTAGGCGGAATCGGCGAGCGGCCCGGCGTCGGGGAGCGCGTAGAGCACCGCGCCGCCGCTGAGGATCACCGCGTGCTCGCCGAGCGCGCCGGGGAGCAGCCGGTCGGCGGGCGCCGGCAGCCCGCGCTCGGTGTAGACCCACACCGGCACCTCCCACGGCTCGTCGGGGCCGAGCACCCGCTCGACGGTGCGCTTGCCGCGCGGCGGTGACAGGCGGACGGTGTCCGGCGGCGTGCCCACCAGGCGCTCCGGCCCGACGCGCACCGCCGCCGCGCGCAGCACGATGCCGTCGCGCTCGAGGGTGAGCCGGCCACTGTCGAGGGCGACGGCGACATGGAGCCGCTCGTCGGCCATGGCCTGCCGACGCAGGAGCTCCAGCGTGACGGCGAGTCGCCGCTCGTCGGAGGCGAGGACGAGATCGGTGCGCTCCCGCTCCACGTCGGTCATGCTGGCGCGAAGCCGCTCGCTCTCGGCGCGATAGGCGTGTCGCCGCTCGAGGAGCCAGGCGTCGCCGCCGAGCAGCACGAGCATCGCGACGCCGAAGGCGGCGAGGATGCCGGGATGGGTGCGGCGAAGCTCCTGCCAGCCGCCGCGTCGCCGCCCCCGCTCGCCACGTCGGCCGGGTCGCTCGAGGCGCAGATGGGGGGTCGGGGGGCGTCGGGGGGCGGTCATGAGGGGAGCAGGAAGCAGGAAGCAGGAAGCAGGAAGCAGGGAGCAGGGAGCAGGAAGCAGGGGTCAGGAATCACGTCATGCGCGGGGCGGGGTTCCCGGAAGGCAGACGGCTGCGCGCGGGGGCCCGCAACTTATCGCGGCGCACCGGCCCGTCGCTGGTAGGGGTCCCCGCGGCTGGATACATTCCACCCGCCCGCCCATCCACCCCTCCACCCTTCCGCACCGTCGATGTCAGCAGCCGCCCAGCGACCGGTCGCCCTCGTCGTGCTCGACGGCTGGGGCCATCGCCCCCAGCGCGAGGGGAACGCCATCGCCCTCGCCGAGACGCCCACCTGGGACGCCATCTGGCGCGGCGACGGGCGCACCCTGCTGCAGGCCTCCGGGCGTGCCGTCGGGCTGCCCGCGGGGCAGATGGGCAACAGCGAGGTGGGACACCTCAACCTGGGTGCCGGCCGAGTGGTGAAGCAGGACCTCGTGCGCATCGACGAGGCGATCGAGTCGGGCGACTTCTTCCGCAACCCCGCCTTCGTCGAGGCCTGCCGCCTGGTGAAGGAGCGCGACGGCACGCTGCACCTGATGGGGCTCATCGGCCAGGGCGGGGTACACGCGTCGCAGGCGCACCTGAAGGCGCTCGTCGACCTCGCCGAGCGCGAGGGGGTGCGGCGGGTGGCCATCCACGCCCTGCTCGACGGGCGCGACACGCTGCCCACCTCCGCGCTCGGCTTCATGCGCGACCTGCTGGCGCACACGCGCGACCGCGCGGTGGTGGCCAGCCTGGGGGGGCGCTACTTCGGGATGGACCGCGACAAGCGGTGGGACCGTACGCGGCGCTGGTACGACGCCGCGGTCCTGGGCGAGGGACCCCAGGTGGGCGACCCGCTGGCGGCCATCGAGGCGGCCTACGAGCGCGGCGAGACGGACGAGTTCATCCCGCCGGTGGTGGTGGCGCGCGACGGGCTGGCGGTGGCGCCGATGCGCGACGGCGACGCGCTGATCCTCTTCAACTTCCGCAGCGACCGCATGCGGCAGATCGTGCGCGCGCTCTCGGACGCGGGCTTCGACGGCTTCGACGTGTCGCGCCGGCCGCGGTTGCACCTCGTCACGATGACGCAGTACGACCCGACGTTCGACGTGACGATCGCCTTCGCGCCGCAGTCGATGGCGCGCATCGTGGCCGAGGTGCTGGAGGCGCACGGCCGCACCTCGCTGCGCACGGCGGAAACCGAGAAGTACCCGCACGTGACCTACTTCTTCAATGGAGGGAGAGAGGTCCCCTTCAAGGGCGAGGAGCGCGAGCTGGTGCCGAGCCGGCGCGACTGCGCGACGTACGACCTCTGCCCGGAGATGAGCGCCGCGGGGATCACCGACGTCCTGGTGCGCGCGCTGGCGCGGCGGTCGCACGACTTCATCCTGTGCAACTACGCGAACGGCGACATGGTGGGGCACAGCGGATCGCTGCCGGCCACCATCCAGGCGGTGGAGATGGTGGACCGCTGCCTGGCGCGCGTCGTGACGGCGGCGCGCGACGCGGGGGTGCGCCTGCTCGTCACCGCCGACCACGGAAACTGCGAGCAGATGATCGACCCGGAGACGGGCGGGCCCCACACGGCGCACACGTCCAACCCGGTGCCGCTCGTCGTCCTCGATCCCGACGGGGAGCGCCCGCTGCGCGCCGGCGGGGCGCTCTGCGACGTGGGCCCCACCATCCTGTCGATGCTCGGCATCGAGCGGCCGGCCGAGATGACCGGCGTCGACCTGCGAACCCTCGATCCAGTCAAGTGAACGACGACGTGACGCGACCCACCCCCCGGCGCCGGCCGTTGCGCCCCACCGCCCTGCCGCTCGCGGCGCTCCTGGCCGCAGCCGCCTCGACGGCGCGCGCCCAGGACGTCGGCTCCACGCCGGCGGAGAGCCCCTTCCGTGACATCGTCTATCGGCAGGAGATGACGGCCTTCGGTGGCTACTACGCCGCGTCCGAGGATCCGGTGGGCGTGGCGCCGCAGAGCGGGCCGATGTTCGGTCTGCGCTACGAGATCCGGCTCGGCGGCCCCGCCCAGTTCTACGCCCGCGCCGCGGTGGCCCGCTCGGAGCGCACGGTCATCGACCCCACGAAGGCGCCGGACGAGCGGACGGTGGGCACCGACCGGCTCGCGCTGGGGCTGCTCGACGTCGGGATCTCGATGAACCTCACGGGGCAGAAGAGCTGGCACCACCTGGTGCCGGTGGTGGCCGGCGGGCTGGGAGTCGCGACGAGCTTCGAGGGGGAGGACGCCGGCGGCTACCGATTCGGCACCCCCTTTGCGTTGACCTTCGGCGGCGGAGTACGGTGGGTCCCGGGCGGCCGCTTCCAGCTGCGCGCCGACATCACCGACCACCTCTATCAGATCCGCTATCCGGGCACCTACTACACGCCGCCGGCCACGGGCGTGCCGGCGGTGCTCACGCCCTCGCAGAAGCAGAACGTCTGGAAGCACAACGCCGCGCTGACGGTCGGGTTCTCCTATCTGTTCTGGCGATAGG
Organism: Gemmatimonadaceae bacterium; assembly: GCA_035761165.1. Lineage (GTDB taxonomy): Bacteria > Gemmatimonadota > Gemmatimonadetes > Gemmatimonadales > Gemmatimonadaceae > CALCHX01. Next base: position 15,982 of record DASTRO010000297.1, on the reverse strand, counting down.
CGCGCCCGGCGCCGGCCGCCACCGGGGCGCGGACCGAGCCGGAGGTGACATGGCGCGCGACTTCGAAGACATCCACGACCTGGACGACCTGGACGACGGCGAGCTGCGCGACCTGGTGCGCGAGCGCCTGGCCGACAACGGCGGCGTGGACACCGACAACGTGACGGTGCGTGTCGAGGATGGCGTGGTGCACCTGCTCGGCCGGGTCGGCACCGAGGAGGAGCTGCGCGTGGCCGAGCACGTGCTCACCGACGTGATCGGCCTGCAGCGCTACGAGAACGAGCTCGTGGTGGACGCGCTGCGCCGGACCGAGGAGGAGGCCGGCGCCGACGACGCCGCGGGCGGGCGCGACGAGGGCGACTACATCCTGGGCGACGCGCCGCGCCCGCTCAGCCCGGAGGCCGACCACCGCGTGGAGGACCTGGAGGCGGAGCTCTACGGCACGCACGACCTGCAGGACGCGATCGAGCGCGGCGAGTCGTACTCGCCTCCCGACCGGGCGACGCCCGAGGGACTGAGCGGGACGCAGCGCGGCCCCGAGGTCTACGGCGAGGATCACTGAGCGGGAGCGGCCAGGTGTAAGTTGCAGGGCGCGAGCGGGTCGGCTCCGTGCGCCGCTCGCGCCCTGCAACTTCCGCCTGACCCCCATGCCCGTCGCCTCGCTCACCCGCCGCGTCACCTTCGCCGCCGCGCACCGTTACCGCCGCCCCGAGTGGGACGACGCGCGCAACGCCGCCACCTTCGGCCCCTGCGCCCGTCCGCATTTCCACGGGCACAGCTACGTCTGCGAGGTCACGGTGCGTGGGCCCATCGACCCCCTCACCGGCTTCTGTGTGGACCTCGCGGTGCTCGACCGCGTGCTGCGCGCCGAGGTCTTCGAGCGCTTCGACCACCGGAACATCAACGTCGAGGTGCCGGAGTTCGCCGACGGGAAGCTGGTGCCGACCGGCGAGAACCTGGCCCGCTTCATCTTCGAGCGCGTGCAGACGGCGCTCGGCGGCGCGGTGCGGGTGACCGAGGTGAGCATCGCCGAGGACGACACGCTGCGCTGCCGGTACGACGGCGGCGCCGCGTAGCCGCCCGCCACGCGGCGCCCCCGGCGATGCACGCGCCTGCCGCGCGGCCCTGCACCGGCGCGATCCTGGCCGGCGGCGCCGCGAGCCGCCTGGATGGCCGGCCGAAGGGGCTGGAGCTGGTGGGCGGACGCCGCATCCTGCACCGCGTCGCCGGCGCGCTGGCGCAGGTGAGCGACGACCTGCTGCTCGTGGCCAACGCCCCGGACGCGGCGGCGTGGCTGCCGGGCACGCCGGTGGTGCGCGACACGGTACGCGACGCGGGCCCGCTCGGCGGGCTGCAGGCCGCGCTGGCGCACGCGCCGGGCGCCGTGCTGGCCGTCGCCTGGGACATGCCGTTCGTCTCTCCCTCGCTGCTCGGCGAGCTGCGCCGCCGGGGCGAGCGCGGCGGCGCCGACGCGGTGGTGCCGGAGAGCGCGCCGGACGGTGCACTGGAGCCGCTCTGTGCGTACTATGCGTCGAGCAGCCTCGCGATCGTGGACGTCGTGCTCGCCGAGGGCGAGCGACGCCTGGGCGCGCTGCTCGCGCGGCTGCGCGTGGAACGCGTGCCGCACGCCCGGGTTGTAGATTGGGGCGACCCGCGACGTCTCTTCTTCAACGTGAACACGCCCACCGCACTGCGCGAGGCGCGCCGGCTGGCCTGTCCGACCGACGCCTGAGCCGCGGCGCCGCGTGCGGCGCGTGCACCCGTCCGAGCATGCGAACGCCTGCCCTGCCCTTCCCGCGCCATCTCACCGCCGCCGCGGCGTTCGCCGTGAGCGGGCTCGCGGCGGGCGCCTGCGCACCGCCGCGCGCGTCCGCCACGCCCACGCCGGCCGCGCCGTCGGCACCGCTGGAGCCGCGCGCCGCGCTGCGCGTCTTCGTGGACTCGCTGGTGGCCGCGCCGGAGTGGCGCAACGCGCACTGGGGGATCCTCGTCGTCAATCCGTACCGCGGCGACACGCTCTACTCGCGGAACGCCGGCAAGCTGTTCATGCCGGCCTCCAACATGAAGATCGTCACCGGCACGGTGGCGCTGGCGCAGCTCGGACCGGACTATCGCTTCCAGACCGCCTTCGGCGTCGCCACCCGGGATGGCGGGCCGGCGATCGAGGACGGCGTGCTGCAGGGCGACCTGGTCGTCACCGGCAGTGGCGATCCGACGATCAGCGATCATGCCGTGGGCGACGCCATGGCGCCGCTGCTCGCCGCGGCGGACTCGCTGCGCGCCCGCGGCGTGCGTCGCATCGCCGGCCGCGTGCTCCCCGGGCCGGATCGCATGCCCGGTCCGGTGCTCGGCTTCGGCTGGGCCTGGGACGACCTCGACTACCCGTACTCGGCGGGCGTGGACGAGCTGTATTTCAACGAGGGCTTCTCGCGCGTGCTGGTGCGCGGCGGTGCGCACGCCGGCGACGTGCCGCAAGTGACGGTGCGCCCCGCCACCACCTATCCGCTGGCGACGGTCCGCGCCGTGACCGGGCCCGTGGGCACGAAGGAGGCGCTGGAGATCCAGGGCACGGCGACCGGCGGGGCGCTCCTCACCGGCACCATCGCCCCGGGCGACAGCGCCGAGCTGGAGGTCGCGCACCGCGATCCCCAGGCGGCCTTCCTGGCGGCGCTGCGCGAGGCGCTGGAGCGCCGCGGCATCACCATCGCCGACCCGGCCACCGCGCCCTTCGACTCGACGCGCGTCGTCACGCCGCTGTTCACGCTGACGTCGCCGCCGCTGCGCGAGATCATGCCCCTGCTGGAGAAGCCGTCGCAGAACCAGATCGCCGAGCTGCTGCTGCGCACGCTCGGGCTGGAGGGCACCGGCGTGGGCAGCGCGGACAGCGGGCGCGCGGTGGTGGAGCGGCAGCTCGCGGCCTGGGGCGCCGAGCCGGACGGCTACGTGATCCGCGACGGCAGCGGCCTGTCGCGCCACGACTACCTCACCCCCGAGACGATCGTCCGCGTGCTGGCGCGCGCCCAGCAGGATACCGCGTTCGCCGTCTTCTACCACGCGCTGCCGATCGCCGGCGTGGACGGCACCATCGCGAACCGCATGAAGGGCACACCGGCGCAGGGGAACGTGCACGCCAAGACGGGCTTCATCGACAAGGCCCGCTCCCTCTCCGGCTACGTGACGACTGCGGACGGCACGCTACTGATCTTCAGCTTCCTGGCCAACAACTGGACCACCCCGACGCGCGAGGTGGAGCGCGTCCAGGACGCCATCGCGGCGCACCTGGCGGCGATGCAGCTCCGACCCGTCGCGACGCCCTGACGTCCCGACCCACACCCTCCCACCCGTTGCTGTCGCTCGCCCAGGCCACCGCCGCGGTGCTCGCCGATGTCGAGGCGCTGCCCCCGGAGCGCATCCGGCTCGAGGATGCGTTCGGGCGCGTGCTCGCGACGGCCCAGCGGGCGCCGCTGACGCTGCCGGCGTGGGACAACTCGGCGATGGACGGCTATGCGGTGCGCGCCGCCGACGTGTGGGGTGCGACGCCCGACGCGCCGGTGCGCCTGCGCGTGCTGGAGACGGTGGCCGCCGGGCGTCTGCCCGCGCGGCCGGTGGGCCCCAGCGAGGCGGTGCGCATCATGACCGGCGCGCCGATGCCGGTCGGCGCGGACTGCGTGGTGCGCGTGGAGGACACGGACGGTGGCACCGACGTCGTGGTGGTGCGCGACGGGCGCGACGCCGGACGCAACGTGCGGCCGCGCGGCGAGGACGTGCACGAGGGCGAGGTGGCGCTCCCCGCCGGCACGCGGCTGGATGGCGCCCAGCTCGCCCTCCTCGCCTCCCTCGGCTGCACGCACGTGAGCGTCACCCGCTTCCCGCGGGCCGCGGTGCTCGGCTCGGGCGACGAGCTGGTGCCGGCGCACCGCGCCGTCGAAGCGCGCACGTCGGCGCGCGTGGTGGCGTCCAACGGCCATGCCCTGCTCGCCGCCATCCGCCGCGACGGCGGCCTGCCACTCGATCTCGGCATCGTGCCCGACGATCCCGCCGCCATCGCCGAGCGGGCGCGCGACGCCGAGTCGTGCGACCTGCTCATCACCACCGCCGGCGCCTCGGTGGGCGCGTTCGATTACACGCAGCGCGCGCTCGGCGCGCTGGCACTGGAGCTCGCCTTCTGGCGCGTGGCCGTGCGACCGGGCGCGCAGACCGCCTTCGGGCGACTGCGCGCCCTCGGCGGGATGCGCTGGCTCGGGCTGCCGGGCAATCCGGTCTCCGCCCAGGTGACGTACGAGCTGTTCGCGCGGCCGCTGCTGCGCCGGCTCCTCGGCCACGCCAACCCGCACCGCGCGTCGGTACCGGTGACGCTCGACGCACCGGTGCGCACCCCCGGCGGGGTGACGCACCTGCTGCGCGCCGTGGTGCGCGTGCGCGACGACGGCTTCCACGCCACGCCCACCGGGCCGCAGGGCTCCAACCTCCTCACCTCCACGGCGCGGGCCAACGCACTCCTCGTGGTGCCCCCGGAGACGCCCCGCCTCGAGGCCGGCGCGCGGCTGCAGGCCCTGCCGCTGGGCGACGACCTGCTGCACGCCGCGGAGCCGTGCTGGTGACGACGGCCGCCGATCTCGCCGCGCGCGAGGCTGCGCTGCGCGCGGCCTTCGACGTCGTGGACAGCGAGGTGATGGTGGCCGGCGAGACCATCCACCTGCTGCGGCCGGCGCGCGCCGACCTGCTGATCAGCGAGGAGGACTTCGCCCGCGACGAGCGCCTGCCCTACTGGGCCGACATCTGGCCGTCGTCCACCGCCCTGGCGACGCACGTGCGCGGCCTGCACGGCGCTGGCCGCCAGTACCTGGAGCTGGGCTGCGGGCTTGGCCTGGCCTGCGCCGCCGCCGCGGCCGCCGGCTTCACGGTCACGGCCAGCGACTACTACGACGACGCGCTGCGCTTCACCGAATTCAACGTCCTCCGCCACGCCGGCGTGCTGCCGGCCACGCGCAACCTGGACTGGCGCGATCTGCCGGACGACCTGCCGCGCTACGACGTGGTAGTCGCCTCCGACGTGCTCTACGAGCGCCCGTACGCGGAGCTGGTGGCCGACGTGCTCGCGCGCACCCTCGCGCCCGAGGGCGAGGCGTGGGTGGCGGATCCGGGACGCATCGCCGTCGGGCTCTTCCTCGACGAGTGCGCGCGCCGCGGGCTGCAGATGGAGCGCGCGGTGACGGTGCCGTTCGAGGAGGGCGAGATCCGACAGACGATCACCCTGCACCACTTCTGGCTGCCGCCGCGACCCGGCGCGCCGCCGCGCTGAGCGACGCACCGCGGCGCGGCTGGCGCGCCGTCCGGCACCCACTACCTTCCCGCCCATGACCGACGTCGTCGCCCTGGCCGCCGAGCTCCTCGCCATCGAATCGCCGACGTTCGCCGAGGGCGCTGCCGTCGAGTTCGTGGCGCGCCGACTCGTCGCCCGGGGCTGGAACGTGACGGTACAGGAGGTGACGCCGGGGCGCAGCAACGTGTGGGCGTCGCGCGCCGGCGGCGGCGTGACGCTCTCCACGCACCTCGACACCGTGCCGCCGTACGTGCCGCCGCGCCTGGAGCACGACCGGCTCTACGGCCGCGGTGCGTGCGACGCGAAGGGGATCGCCGCGGCCATGCTCGCCGCCGCCGACCGGCTGGTGGACGCGGGCGAGGAGCGCGTCGACCTGCTCTTCGTGGTCGGCGAGGAGAAGGGCTCCGACGGCGCGCGCGCGGCCAACAACCTGCCGGCCACGAGCCGCTACCTCGTCAACGGCGAGCCCACCGAGAGCAGGCTGGCCACCGGCGCCAAGGGCTCGCTGCGCGTGGTGCTGCGCACGCGCGGACGCGCCGCGCACTCGGCCTACCCGCATCTCGGCCGCTCGGCCATCGAGCCGATGCTCGACCTCCTCCCCGAGCTCCGGACCGTGGTGCTTCCAACGGACCCGGTGCTCGGCGCGACGACGGTGAACATCGGCACCATCCGCGGCGGCACGGAGGCCAACGTCGTGCCGGAGAGCGCCGAGGCGGAGATGATGTTCCGCCTGGTGGGGCCGGTGGAGGAGGTGAAGGCGGCGGTGGAGCGCTGGGTGGGCGACCGCGCCGAGATCCAGTACGGCTCCACGATCCCCGCGCAGCGCTTCCACGTCATCCCCGGCTTCGCCACGGAGCCGATGTCGTACACCACCGACATCCCGCTCCTCTCGCGCTGGGGCACCCCCCTGCTCTTCGGGCCGGGCTCGATCCACGTCGCGCACACGCCCGACGAGCACATCGAGGTCGCGGAGCTGCGCGGCGCGGTGGATGCGTACGTGCGACTCGTGCGCGCGCTGCTGGAGGATGGCCGATGACCGCACCGACGAACGGCGCCCCGCCCGCCCCGATCCCCGTCGCCGTGCTCGGCGCGACGGGCGCGGTGGGGCAGACCTTCATCCGCCTGCTGGTGGACCACCCCTGGTTCGTGCTCACCGAGGTGGCGGCCTCGGAGCGCTCGGCCGGGCGGCCGTATGCCGAGGCGGCGCGCTGGATCGGCGGCGACATGCCGCCGGCGGTGGCCGAGCTGGACGTGCTGCCGTGCGACGCGACGGCGGTGCGCGCGCCAATCGTCTTCTCGGCGCTGGACGCCAGCGTGGCCGGCGAGGCGGAGCAGACGTTCGCGCGCGACGGACGGCTGGTGCTGACCAACGCCCGCAACCACCGCATGGACGACGACGTGCCGCTCGTCATCCCGGAGGTGAACGGCGACCACCTGGCGCTGCTCGACACGCAGCAGGCGCGGCGCGCCTGGCACGGCGGCATCGTGGCGAACGGCAACTGCGCGGCCATCGTCGTCGCGCTGGCGCTGGCGCCGCTGCACCGCGCCTTCACCCTCCGGCGCCTCTTCGTCACGACGCTGCAGGCGGTCTCCGGGGCGGGCTATCCCGGCGTCCCGTCGCTCGACATCCTCGGCAACGTCATCCCGTACATCGGCGGCGGCGAGGAGGAGAAGATCGAGCAGGAGGTGCGCAAGATGCTCGGCACGCGCGAGGGCGCCGCCGTGCGCGCGGCCGCCTTCGGCGTGAGCGCGCAGGTGAACCGGGTGCCGGTGGAGCACGGCCACACGGCGTGCATGGCGGTGGAGTTCGAGCGCAGCCCCTCGCCCGCCGACGCGGTGGCGGCGCTGCGCGAGTGGCGCTCCCCCATCGCCGACCTCGCGCTGCCGAGCGCGCCCGCCTCGCCCATCGTCGTGCTGGAGGCGGACGAGCGGCCGCCGCAGCCGCGCCGCGACGCGGATCGCGGGCGGGGCATGACCGTCACCGTCGGCCGGGTGCGCCCCGATCCGCTGCTCGACCTGCGCCTGGTGGCCTGCGGGCACAACACGGTGCGCGGCGCCGCCGGCGCCTCGGTCCTGAACGCCGAGCTGCTCGTCGCGCTGGGGCGCGTGCGCGCGCAGCCGCCCGCCGGCGCGTGATCGTCCTCAAGTTCGGCGGCACGTCGATGGCCGACGCCGACGCGATGGCGCGCGCCGCGGCGATCACGCGCACCCGGCTCGACCGCGGCGCGGCGGTGGTGGTCTCGGCGATGGCCGGCGTCACCAACACCCTGCTCGAGATCTCCGAGCGCGCCTCGGGCGGCGAGCTGATCGTCGCCCTGCGCCTAGTGGAGGGCATTCGCGAGCGCCACCTCGCCGCCGTCGAGACGCTGCTCGGCACCGGCGAGGAGGCGACCGAGCTGTGCGGCGACGTGAGCGCCATGTGCGACGAGCTGGCCAGCCTGGCCGAGGCGCTCTCCGTGCTGGGCCATCACACCCCGCGCAGCCAGGACGCCATCTCCGCCTTCGGCGAGCTGCTCTCGAGCGCCATCGTCGTGCCGGCCTTTCGCCGCCTCGGCCTGCCGGCGCGCCACGTGGACGCGCGCGACGTGATCGTCACCGACGACCTCCACACGCGCGCCACCCCGCTGCCCGACGCCATCGCCCGCGAGGCGCGGCGCCACGTGCTGCCGCTGGTGGAGAGCGGCGAGCTGCCGGTGCTCGGCGGCTACGTGGGCGGCACCGCGCAGCGCGTGACGACGACGCTCGGCCGCGGCGGCTCCGACTACAGCGCCGCGCTCCTGGGCGCCGCGCTCGACGCCGAGGCAATCGAGATCTGGACGGACGTGGACGGCATGCTCACCGGCGACCCGCGGGTGGTGGCGGGGGCGCGGCTCATCGAGCACATCCGGTTCGACGAGGCCGCCGAGCTGGCGGCGTTCGGCGCCAAGGTGCTGCACCCGAGCACGATCGCGCCGGCGGTGAAGCGCGGCATCCCGGTCTTCATCTACAACTCGCGGCGGCCGGAGGGGCGCGGCACGCGCATCACGGCCGACGCGCCGAAGCGGGCGCTGACGGCGGTGGCCGGCAAGGCCAGCGTCACCGTCGTCAAGGTGCGCTCGCCGCGGATGCTGCTCGCGCACGGCGTGCTGCGCCGCATCTTCGAGGTCTTCGAGCGCAACCGCGTCTCCATCGACGTCGTCGCCACGTCGGAGGTCTCGGTGTCGATGACCGTGGACGACCCGTCGCACCTGGACGCGCTGCTGGTGGAGCTGGCGCCCTTCGGCGACGTGGTCATCGAGCGCAATCGCGCCATCCTCTCGCTCGTCGGCTCGGCGCTGGGCGGCGGCAGCCGCACGATGGCCCGCGCCCTGGCCGCGCTCGGCGACCTGCGGGTGCACATGATCTCGCTGAGCGCCACCGAGATCAACCTCACGCTCATCGTCGACGCCGACCAGCTGCAGCCCGCCATGCGCGCCGTGCACGCCGAGTTCTTCGGCCACGCGGCGGCCGGGGCGGAGGCGGTGGCGGCGGTGCCCGCCGCGCCGGGGGGCTCGGCGTGAGCGCGCCGCGCCTGGCCCTCGTGGGCACGGGCAAGATGGGTCGCGCGGTGCGCGCGCTGGCCCAGGAGCGCGGCTGGCCGGTGGTGGCGGAGATCGGCGCCGCGGACAACCCGGGCGGCGCGGCGCTCACGCGCGACCGACTGGCGGGCGCCGAGGTGGCGGTCGAGTTCACCACGCCCGCGGCCGCACCGGACAACGCCATCGCCTGCGCGCGCGCGGGCGTGCCGGTCGTCGTCGGCACCACTGGCTGGCTGGCCGAGCGCGAGCGCGTGGCGGCGGCGGTGCGCGAGGCGGAGGGCGCGCTCTTCTGGGCGCCCAACTTCTCGGTCGGCGTCCACGTCTTCTGGCGCGTCGCCGAGTACGCGGCCGCGCTGATGGCGCGCCTCCCGGCGTTCGACGCGCACATCGTCGAGACGCACCACGCGGCCAAGCAGGACGCCCCCTCGGGCACGGCACTCGAGCTGCAGCGCCGCGCCGCGGCCGCGCTGGGGCGCCCGATCCCGGCGACGAGCGTGCGCGTGGGCGCGGTGCCCGGCACGCACGAGCTCCTCTTCGACGGCGCCTTCGAGCAGCTGCGCCTGACGCACGAAGCGCGCGACCGCCGCACCTTCGCCGAGGGGGCGCTCCTCGCCGCGGGCTGGCTGGCCGAGGCGTGGGGTGCGGGCCGGCGTGGTATCTTCACGATGGACGACCTCCTGCAGCCATGACCAGCGCCCCTGCCCCCCCCACGCCGGCAACGGCCACCTCCCGCCTCACGGGCTGCGGCACCGCCCTCGTCACCCCGTTCACCGCCGACGGCGCCATCGACGACCCGGCGCTGCGCGCGCTGGTGGAGTGGCAGCTCGCCGAGGGGGTGCACTTCCTGGTGCCCTGCGGCTCCACCGGCGAGGCGGCGACCATGACGCCGGAGGAGCAGGAGCGGGTCGTGCGCATCACCGTCGAGACGGTGGACGGACGCGTGCCGGTGATGGCCGGCGCCGGCGCCAACGACACGCGGCGCGCCATCGAGCTCTCGGCCCGGATGCGTGCGGCGGGCGCGACGCACCTGCTGCACGTCTCGCCGATGTACAACAAGCCGCCGCAGCGCGGCATCGTCGCCCACGTCCGCGCCATCGCCGAGTCCACCGACCTGCCGATTGTCGTCTACAACGTGCCGGGGCGCACCGGCGGGAACATCGAGGCGCGCACGACGCTCGAGCTCGCCGGGCTGCGCAACGTCGTCGGCATCAAGGAGGCGTCCGGCAACCTGGCGCAGATCCAGGAGATCCTCCTGCACCGACCGGACGACTTCAGCGTGCTCTCCGGCGACGACGCGCTCACGCTCGCCGTGATGGCGGCGGGCGGCGACGGCGTGATCAGCGTCGTCTCGAACGCCACGCCGCGCGCGATGGCGCGCCTGGTGGCGTGCTGCCTCGCCGGCGACCTGGCAGGCGCGCGCGCGCTGCACACGCGGCTCGTGCCGTGGATGACGGCGGCGTTCGTGGAGTCCAACCCCATACCGGTGAAGGCCGCGCTGGCGATGCTGGGGCGCCTCACGAACGCCCTGCGGCTGCCGCTCGTCCCGCTCGACGCGCGCCACGAGGCCACCGTGCGCGCGGCGCTGCGGGCCGCGGGCGCCCTCTGATCCCGTCCGTCCGTATCCACTGCATGCCCGAGCTCCCCGACTCCGACCTCCAGGCGCGCATCGCCGCCCTCGTCGCCGTTCCGGCCGGCCAGCCCTTCCCACCCGACACCGACCTGGTGATCGACGAGCTGCTCTCCGCGCTGGAGGACGGCACCGTGCGCGCGGCGGCGTGCGACGACGACGGTCAGTGGCGCGCCGTGCCGTGGGTGAAGCGCGGCATCCTGCTCGGCTTCCGCGCCGGCACCGTGGTGGACATGTCGCCGGGCGCGCAGTCGCCCTTCCGCTTCTACGACAAGCACACCTATCCCACGCAGCGGCTCCCGCTCGAGCAGGGGGTGCGCGTGGTCCCGGGCGGCTCGACCATCCGGCGCGGCGCCCACGTGGGGAGCGGCGTGGTCTGCATGCCGCCGATGTTCATCAACGTCGGCGCCTGGGTGGGCGAGGGGACGATGGTGGACTCGCACGCCCTCGTGGGCTCCTGCGCGCAGATCGGCGCGCGGGTGCACCTCAGCGCGGCGGCGCAGATCGGCGGGGTGCTGGAGCCCGTCAACGCGTCGCCCGTGGTGATCGAGGACGACGTCTTCGTCGGCGGGAGCTGCGGCGTCTACGAGGGCACGGTGGTGCGCGCGCGCGCCGTGCTCGCGCCAGGGGTGATCCTCACGCGCGGGGTGCCGGTGTACGACCTGGTGCGCGAGCGCGTCTACCGCGCGGCCGGGGAGCGCCCGCTCGAGATCCCGGCCGGCGCCGTGGTCGTGCCCGGTAGTCGCGCCGTGACGAGCAGCGACTGGGGCGCCGAGCAGGGACTCTCGCTGTACGCGCCGGTGATCGTGAAGTACCGCGACGAGGGGACGAACGCGGCGACGGCGCTGGAGGCGTCGCTACGGTGAGTCACCGGCCGTCCTCCAGCGCGTACACGCGCACCTGCTCCACGTCGTTCTCGTCGCGGTAGACGCCGAGCACGCGGTCATCCGCGATCTCGTGCACGGTGAAGGTGCGCGGCATCGACACCGTACCGAGGTAGCCCCCTTCGGCGTCGAAGACGCGCCACGTCGCGGCACTGTCGCGCGGCGCGAGGAAGTCCATGGCCCAGAGGCGGCCGGCGTCGTCCACGACGAGCTGCGCGACGGCGGGCATGCGCTCCCGCACGGGGAGCGCCCGGAGCCCGGCCGCGCGGCGCTGCCTGGCCGCGGGGTCGGTGGTGCCGGCGGTCACCCGCTCGATGTGCGCCTCGACGTCCTCGGACGCGACGCGCCGCTCCAGGCCGGGAACGCGAACGAGACGCAGCAGGCGACCGGTGGTGTCGTACTGCGCCAGCTCGTAGCCGTCGCCGCGCGCCGCATAGAGGCGATCGCCGTCGGCCGCGACCACCAGCCGGGGCGCGAAGGGCGGCGTGACGATCTCGACCGCGCCGGGCGACATGTGAATGACGCGCTCGTCGCCCGGTACCCGCGCCGCCAGCTCGCGCACGGCGCCGTCGCGGCCGATCCGCACGAAGGCCACGGTGTCGCGTACCGGCGCGTCCAGCGTGGGCGGGCCGTCGCCGAGCAGCGTCGATTGCGTGGCCACCACGTCGCCGTCGCGGAGCAGCGCCACCGGCCGGGCGATCGTGGGCCGGTCGCCAGTGGCCGCCGGCGCGAAGACGCGCACGAACGCGCCCGTGTCGTCGAACACGGCGAAGCGGCGCTGGCCGGCGTCGTAGGCGAGGATCGAGTCGTCCGCGCCGACGTCGAGCCAGGTGAGCCGCCGGAACTCGCCCGGGCCGCCGCCCTCACCGCCGGCCACGTGCAGGAGCGCGCCGTCGGCGCCGTAGATGCGGAGCTGCGCCGAGCCGCCGTCGGCCACGACGAGCCGGCCGTCCGGGCGCCGGTGCACGGCGGCGACCCGATAGAGCGCATCGGCGCCCTCGCCGCTCGCATCGCCGATGACGAGCGCCGGTGCGTCGGCGAGGCGCGGTGCCTCGGCTTCGCTCCACGCGGCGGCGGCGTTCTCCACGATCTGCACGCCGGCACTGTCGCGCACCACGGCGGCCGTCCTCGCGTCCGCGCCGTCGCCGCTACAGGCGACCATCAGGCACGCCACGCCGGCGAACCCCATCGGTGTCGTGTATCGCCGTCCCGCTCCGATCATCCGCCGCTCCTCGTCTCCGGGCGACGCGGCATGCGTCACCACCGCGAGCGGAGTGTACGGCCACGGCGGGCGATCGTCAACTAGAAATCTAGTTGTTCGTCCCCGCGACGCGCGGGCGGCTGCGCTGGAGACGCCGCCACGACGGACAGGACGGGCAGGATCGCCACGGCAGCGTGACGGTCAACCACGAGCGGGTCCTCTCCCACTGGCCGGCGTCCTCGCCGGGCCCGAAGCGCCACGGCCCGCGGCGAGGAGGTCCCTCGCTCCCCGCGCCCGCTCACGACGACAGGCGAGCGCCGAGCGCCTCGAGACAACGACCCGGGTGCATCCTGTCCATCCTGTTCATCCTGTCCCTCGCCTCCTCACGGTCGCACGATGCGCAGCCGCACCACCTGCGGCACGTCCAGCTCCGTGCGCGCCACGCCGTACAGCGCACCGTCGCGAATGACGGGCGGCGGATGGAGCGCGAGGTCGACCGGCGCGCGCACCTGCGTGAGGTAGCGGCCGTCGCGGTCGAAGACGTCGAAGACCGCGCCCGTCTCGCCGTACGGCCGATGCAGCCGCACCCAGAGCGTGCCGTCGGCGGCCACCGTCACGTCGCTGACGGCGGGCTTCACCTTCGGGATCCGCGACTCGTCCGGTGTGCCGTAGCGCTTCACCCGCTCGCGGAAGTCGGCGAGGTCCTCGTCCACCACCGGCACCGGCTCGTACTCGCGCGTGACGATGCGCAGCGTATCGCCGTCGAGCCGCCGCTGCACCAGGCGATAGTCGGCGCCCTCGCCCGACCAGAGATCGCCGTTCGGCGCGATGTCGGCCGTCGGGGTGGGATGGAAGGGGATCGCCACGTTGATCGCGGCGCGGGCTCGGCCGTCGCGAAAGACGAAGGTGCCCTCGTCCTCGTCGGGCGGATCGGGGCGGAAGAGCAGCGTGTCTCGCGCTGCGAACGTGCTGTCGAAGCGCAACACCGCATGACCACCCACCCCATCGGACCGCCACACGGCCGCGAACGGCTCCACCAGCCGACCGTCGGCCAGGAAGCGCCCACCCCACACCCCCCGATAGCTGCCGACCTTGCGGCGGTGCTGCTCGAGCGGGGCACCCGCGGAGTCGTAGGCGAGGAACAGCCTCCGGCCGACGTCCGCCACCCAGAGCCGCCCTTCCGGGTCGAGCGCGATGCCCGTCGGCGCCCGGAGCTCCCCGGGTCCCTCGCCCGCACGGCCGGCGGCGTACAGGAAGCGGCCGGCGGAGTCGAAGACGTGCACGCTGGCCGCCTGCCGCTGCAGCACGTAGATGCGGCCCCGCTCGCCCACGGCGACGTCCCGCACGTCGCTGAAGACGTCCGGCCCGTCTCCCTCCAGCGCGCCGATGCGCAGCGTCTCCTCCAGCCGCCAGCCGTGCGCGATGTCGAGCACGGGCGTGGCCGGGTTGCGCGCCACGATCACGCCGCTCGGCAGCGTGTCCACCGTGCCCGCCCAGGTCGCGCCGGCGCCCGCGTCGCCACACGCCCACACCACCAGCGCCGCGGCCGCTGCGAGCGGCGTGGTCCGGGGGAGGCGCCAGGGCTCGGGCATCGCGCCGGGGCTCAGGCGACCGGCTGCTCCGACGGCTGCAGCCGCCCCGCCACCACCTCGGCGATGTCCAGCACCGGCACCTCGGAGTCGGCCTGCTTCAGCCCGTCCGAGATCATCGTCATGCAGAACGGGCACGCGACGGCGACCGCGTCCGCGCCGGTGGCCAGCAGCTCCTCCGTGCGCTCGACGTTGATGCGCTTCCCCTGCGTCTCCTCCATCCACATGCGCCCGCCCCCCGCGCCGCAGCACAGCCCGCGGCTCCGCGTGCGCGTCGGCTCCACGATGTTGACCACCGGCAGGGCGCGCTTCAGCGTCTCGCGCGGCGCCTCGTAGACGTCGTTGTAGCGCCCCAGGTAGCAGCTGTCATGGTAGGTGACGGTGAGCGCCTGCCCCTCCTCCGTGTCGAGCGGGACGCGCCCCTCTTCGAGCAGCTTCTGGATGAAGGTCGAGTGGTGCACCACCTCGTAGTGCCCGCCGAGCTGCGGGTACTCGTTGCCGATCTGATGGAAGCAGTGCGGGCACATCGTGAGCACCGTCTTCACCTGGTAGCGGTCCAGCGTCTCGATCGTCGTCCGCGCGAGGATCTGGTAGAGGTACTCGTTCCCCATGCGGCGCGCCGGGTCGCCGTTGCAGCTCTCCTCCTGGCCCAGGATGGCGAAGTCGATGTTCGCCGCCTGGAGGATGCGCGCCACGGCGACCGCGATCTTCTTCGAGCGGTCGTCGAACGAGCCCATGCACCCCACCCAGAAGAGCACGTCGGGCGTGTGGCCGCGCTCGGCCAGCTCGGCCATCGTCGCGATCTCCAGCCCCTCGGCCCAGTTGGCGCGGTCGGCCGGGCTGAAGGCCCACGGCGAGCCGTTGCGCTCCATGCTCTCGAACGCCGGCTGCAGCTCGGCCGGGAAGCGCGACTCGCTCAGCACCAGGTAGCGCCGCATCTCGTTGATGATGTCGAGATGGTCGATGGAGACCGGGCACTCCTGCACGCAGGCGCGGCAGCTGGTGCACTGCCAGAGCTCCTCCTCGGTGACGTAGTTGTCGAGGAGGCGGTTCCCGAGCACGCCGGTGAGCGTCTGGCTGCCCGCGTCCGCGCCCTCGCCGCGCACGAGCGACGGGTCACGGTACTCGTCCGGGTCACCGACGGCCACCGGCGCCAGCTCCATCAGCCGCTGGCGCGTGTTGACGACGATCTTGCGTGGGCTCAGCACCTTGCCGGTGAGGTTGGCCGGGCACGCCGCGGTGCAGCGCCCGCACTCGGTGCAGGCATAGCCGTCGAGCAGGTTCTTCCAGGTGAGCTGCGTGACGTCGGCCGCGCCGAACGACTCGGCGTCCTCCGCCTCCAGGTCCATCGGGCGCATCACGCCCTTCTGCCCGGGTCCGCTGGTGTTGGAGAGGAAGACGTTGGGGAGCGAGACGATGACGTGGAGGTGCTTGGAGTACGGCAGGTAGTTGAGGAAGCCGAGCACGAGCAGCGCGTGCGCCCAGAAGGCCGCCACGAAGCCGGCGCGCGCGGCCTCCGGGGACATGCCCATCGCGGCGAAGGCGCCGCCGAGCGCGTAGCCCATCGGTCGCGACATCCCCACCGCGCCCGGCTCGGCCACCGACTCGAAGGCGCCGGCGAGGAAGATGGTGAGCATGATCGCGGCGATCATGCCGAGGATGAAGATGGCGTCGCCCGAGTGGACGTTGTCGCCCTGCAGCCGCCGCGGCCGGACGACGATGCGGCGCCAGAGCAGGACGGCCACCGCGGCCAGCACGAGGAGCGCGAACGCCTCCTGCGAGAGCCAGTAGAGCGCGTACA